>NZ_CP080467.1:942500-1242500 GCF_022674245.1 Alicyclobacillus acidoterrestris
GAAAAAGGACTTCACCCCAACCTTCGAGAAGATTTCAAGTGACCAAACAAGAAATTTTCGAGGAGGGAAGTCCCACTTGTATATTCTCCAACCATCGCTCTTTTCCTTTGAAGACTGGCTAGAAATTGACTCCAGCGATCGTCTGCCCTTGTTCTTTGCTGTCTTGGATTTACAACCCTATGCTTCGAAATTGAGAAAACAGTCACCCCAAGGCGCGAAACCTATGAATCGTGAAGCGATTCTGCGTGCACTGCTGGCTGCTCCGCTTGAAGGAATCTCAACGTTCACAAGGCTTCATGAACGGTTGGCGCGAGATATACGCTTTCGCTACCAGTGTGGGTTTCGAATCGACGAAGCAGCCCCGTCGGTCTCCACACTGAGTCGCGTGTTTTCAGCCGTTGTTGAGTTGGGTCTCGCTGAGAAGCTCTTCATTGACCTGGTCAGTCAATGTAAAGAAGCGAGCATCATCAACGGTCGCCATTTGGCTGTGGACAGTGCCGCCGTGAAGTCCTACGAGAAAAAGCAACCTAAGTCCAAGAGCCAGGAAACGGGCAATGCCAACTGGGGCGCAAAATACGATACCTTTGGCAACAAACTTGCTTGGTTCGGATACAAATTCCACTTGGCTGTGGACACCGCGAGTGAACTGCCAGTTGCTTTGGATGTCACACCAGCGAACGTCTTTGATGGTGAGATGGCGGCGCCATTGCTGGAACACGTCGTGACGACGCACGGTTGGAAAATCGACTTTGTCATGATGGACGCTGGATATGATCAAGTCAAAAACTATGAAACGGTTCGTCAATATGGTGCACAGGCAATTATCGCGATGAACAAGCGCGGTGAAAAAGAACCGCCTGAAGGAATCGCATCGGACGGGACGCCGCGTTGCACGATGGGATATGACATGGTGTATTGGGGTGCAGACGGTGACCGACTAAAGTTTCGCTGCCCGCACGCGGTTGGGAAGGTAGATTGTCCGCTTGGAATCGCGACATGTTCCGAATCCAACTACGGTATGGTGGTCAAAAAGCGGATCACAGAAGATATTCGGCGTTACTGCGCACCACACCGAGGCACGCAGAATTGGAAGCTGTTATACAACGAGCGAACTGCTGTAGAGCGTTGTAACGCAAGGCTTAAGACGAATTTGACGGCGAACGACGTCCATGTCCGAGGCATCCGAAAAGTAAAGACACACATGTTCCTCAACGCGATCGTGTTACTTGCATCGGCACTAGCTGTGAACCATATCGAACGACACAAGAAGACTGCATAAATCAAAACGAGTTGACGTGACGAGAAACGGCGCAAGAATACCAGTATGTGGAATTTAGTTTACTTCCCCTAGGTGTTGTTCCTTTTTCACCTCCACCCAAAACGACCATTCTGCAAAACGCTCAACTGAAAAGCCGCCGGATAAGGTCGGAAAAATACCCTATTCGGCACCCTGGGCCGTGATTTCCGGTGATTTTGCGGGCATAAGGTAGAATTCGTGCGCTAAATGCCCCGAATCCGCTGCAATGCCACAAATAAGGCAGAAAACGTGCACTATGCGACCTGGCCACCGGCACCGCACCCCGGCCACGGGCCCATCACCCTCCGAAGCCACATACGCGCCCCCTGCCACCCAGCCTGCATGTCCTAATAAGACATATCAACTGAAAAGCCGCCGGATAAGGTCGAAAAAATACCCTATTCGCCGGCTTGGGCCCCGATTTCCGCAGATTTTTCGGGCATAAGGTAGAATTCGTGCACTAAATGCCCAGAATCTGCAGCACTGCCACAAATAAGGCAGAAAACGTGCACTATGCGGCCAGGTCCCCGGCACGGCCCCCGGCTCCCGGCCCAACCGTCTCCGAAGCCACATACGCGCCCCCTGCCACCCACCTACATGTCCTAATAAGACATATCAACTGAAAAGCCGCGGGATAAGGTCGAAAAAATACCCTATTCGCCGCCTTGGGCCCCAATTTCCGCAGATTTACCGGGCATAAGGTAGAATTCATGCACTAAATACCCCGAATCCGCTGCAATGTCACAAATAAGGCAGAAAACGTGCACTATGCTGCCGGGTCGGGGCTCGGGTCCCCTGCGCTTCCTGCACCACGCGACCAGGTCTCCCGCACCCCCTGCACTACGCTGCCTGGCCCTTGGCACTGCGCCCCGCCCCACCGCCCCCGGCCTCCGTCACATTTCTTTCACCTCATCGGACATTGCAATTGCTACAGTGGAATCGTAAGGTAGGCTACAGGTACACATTGAACGTGATTGTTTGGCAGAGCAGATAGAGAGGGAGTGGGCGTGTGAAGCTTGAGGGGAAGCGGATCGTTGTGGCGGCGGATCGGAGAAGTGACGAGATTACAGCATTGGTGGAGAAGTTGGGTGGCGAGGCTGTTCTCAGGCCGCTGCAAGGGACGTCGTACACAGATGAGGCGCTCGTTGTGCGGGAGTTGGAGGAGCTGTTGGATACCGGCGCCGACTGGGTGATTTTCACCACCGGTGTTGGGGCGCAGAAGGTATGGGACATCGCTCAGCGTTGTGGTCGGCTCGAGGCACTGCGGGCGTTTTTGCAGACGGTGCAAATCGCCGCGCGTGGGCGCAAGACCACCAAATTCCTGGTCGATCACGGCATCGAACCAGACGCCCGCGACGACGATGGGACGACGTACGGCGTGTTGCGGGCCCTGGAACCGTTCGATGTGGCGGGGAAGCGGGTGGTGGTGCAACTGCATGGCGACCTGCCTAAGTCGTTGGATACGTGGTGTGTCGAACAGCGCGCGAATGTGAGCTTCATTCATGCTTATACCTATTTGCCGCCGGAAGCGGATGTACTAGAGGCGCTGTTGATGGACATTGTCCATCGCCGAGTGGATGCTGTGACATTTACCAGTGCGCAGCAGGTTCGCTTTCTATTCGATTACGCGGCGAAGGAAAATCAGGTGGATGCAGTGGTGGCTGGCTTCGACGAAGTCGTCGCGACCGCCGTTGGAAAAGTGACTGCGGAGAGCCTCCGGGAGAATGGCGTGCAGCGCATTGTCGCACCAGAGGAGGAGCGTATGGGCGCGATGATTGTCGCGTTGATGCGGTACTTTGAAGGGGAATCTCTAAAGTAGGGATACGTTGGAAAATCGGTGATCAGTCTTCGTCCGCCGACGGTGTTAGGCGGGCGTTTGTCTGTTGTAGACGCCTACTAGGTAGACACATAGGGTGGCCCTGCGCGGATGTCGTGGCACGTACGGGATCCTTAGGTGTACGCGCGTGTGGGAGATATTGTAGTGGCGTCGACGGCCAGATTATAGGGAACACACACGGATACTATAGACGTTCGGGGGGCATTTGCATTGCAGGTGAAGCGTTGCACATTACATAGATTACGTATGCCGCTGCGACAGCCGACGCGCACGTCGTACGGGGTACATACGGGTAGGGATCTGATTATTGTCGAATTGGAGACGACGGCGGGTGCACGCGGGGTGGCGGAGTGTGTCGCGATGCGGGAACCCACGTATACCGAGGAGACGGTGGAGACCGCCTGGCACGTGTTGCGGGACTTCTTGGTTGGCCGTCTGCGGGGTCAGGTGTTTCATTCGGTAGCTCATCTCGATCGATTTGCGGATAGCCTACTGGCTATCCGAGGCAATGCGATGGCGCGCGCTGGTCTCGAAATGGCCGTTTGGGATGCGTTTGCGGCTGAGACGGAGACGCCGCTGTACCAGTTGCTCGGCGGTCAGGAGCGGGACGTGCCCGTCGGTATCAGCCTAGGTATGGAGGACTCTGTCGATGCGCTCGTCGAGCGGGCGCAGGCGGCAAATCGCGCTGGCTATCAGCGCATCAAACTGAAGGTTGCGCCGGGTGAGGACTTGTTGCCGCTCCGGGCGCTGCGCGACGCGCTGCCCGACTTGCCGTTGATGGCTGACGCGAATAGTGCCTATCAGGATGCCCCAGAATCCACTTTTGCCGAGTTGGACGAATTGTCGCTGATGATGATTGAGCAGCCGCTCTCGCCTGACGATTTGGTCGATCACGCCCGGCTCCAGCACCGCATTCAGACCCCCATTTGCCTCGACGAAAGTATCCGATCCGCCGCGGACGTCCGTCGCGCCGCTGAAATTGGTGCATGTGGCGTCATCAACTTAAAACCCGGCCGCGTCGGCGGTTTTACGCAGTCGCGCCGCGCCCATGATCAGGCGTGTGCGCACGGACTCGGGTTGTGGTGCGGCGGGATGTATGAGACGGGTATCGGTCGCTTGCACAACATCGCGCTCTGCAGTTTGCCCGGGTTTCAGTTGCCGACGGATGTGGGGCCGAGTGATCGGTATTTTGTCGAGGATATCGTCCAGCCTCCAGTACGCTTCTCCCGCCCTGGTTTTTTGCGGGTGGAGGCGATGTGTGGTGTGGCTGAGCGCGTCGACTGGCGGAGTCTACAGCGGTATACGGTGCACTCGGAGCACATTGACTTTTGACGAAGCCAGAATTTACAACAGGAATTTTGCCGAATGACGTCGAATTTCATTAGGTGGATTAGAATTCGGCGTTTCTTGTTACTGGGCGGGTTCTCGTTCGACACCGAAACATTCGAGTAGAGGAGTTTGATTGCACAGTGATAGAAATGCAGGATGTCTGGAAGGAATACCCCAACGGCACCTCTGCGTTGAATGGAATTTCTGTTCACATTCAAAAGGGTGAGTTCGTATATGTCGTCGGACCCAGTGGGGCCGGTAAGTCTACATTTATCAAATTGATGTATCGCGAGGTTCGCCCAACAAAGGGGCATATCTTCGTCAACGGATTTAACATTGAGCGTTTGAAGGACAGGAAGATTCCGTTGCTGCGGCGCAGTATCGGCGTCGTGTTTCAGGATTTTAAGTTGCTGCCGAAACTGACTGCGGCCGAGAACGTCGCGTTTGCGCTGGAGGTCATCGGGTTGAGCCAGCGCCAAATCCGGCGTCGCGTGGAGGATGTGCTCACGCAAGTGGGGCTCGAAGACAAGATGGACATGCTCCCGTCGCAATTGTCGGGTGGGGAGCAGCAGCGGGTGGCGGTGGCGAGATCGCTTGCCAACAACCCTGCCGTGATTATCGCTGACGAACCCACTGGCAATCTGGACCCGGACACCTCTTGGGGGATTATGCGCTTGTTTCAGCGCATTAATGACCGGGGGACGACGATTGTGATGGCGACACACAACCGGGATATTGTGAACTCGCTGCGTCGCCGCGTGATCGCGATTGAACAGGGGATCATCGTTCGCGACGAACAGAAGGGGCTATATGGATATGATGAGTAAAATCCTGCGTCACCTCCGCGAGGGGTTCCGGAACGTCTTGCGCAATGGGTGGATGACATTCGCCTCGGTCAGCGCCGTGACGGTGACACTTGCCGTCCTGGGTCTGACGCTGATTTTGGCGATGAACGCACAGCAAATGTCGAAATATGTGACCAACCAAGTTCAGGTACAGGCGTATATGCACCCGAGTGCCTCAGAACAAGCAGGGGAGCAGTTGGCGCAGAAACTTCGTTCTATGCCGGATATCGCCTCGGTTCAGGTGATTAGCAAAGAGGCTGGCATGAATGAAATGAAGCAGGAGTTTGGCCAGTATCAGGACATTTTGGAGCAGTATAAGTCGAGTCCGCTGCCGGTGCAGCTGGTGATTAAGGCCAAAGATCCGAGTAAGACGTTGCAGGTGGCCAACGAGGTTCGGCATATGCCGGATATCGATACAGTTCAAGACGGAAAATCGTATGTCAAATCCTTGTTCCGGACGGTGAGCGTCCTGCGCACCATTGGCATTGTGTTTGTCATCGCCCTGCTGGTGACATCCATGTTTCTCATCTCTAACACGATTCGCATGACCATTTTTTCGAGACGCCGCGAAATTGAGATTATGAAACTCGTCGGAGCTGCAAACTGGTTCATTCGCTGGCCGTTTATCGTGGAGGGCATGCTCATCGGGGTGTTTGGTGCGGTCGTTCCGCTTGTGATTTTAGGGTACGGCTATCATGTGGTGTATGACCGAATCCACGATATTCCGCTTATCCTTTCCATCAATCTGGTTTCGAGTGGCGCCTTGATTGCGAAGCTCGCAGTGGTGCTGCTTGGCATTGGCATCCTGCTTGGCGTCTGGGGTGGCGTCATGTCCGTAAGGAAATTCCTTCGCGTTTAATTCGTATCACGGTGCCGAGCTGACAGGAATTTGCACGTACGCGCGCGAATTCATCAGTGTGGCCAGTCAACTGGTGCACACTGTGACGGCCTGTCAGCTCGACAGGTGATACACGGCGTACAGAAAGGAATCCTACGGCATGCAGCACTGGACGGTAGCAGGTGGCTGGGGGCAGATTGTCCTCGTCGCTGTAGTCGCATTTTTACTCAATCCTCTCCACTATGTGGCTACGGCGCTGGTGATTTGGGATTTAGTCCGGAATATTAAACATGAACGACTGTGGTTTGGTGTCCGCGTTACGCGGATTATTCAGCCTGTGATTTTGCGGTATATCAAGGCCTGTGTTATCGGCTTAGCTGGTTCTGTCGCCCTCGTGTTGTTGGGGGCAACGGCGTCCTGGCAAACGATTCTGTTTGTCGCCGTGCTGTCCCTCGTACTAGGGCTTTTCCGATTTCGTTTCCTCAGTTCCATCGTGGCGATTCCGATCGCGCTGACCTGCTCCTTTGTCGCACATTACTTGCATGTATCGGGAAATAGTTGGTATGCAAGAATCATTGAGTTTCTGCAGACTTTTCAAATGAGGTCTTGGGTGCTGATTGCCATTGTCGTTTGCTTGGCTGAATTGTTTCTCCAGTGGTGGACGTCTCGCGACGCGGTATTTCCAGCGCTGGTCACGAGCAAACGCGGACGTCGAATTGGGGCACTCAAGTTACAATTGGGTTTTTCAATGCCGCTCGTCATTTGGATGTCCCCGATAGATGGTGTGGGGGTAAGTTTTCACGATGGCGTCAGACCGTGGTTGATGGAACTCCATCATCCGGTCACCCTGTGTGTGATGCCGACGGTGTTTGGGATCCATGCACTGTTCACAGCACTGAAACCTGAGCGAGTTCTGATTCAGTTCCGACGTTGGAATTTGCTCTACGCCGCGATACTCGCTGCGGGCTTTTCCGTGGTTTACTGGCTGCACACCGACATGGGTTACTTGGCAGCGCCCGTTCTCATTGTGGTTATGGAAGTGGTGCGGTACGTCTGGCGGCGTGTGGATGAAGCGAGTGAACCGGCGTATTCGCCATCTTCACAGGGTGTCATGGTGTTGTACACCATTCGCAATTCACTGTCACACAAGTTGGGGATTTTACCGGGCGAAGTGATTACGCATATCAATCAGACGGCGGTACACACCGAGTACGACCTGCACTTTGCGTTTGAACAGAACCCGGCTTACGCGAAATTTCAGGTGCTTGACCGGCGTGGTGAAGTTCGACTGATTGGCAATCCGGTGTATGAAGGCGAACGACACCAGCTAGGCCTGATTGTCGTCGTGTCAGGTGAGGCACCTGTGTTGAAATTGGCACGACCGTTCGGATTCCTCGAAACGTTGTACTTGAAACAGCAGTGACAAGCAAAACGTTGTGGTAGCCGACAGGCCAAACCAGTACAAAACGCGGTCGGACAGCCATTTGGCTGGATTCGAACACGCAGGAAATAGGGCGGATTCGGCTAGTCATGGGGGAGGAACCACAATGGATTTCGCAACGATTATAGGATTAGTGGTTGGTATCGGCGGACTGCTGGCCGGTTTTATTATGGACAAGGGGAGTATCGGCACACTCGTTCAGCCTTCTGCGGCGTTGATTGTGTTCGGCGGCACGCTTGGCGCGACGTTGGTATCGAGCCGGATGAAGTCGTTCTCGGCGATTGGCAAATACCTCAAAATCGCTTTCTTCACGAAGGCAAAGGACCCCCACGATACGATTGAACTGCTCGTTGATATGGCCGTAACGGCTCGACGCGAAGGGATTCTTGCGCTCGAAGAGCAGGTTGACGATTATGACGACGTGTTTCTAAAGAATGGCGTTCGCCAGATTGTCGATGGTGTGGACCCCGAGTTGGTCAAAGAGATGTTGGAGACGGAAATTGCGTACATTGAACGGCGGCATGAAACTGGTGTAGCGATGTTTGAGGCGGCGGGCGGATTTGCGCCGACGATGGGTATTATCGGTACGGTCATGGGGTTGGTACACGTCCTTGGGAACCTGCAGGATGTGACATCACTGGGGCCAGAAATCGCCACTGCGTTTATCGCTACGCTGTACGGCGTGGCCAGCGCAAACGTCTTTTGGCTACCAATCGCCAATAAGTTGAGGACGAAATCTGAAGATGAAATCCTTGAGCGGGAGATGACTCTGGAAGGTATTTTGTCCGTCCAGGCGGGTGAGAACCCGAACGTATTGAGGCAGAAGCTTCTGTCGTTCCTCGCGTCCTCGCAGCGCGCGCGGAAGAACGCAAAGGCGGGTGAGACCGATGCCGAGACCGCGCAAGCCTAGGAAACCGCAAAATCACGAGCGGTGGATGGTCACCTATTCCGACCTCATCACGCTTTTGCTCGTGTTTTTCATCATCATGTTTGCAATGTCCAGTGTCGACAAGGTGAAGTTTGCCACGTTGGCTGAATCGTTGGCGAGTGCCTTGCACCAAAGCAACGAGATACCGTTGCAGGGGCTGGGTAAGAGTTCACTGCTCCTCTCGGGTGATAACGACACGGGTGACAGTCCCCCGATGAACGTGCCAACGCCAGCGAAGACGACGCCAACCTCATCTGCTAAGGATGAAGATCAACAGCTTCAAGATCTCTATCAGATGGCAAACCAATACGTGATTTCACATCATTTGCAAGATAAAGTACAAATCACGAATCAGCAGCGGGGTGTCCAGATTACGATGAAGGACATCGCACTATTTGACACGGGTGAAGCTGTGCTCAAGTCAAATGCGCAAAATTTGATTCGTGGATTTGTTCCGTTTTTCAAGTCATTACCGAACGATATTGTGGTGGAAGGCTATACGGATAATCAGCCGATTAGCACGAGTACCTATCCTTCCAATTGGGAACTGTCCTCTGCCCGCGCGATGAGTGTGGTTCGCTTTTTGTCCGCTGACGGTATCTCTGCGGACAGGCTGTCTGGAACGGGGTACGGGCAATACCACAATATTGTGCCAAACGACACACCCGCCCATCGTCAACAGAACCGGCGGGTCAACATCGTGATTCTGCGCCAAGATGCGGCGCCGGGTACGGCGGCGGCCATGCCACAGACAACATCGTCCACGCAGACGTCGCCGTGACGACGCTTGTGATTCGAATTTGGTCATTGTCGTTTCGTCAGATCGGTTGCAGTGGTTGGCCGAGCTTACGGATTTCCAGTGACATCTCCTTTACCCTCTATGCAGACTTCTCTATAATTCCAAACAGAGACATTTCTCACTCGTAGCAGGGAACGCATGTTCCCTTTTTG
This sequence comes from Alicyclobacillus acidoterrestris, assembly GCF_022674245.1. Classification (GTDB taxonomy): domain Bacteria; phylum Bacillota; class Bacilli; order Alicyclobacillales; family Alicyclobacillaceae; genus Alicyclobacillus; species Alicyclobacillus acidoterrestris. Next base: position 951,967 of record NZ_CP080467.1, read on the forward strand.
CCGTGTTCGTGATAAGGTAATCCTAATGGATACACAGACTTCGCACTCCGCCTAGCGGAATTGCGTGGATATAACGACAAACGATCGAATACCGCACTTGACGGGAGGGCTTGGTTTGGCGACGCAACCCGGAAAGTTTGAACTTGTTTCAGAATATAAGCCGCAGGGAGATCAGCCTGCGGCCATTGATGCTTTGGTTGACGGCGTCGAGTCGGGACTTCGGCACCAAACGCTGTTGGGCGTGACGGGTTCCGGAAAGACATTTACCATGGCGAACATTATTCAAGAAGTGAATCGGCCGACGTTGGTCATTGCGCACAATAAGACGCTGGCTGCGCAGTTGGCGGCAGAATTCCGGGAGTTTTTCCCCAACAACGCCGTGGAGTATTTCGTCAGCTACTACGATTATTATCAACCAGAGGCGTACATTCCTTCGACGGATACGTTTATCGAGAAGGACGCCAAAATCAACGACGAAATCGATAAGTTGCGCCACTCTGCGACGGCGGCGTTGCTGGAGCGTAACGACGTCATTGTCGTCGCCAGTGTCTCTGCGATTTACGGTTTAGGTAGTCCTGCTGAGTACAGCCAGCACGTATTGTCTTTGCGTGTGGGTGCAACGATGGACCGCAACCAGATCTTGCGACGGCTCGTCGATATGCAATATGAACGCAACGACATCAATTTCACGCGTGGCACGTTTCGCGTGCGCGGCGACGTGGTGGAGATCTTCCCTGCGTCGCGCGACGAGAATGCGATTCGCGTCGAGTTGTTCGGCGATGAAATTGACCGGATAACCGAAATCCACGTGGTCACAGGCCAGGTGGTGGCGCGTCGGAATCACGTAAGCATTTTTCCGGCGTCTCACTTCGTGACGTCGCGGCCGCGGTTGGAGATGGCTATCTCGCGAATTAAGGAAGAACTGCGCGAGCGGCTTGCAGAACTTCGGGACGACGGCAAATTGCTCGAAGCTCAGCGCTTGGAGCAGCGGACGATGTACGACATCGAGATGATGTTGGAAATCGGCTTTTGCTCCGGGATTGAGAACTACTCCCGACATCTCGAAGGCCGTGCGGCTGGCGAGCCGCCCAACACGCTGCTCGATTATTTTCCGCCGGGGTTCTTGACGCTGATCGACGAGTCGCACGTGACGCTGCCGCAGATCCGCGGTATGTACGGCGGTGATAGATCGCGAAAAGAGACGCTGATCGAACACGGATTCCGGCTCCCGTCCGCGGCGGACAACCGACCGCTCACGTTTGAAGAGTTTGAGCGGGCTGTCGGCCAGTGCATCTACGTCAGCGCGACGCCCGGACCGTATGAAGAAGAGCACCAACAGCGGATTGTTGAGCAGATTATCCGTCCAACGGGGCTGCTTGACCCGACCATTTCTGTTCGCCCCATCAAGGGTCAAATTGACGATCTCGTCGGCGAAATCCGCGCCCGCATTCGCAATGACGAGCGCGTTCTCGTCACGACGCTGACGAAGAAGATGGCGGAAGACTTGACGGACTATCTCAAAGAGATTGGCATCCGCGTGCGCTATTTGCACTCCGATATCAAAACCATCGAACGCATGGTGATCTTGCGAGACTTGCGCAAGGGCGCCTTTGATGTCCTGGTCGGCATCAACCTCTTGCGGGAGGGGCTCGATTTGCCGGAGGTATCCTTGGTCGCGATTCTCGACGCGGACAAGGAAGGTTTTTTGCGTGCGCATCGGTCGCTCATTCAGACGATTGGGCGCGCTGCCCGCAACGCCAATGGCGCTGTTATCATGTACGCGGACAAAATTACGGATTCCATGCGTATCGCCATTGACGAGACGGAGCGCCGTCGCGCGAAGCAGATAGCCTATAACGAGGAACATGGCATTACGCCGACGACGATTCGCAAAGCTGTGCGCGACGTGATTGAGTCAACGAAGGTCGCTGAGGAGACGGAGGATTACGTCTCCGTGGCTGAGCAGGCGCAGCAGTTGAGTAAACGCGAACGCAAAGAGCTGGTCGCGAAATTGGAAGCTGAGATGCGCGAAGCAGCCAAGGAATTGCAATTCGAGCGCGCTGCGCAGCTGCGCGATATGATTTCCGAGTTAACCAACGCGTCATAAGCAATAGGTGCCCCGTGTCACACGACATTGTGAGACGGGTCGCCTTTCATAGAGGGATGTGAAACTGGTGCCACAAGATTACATCTACGTGCGGGGAGCCCGTGCGCACAATTTAAAGAACGTCAACGTTCAAATTCCACGCGATAAGTTTGTGGTCGTCACTGGATTGAGTGGATCCGGCAAGTCGTCATTGGCGTTTGACACGATTTACGCAGAGGGGCAGCGCCGATATGTCGAAAGTCTGTCGGCGTATGCGCGGCAGTTCCTCGGTCAAATGGACAAGCCGGATGTTGATGGCATTGATGGCCTGTCGCCGGCCATCTCTATCGACCAGAAGACAACGAGCCGCAACCCACGGTCGACAGTCGGAACAGTGACGGAGATCTATGACTACCTGCGCTTGCTCTTTGCACGCGTGGGCCATCCGTACTGCCCCAATTGCGACATTCCCATCTCCTCGCAGACGATTGAACAGATGGTTGACCGCCTCATGCAATTGCCGGAGCGCACTCGCCTGCAGGTGTTGGCACCGATTGTCCGCGGGCGCAAGGGCGAGCACCAAAAGGTCATCGAGCAGATGCGCAAAGCCGGATACGTGCGCTTGCGCGTCGATGGTGAGGTCCGGGAGCTGGAGGAGGATATTCAGCTCGAAAAGAACAAGAAGCACAACTTGGAAGTCGTCGTCGACCGGATTGTTTTGCGCGACGACATTCACAGCCGCCTCGCTGATTCCTTGGAGTCTGCCTTGAGCCTGGCGGGCGGTATTGTCATCGTCGAAGTCATCGACGGTGAGGAACTGATGTTCAGTCAGAATATGGCTTGTCCGAATTGTGGCTTTAGCGTTGACGAGCTGGCGCCGCGCATGTTCTCCTTTAACAGTCCTTTCGGAGCCTGTGAAGCGTGTGCCGGACTCGGTGTCAAGATGGAAGTGGACCCGGAACTGGTGGTGCCAAACACCTCGCTCAGCATTGATGAGGGTGGGATTGTGCCATGGGCGGGATCGACATCGACGTACTATCCACAGTTGCTACGGGCTGCGTGCCAGGCATTTGGCATCGACACGACGGTTCCGATTGCAGAGTTGCCGGAAGACGCGCTGGAGAAGATTTTTTACGGAACTGGTGAGCCGATTCAGTTTACGTACGAAAACGACTTTGGTCAGCGCAAAACAGCGCAGATTCCGTTTGAGGGCGTTATCCCGAACTTGGAACGGCGCTTTCGGGATACGGCGTCCGATGGTATCCGCGAGTTTATTGAGTCATTTATGGCGGCGAAACCATGTCCTTCGTGTAAGGGGCGGCGTTTGAAGCCGCAGAGTTTGGCGGTTCGCATCAATGATCGCAATATCTCCGAGGTCACGGATTTGTCGGTGGTGGAGGCCCTGGATTATGTTCAAGGTCTCGAACTGTCTGAGAAGGAGATGCAAATCGCCCGGCAGATTTTGAAGGAAATCGAAAGCAGGCTCGGCTTTTTGCGCGATGTCGGGTTGGATTATCTGACGCTTTCCAGATCTGCCGGCACGCTCTCCGGCGGTGAGGCGCAGCGCATCCGCCTTGCCACGCAGCTGGGTTCTTCCTTGATGGGTGTGCTCTACATTCTCGACGAGCCGAGTATTGGTTTGCATCAGCGAGACAACGAGCGCCTGATTCGTACCTTGGAAAACATGCGGGATCTGGGGAATACACTGATTGTCGTCGAGCATGACGAGGATACGATGATGGCATGCGACTACATCATCGATATGGGGAAAGGCGCTGGCGTTCATGGCGGCGAGGTGATTAGTCAAGGTACGCCTCGTGAGGTGATGAACGACCCAGAGTCGGTGACCGGTCAGTACTTGTCAGGGCGGCGGTTTATTCCGGTCCCGGAGAAGCGGCGTAAGCCGGACGACCGTTGGTTGGAAGTACGAAAGGCGCGCGAGAACAACTTGAAGAACGTCAACGTCAAGATTCCTCTCGGTGTCTTCACCTGTGTGACTGGCGTCTCCGGGTCAGGCAAGTCGACGTTGGTCAATGAGATTTTGCACAAGGCGTTGGCGCGTGATTTGAACCGTGCACGCGTGCGCCCTGGGGCACATGACAAGATTCTTGGGCTGGAGCACCTGGACAAGGTCGTCGACATTGATCAGTCGCCGATTGGGCGGACGCCGAGATCGAACCCGGCGACGTACACAGGCGTCTTCGACGATATTCGTGACTTGTTTGCCACGACGAACGAGGCGAAGATGCGTGGGTACAAGAAGGGGCGCTTTAGCTTTAACGTCCGCGGCGGGCGCTGTGAAGCGTGTAAGGGCGATGGTATCATCAAGATTGAGATGCACTTCTTGCCAGACGTCTATGTTCCGTGTGAGGTTTGCAAAGGGAAACGGTACAATCGGGAGACATTGGAAGTTCGGTACAAGGGCAAGAATATCTCGGAAGTGCTGGACATGACGATTGAAGACGCGGTGTCGTTCTTCGAGAACATCCCGCGGATTCACCGCAAATTGCAGACGTTGCTCGACGTCGGCTTGGGTTACATGCAGTTAGGGCAGCCAGCGACGACGCTCTCTGGCGGTGAGGCACAGCGCGTGAAACTGGCTTCTGAATTGCATCGTCGCAGTACCGGTCGAACGCTGTACATTTTGGACGAGCCGACGACGGGTCTTCACGTGGCGGATATTGAGCGGTTGCTGACAGTGCTTCACAGGCTCGTCGACAACGGCGATACAGTGCTGATTATCGAACACAACCTGGATGTCATCAAGACGGCGGACTACATTGTCGATCTCGGCCCGGAAGGCGGCGATCGCGGCGGCCAATTAGTTGGCGCGGGTACGCCGGAGCAAATTTGTCAGATTGACGCGTCGTATACGGGGCGGTTCTTGAAGCCGATTTTGGAGCGCGACAAACTGCGCGCGCAAGCTCGGGCGGCGGAAGCTGAGCGTATGGCCGAGATCAATGCCGCTGCAAATTAACATATTTCACGAGTGGTGAGTTCCACCGGCTTGTAGATGATATGAGGTGGGATGCGGTTTGACCGAAGAACGCGGTGTGACTGTTCGCCAATTGGTCAAGGATTTGGACTTACACGTGTTTAATGAGGACTCTGATCTTGACCGGATGATTCAGACGCTGGATATCAACCGACCTGGATTGGCGCTTGCTGGGTATCTGCGCTACCACCCGGCAGAGCGCGTCCAGGTGTTGGGCCGTACAGAGCTGTCGTTCTTGCGCGGCATGAACGAGCGAGAGCAGGCTTTGCGGGTCTTTGCATTTTGCTCTTACCAACAGACGCCCTGTATCCTGATTACTCGGAACGATACACCGCCGTCCGTCCTGCTTCGGGAGGCGGCTGCGAAACGGATTCCCGTACTTGGAACGAACATGGTGACGACGCGCCTGACGGCCACCTTGTCCACGTATTTGGAGGAGCGCCTCGCGCCGGAAACGCTGGTTCACGGTGTGCTGGTGGACGTCTACGGGATAGGCATTCTGATTACGGGTGCAAGTGGAATTGGTAAGAGTGAAACGGGATTAGAGCTGATTAAACGCGGTCATCGCCTCGTGGCTGACGACGCGGTGGTCATTCGCCAGATTTCTGACGAGAGTCTGATTGGTTCGGCCCCGCCGCTGCTGCAGCACTTGCTTGAAATTCGCGGGCTTGGCGTCCTCAACGCGATGACGCTATTTGGCGCGGGTGCGGTGCGCACGCATAAGAAAATCGCACTGGTGATTCACCTTGAGGCGTGGCGGGAGAACGTGGCGTACGACCGGTTGGGTATCGAGCAGCACACGACGAAGATTCTCGATCTCGAGGTCCCACATGTCACCGTACCTGTCCGCCCAGGTCGCAACTTGGCAGTCATCGTCGAAGTTGCGGCGATGAATTTCCGCCTGAAGGGCATGGGGTATGACGCTGCAAAGGCGTTCACCGATGAGCTCGAGCAGGCGATTGCCGAGCAGGCGGACAAGGATAAGCAATAACCCCTGCGCTTGCAGGGGAAACTTGCAGGCGCATGCACTGCGCCACCCCAGGACTCCTACTTCTTTTTCAAATAGCATCAACTATGTTTATCGCAACCGAAGCCCCCGATGCGCCATGCGTTTGGGGGCTTTGTCGTGGTTTCAGAGAATGGGAGAGGGGTGAATGTCCCTCATGTAAAACCAGGATTTTCGAGAACTTTGTCGAATTAACACTGTTATGGTTGAATTTTAGGAGGACTGCGCAGTGAAATGGAAAGCGGCCATGCAAGGCGTGAAACGCGCGCTTGCTACCGCTCGCCAGGAAGTACAGGCGACGCATAGTGACGGTACAGTCAGGGCACAGAAACATTTGTTTGCATCTCGTTCGCGCATGCTCATTGCAGGGGCAACCACACTGGTTGTGTTCGGCGGTTGCGCTGGCGCGGTATCGATGCACGCGTTACATACAAAGAGTTGGTTACAGGTATACCGCGGTGGACAATACGTCGGATTGGTACCCGATAACGCAGATGTGGTGAGCGGTATGCAGCGCATTGCAGACGGGTACAACATCGCGTTCCAAACGGTTCCCGTGCGCACCGACGAAGCACCGACGTATTCTTGGCAGAAAGTTGCCTCATTTCCCACACAGGCTGCTGTCATTCAGGTCAACGGCAAGCCACTGGTCTACACGACCTCGAAATCTTCCGCTCAAACCGTACTCCAAAATGTCAAAGCGGCGCTGGCTCCAAAGGTCAAGGGGGCGACGCAGGAAACATCTGAGTTTGCCGATCGCGTTTCTATCGCGGAAGTTTCCGTCGGGATCGAACAAATTCTCCAGGCGACCGACGCGACGAGGCTGTTGCTGCATCCGTCGACCACGCACATCGCAGGTCGCGCTGCCTCTCCGGTTGCGTCGTTGCTGAAGGCGCAGCACTCGATCTCGACGCAATCGGCCGCATCGCCGTTGCTGACCGTTCGCTCGGAGGCGACGGTGACGAAGTCTGTGTCGGTGCCTTATCACATCACATACGTGAACGATAACACTTTGGCCACCGGCGACGAGAAAGTGGTGACTCACGGGCAACCGGGTCAAGCGAAGGAACAGGTGCGCGAGACATTTGAGAATGGCGTCTTGAAGCAAGCGAAAGTTGTATCGCGCACTACGGTGCAGCAACCGGTGACCGAAGTCGTCCACCGTGGGACGAACAGTGGGGTCGCGAGCGGCAACTGGGTTTGGCCGACGGATGGCACGACGATTACTTCACCGTTCGGGTATCGCAGCTTTGGAGGTGGCGAGTTTCACCCTGGCATTGACATTGGGGTGCCGATGGGCACGCCTATCTATGCTACCAATAACGGCACGGTGCTGTCTGCAGGCTGGAATTCAGGCGGCTACGGCAATTGGGTGGAAATCGACAACGGTAACGGCATCACGACAGTGTTCGGCCACATGTCGCGCGTCGTCGCACACAGTGGACAGACGGTCAGCAAGGGGGAGGTCATCGGCTACTCAGGTGAGTCAGGCGACGCGACGGGACCTCATTTGCACTATGAGGTGCGCGTAAACGGGACGCCAGTCGATCCGATGAAGTACACGTGACGTGCCGGCGGGATCGGGTGCGCGGTGCGCGGTGCGCTGGGTGCTGGGCGCTGTGCGCTGTGCGCTGGGCCGCTGGGTGCGGATAAGGTAGAAATTCTGCCTTAATGCGCTGGTGGAGCACCCGAAAAGGCAAATAAGGCATGAAAAGTGCACTATTGTCGCGGGTGAGGTGGAAAATCGAGCATTCGGGCACGGATAAGGTAGAATTTGTGCCTTAAAGTGGCTGGGAGTGCCGGCAAGGGGCAAATAAGGCATGAAAAGTGCGCTATTGTCGCCGATGAGTGGACACGCGCCAGCTCGGGTGCGCGAGAGACGGAGCTTATGTCAACTGTACCGATCCCGGCTGTAACACGTGAAAATAGGGCCCAAAATGGGCCCTATTTTCATATGCGCGGCGCAAGCCCGGCCCAGCCGCGCGCACGCGCGGCTTACATCTCGTCTGGCGCGTCGATCCCGATGAGATACAACGCCTTGGCCAACACCTTGCGCGTGGCGAGCGTGAGGGCTAGCCGGCGTGCCCTGTCCTCCGGATCGGATTGGAGGATGGGGTTGTGGTGGTAGAACCGGTTGAACGCGTGACACAGCTGCAGGGTGTAGCGGGCCATGACGGACGGATCGTACTCGTCAACGGCGCGGTTGAGCGCCTCGTTCGCCTGGCCGAGTTGCAGCACGAGTGCCCATTCGGTGTCGTTGAGCGCGTGCGCGTCGTCGGTTGCGCCTGCTGGTGCCGGGAAGGTGAGCGTGTCGACGTCGCCCCCAGCTTTGCGCAGGACACTTGAAGCGCGCGCGTGCGTGTATTGAACGTACGGACCTGTCTCGCCGTCGAAGTTGAGCACGTCCTCGTAGCGGAAATCCACTTCGTGCAAACGGTACGTCTTCAGGTCGTTGAAGACGACTGCGCCGACGCCCACACTTTTTGCCACCTGGTCCTTGTTGGCGAGGGTCGGATTTTTGGCCTCGATAATTTTGCGCGCTTCGTCGATAGCTTTGGCCAGCACGTCTTCGAGATAGACGACGTGACCACGCCGGGTCGACAGGCGTGCGCCGTTGAACTTCATGAGGCCGAAGCTGACGTGGACGGCGCGCGATGCGTAAGGTTTGCCCATCAGCTCGAGAACCTTGAACAACTGTTGGAAGTGCAGCTTTTGCTCGCCGCCGACGACGTAGACCAGTGTGTCCGCCCCGAGTTGATCGTGGCGATAGGCAGCGGCCGCCAGGTCGCGTGTCGCGTAAATCGACGTGCCGTCCGATTTTTTGATGATGCACGGGGGCATGTCGTAGGCGGAGAGATCGACGACCTCTGCCCCTTGGTCCTCGACTAACAGATTGTCGGCGATTAACTCGTCGACAATTGCGTCCATCTTGTCGTTGTAAAAACTTTCTCCAAGATAGTGATCGAATGAGACGTTGAGTAAATCGTACGTCTTCCGGAACACCTTCAGGCTTTCGTCGATAAACCACTGCCAGAGTTTCACCGCTTGCGGGTTACCGTCCTCTAGCTGTTTGAACCAGTAGCGCCCTTCTTCTTCGAGGGATGGATTCCGCTCGGCCTCTTCGTGGAACTTGACGTACAACTTGAACAACTCGCGCACTGGGTTTGCGCGTACGGTTTCTTCGTCGCCCCACTTGAGATACGCGGCGATGGTCTTGCCGAATTGCGTGCCCCAGTCGCCCAAGTGATTGATGCCAATGACGTCGTATCCGTCCTCGCGCATCAGCCGGACGATGGACTCGCCGATGATGGTCGAGCGAAGGTGCCCGACGCCGAACGGTTTGGCGATGTTCGGGGACGAGTAGTCGACGGCCGCCCTATGGCCTGTATGTCGATCCGCCGAAAACAACGCGTGAACATCTTGCACCGCGACATCGACGATGGCCTTCGCAAAGGGCAGGCGGGCAAGCGAGATATTCAGGAATCCGCCAGCTGGCGCCGCAGATGCCACTTCTGGAATCTGCACCAGTGTTGTTGCCAGCGTCTGCGCGATTTCATTTGGGTTCTTGCGCAGCGATTTGGCGAGTTTGAAGCAGGGTAGGGCGAGATCGCCAAGTTCTGGGTTTGGTGGGTACTCGAGCATTTGCACGAGTTCGTCTTCAGTGAGGCCCGTTGCGGGCACAAGTGCTTTGGCTATGGTGGCCTTGACCGCTTTCACCAATCATCCTCCTATATGAAAACTGCCGTGGAACGCTTGTCCGAGATGAATGCGCTCGATTGCGGCAGTTTGTCGCAATATGTAAGGAAAACGCGCGGCGTCCAAATTCGGATGGCCACGATAAATTTGGACATACCGCCGATTTACTCTCCACTAATTCTCCATTATAACATGGGGTATATCGCATAGGTACTTCGCGCTTATCGCCGGTTGTGGTATACTTTTTCCACCAGTTCACATAACTCCAGGTCAATGCGCTGATTTGCGCCTGGGCAGCAGCTTCAGGAGGTGCCTCATGGACACTCGTCATTTTCGCAAATCGTCCAGCAATGGAAGCAGCAACGTCATCGCGATGAACTTTGACGCGGCGTACTTCTTTGAGCGGGGCGTCCGCTTCCTGCAGCGGAATGATTTGAACAAGGCCCTCAAAGCATTTCGAAAAACCGTTGAATATGAGCCAAACAATCCCATTAATTATTGCAATTTAGCAGGCGTGTACTCGGAAATGGGTGATTTCGAAGCTTCGAATCAACTGCTCGAGCACGTACTTTGCGATTTAGATCCCAATATGACTGAATGCCAGTTTTACCTTGCCAACAACTATGCAAACATGGGCAAGTACGACGCGGCGGAGGAATATGTGCTTCGCTATCTCGACGCAGACCCGAATGGTGAGTACGCGGACGACGCGGAAGAGATGCTCGGCGTGCTCCTCGACGAATTCGGCGGCGGCCGTGCACTCGAGAAATGGCAAGAGGAAAAGCGGAAACTCGATGCGGAACAAGCGGCAAAAGACGGGCGATACTTCTTGGAAAACGGGCAGTTTGAAGCCGCAGTTGAGTGGCTTGAAGCCGTCATCAAGGAAGAGCCGGAAAATTACGCTGCGTACAACAACTTGTGTTTGGCCTACTACTATACTGGTCAACACGACAAGGCACTCGCGCTCGCGGACGACGTTTTGCACCGACAGCCGGATAACTTACACGCGCTGTGCAATCGTGCGATTCTCGTCAAGCATTTCGGCTGGAAGGACGTCCTAGATGCCGCTGCCGAACCGCTCTGCAAAGTGTTCCCACTACATTATGACTTGGCGATGAAGGTGGGGACCACACTCGGCATCATCGGCTATCACGCCGACGCCTTTGAAAAGTTCCGGCGCTTGATGCGCCTGACTGCGCAGGCTGACCCTGTACTCATTCACGCGACTGCCGCCGCTGCAGCGAACTGCGAAAACTGGGCCGTCGCTGAGCGCTATTGGCAAATGCTCGCGCGGGAGTCCGAATATCAGGCAGTGGCTGAACATTATTTGCGGCGGTTGCAGGAAGTCCGCGCCAACCACACCGCGCAGCTGCGCGTGAGCTACCAGTTAGACTTGCCAGTTGAGGAGCAACTGGCGGTGGTCAAGGATAAGCTCAAGGACCCGAAGATGGAGGCTTGGCGTCGTGATCCGCTTTTGCGAGCCTCGTTGTACTGGGGGCTTAGACATGGGAACCACGAGACGAGACGCCGGGTGATTCGAGCGCTCGCGGTGGTAGCCGATGACGACGCGGAGAAGGCCTTGCAACTGTTTGTCGGTCGACGCGATATCGATGATACGCTGCGATTATATGCAATTGTGGCGCTGAAGCGAATCGGAGCGCGGGGCAAAGTCCGCCTCAGCGGGGATGCGGAAGAGGTGGCGATTGAGCAGATTAACCCAGATGTCATCTTCGAACTGAACCCGAGTTGGCGAGAAGTGTGGCAGCGGGCCGAGGCGTGGCTTGAGAAGGAAAATTTGCAAAGGCTCGTGCCAGAGGCGAAGCGGCTTTGGCTTACGTATTTGTACGACATGTTCCTGCATGTCCACCGGCGGATTGGCAAAGCCGATATTTGGGTGGCTGGATTGCTCTATATCACGCTGCGGTATTTTGGTGTGCCGATTGTGCAAAGAGAGCTTGCAGAGGAGTTTTCCGTGGCGGCCTCGTCCATCCGCAAGTGCAGTGCACGATTGGAACAGTCGCTTTTCACGTCAGGCATCTGAAACGCGAAATTTGTGCAATTTTGCTGCAGATGTCACAGTTTTTTAATCCGCTTGTAACACGATTGAAATATGGTCAGCGTACGATACAGATGTAGCACATTTGACCCCCTTTTTTAATATAACTTTCGGACGCCGACAGGCGTCCACTTTTTTTGTCATCGGCAAAGAGGCGAGCGCTGTGAATCAGGAGAAAGCGCCGGTGTCGCTGGTAGTCCGAACCGCCACATGCTATGCTTTTCATTAGAGAGGTGGAGCAGGTGCAGCTGATTGTGAATTGCTTCGTTCCATGGCAAGACGGATTTGTGATGTTACAAAAACCTCGCCGGGGTTGGTGGTACTTGCCAGGGGGAAAAGTGGAAGATAATGAGCTGTGGCGACAGGCGGCCATGCGTGAATTCTCGGAGGAATCCGGTTTGCAATTGGCAGATGCGACGCTGTGTGGAATCTACCGGGTGCAGGTGGCGGCCGGATCGGACACGGCGGCAAAAGATCGCCTGATTGCCCAGTTTATCGGGCACGGCGCATCAGGAACACTGGCGCTGGACCACCGCGAGGGGAAGTTGGCGGTCATTCGACCAGAGCAATTGCCGCAGTTGCCGATGGATGAGGGCGATAGGTTGATGATTCGGCACACACTCGCTGCGCATACACGCCAAGATCCGGTCGTATTTTTTGGACACTTTACATATGATGCAGACCATCAGGTTCAACATTGGACGATTGATCCAGAAGGCTATCTCGCAACGACTTGACACTTGTTTCGGAATGGAGGGCTGAAACGTGACAGTGCGCTTAGAAACCGTGATTTTGACCGGCATGTCAGGAGCTGGAAAATCAGTCGCGATGCAGGCACTGGAGGACATTGGCTTCTTTTGTGTGGATAACCTGCCACCGGCGCTGATGCCACGTTTGCTGGACATGGCGGAGCACGCGTCTGGAAGTTTGAGCAAGGTGGCGTTCGCCTGTGACTTGCGCGGTGGCGCACTGTTTGAGCCGCTTTTGACGACTGTTGAGGAATTGCGGAGCCGGAAGGACATGGATACGACGCTCGTCTTTCTAGACGCCAATGAGGCGACACTCGTGCGTCGTTACAAAGAATCGCGGCGCAGACATCCGCTGTCTCCGACGGCACGCCTGACGGAAAGTATTACACAGGAGCGGATTGCCCTCGAGGCGGTGCGGGCGGCTGCAGATATCGTGATTGACACGAGTGATATGGCGACGTCTGTTCTGAAGAAGGAACTGACCAGCCGGTTTGAGGCACACGCAGGGCGGATGCCGGTGCACGTCGTCTCATTTGGCTTTAAGTACGGGGTGCCGGTGGATGCAGACATGGTGTTCGATGTGCGCTTTCTGCCGAACCCGCACTATATCGACGAATTGCGCCCGTTTACTGGGGAGGATGAGCCGGTCTACGACTACGTCATGCAGTGGCCGGCCACGCAGCAATTTATCGCGAAGGCCGAGGAGATGTTGGACTTTCTTCTGCCCGAATACCAACGAGAGGGCAAAAGCCATCTAGTGATTGGTATCGGCTGCACAGGGGGGAAACATCGCTCTGTGGCGATTGCTCGGCACGTGGCCGAACACCTCAGGCAGAAGGCGGACGTAGAGCTCTCGCACCGAGATAAGGGTCGGGAGGGGTAGAGCATGCGGCAGTGGTGGTTACTCGCCTGGACGATTGCGTGTTTCGGAGTTGGCATCCTGGCGGGTGTCCTGCGACTCGCGCGACTGCCGTATGGCACAGCCTTAGGAATGCTTGTACTGTTTGCCGCTATTGTGTTACTTGCATTTGGCTGGTGGCGCGATATGCGCGAAAGCCGTCGCCAAGCCAAATGGGCCGAGCGGCGACTGAAAATTGTCGCGCTGGGCGGCGGTACAGGGTTATCGACCATTCTTCGGGGACTTAAGGAGTTCCAGGTAGATCTTACAGCGGTCGTCACGGTGGCCGACGATGGCGGGAGTTCCGGTCGTCTGCGCAACGATTTTGCCATGCCTCCGCCTGGCGATATTCGCAACTGTCTCGTGGCAATGGCCGACACCGAGCCGTTGCTGGAGCGACTTTTGCAGTTTCGGTTTCCGTCAGGAGAAGGGCTAGAAGGCCACAGCTTTGGGAATCTGTTTTTAGCGGCGATGACGCATATCATGGGCGATTTCGAGTCGGCGATTCGCGAGACGAGTAGAGTTCTCGCGGTGCGTGGGCAAGTGTTGCCGGCGGTTCGGGACGATGTTCGCTTGCGCGCCTACTTGACCAATGGGACGGTCGTCGAAGGGGAGTCGAACATTCCGGAGGCGGGTGGTCAGATTGAGCGACTCGAATTGGTGGCAGATAAGCTGGAGCCACTTCCAGAGGTTTTGCGCGCCATCGAGTCTGCTGATGCCATCGTCATCGGACCGGGAAGTTTGTTTACGAGTATTCTCCCGAACCTGTTAGTTCCAGGGATTGTCGAGGCGGTCCGAGCGAGTAGCGCCAGAAAAATTTATGTTTGTAACGTAATGACGCAGCCTGGTGAAACGGACGAATTGTCCGCGTCCAGCCATGTCAAAGCCATTTATCGGCACGTCGGCGACGCGTTATTTGATTACGTCCTCGTCAACGCAGCACCGCTGCCTGAAGAGGCGTTACAACAATACCAATCGCAGCAGAGTTACCCCGTGCGAGTCGACATCGAGGAACTGAACCGGATGGGGCTCAAGGTGGTGGCTCGCGATTTTGTGCACTATGCCACATACGCGCGACACGACAGCCGCAAAGTTGCTGAACAGATTGTCAGCTTGTTGGGCTATGAACGGGATAAACGTCGAGGATAGGAGGGTGTGCGCTGTGTCGTTTGCAGCAGAAACGAAGAAAGAGTTGACTCAAATTGAGCAAGACACTTGCTGTGCGAAAAGCGAATTGCAGGCCATCCTCGGTCTCGGCGGGTGTTTTGTGACCGTCGATGGCCGCCGTCAATTGGTGGTTGAAACGGAGAATGTCGCCACAGCTCGGCGAATCTATACGGTACTGAAAGAGACGTTTGGCACGCGTTGTGAAGTGATTGTCCGCAAGAAGATGCGCCTGAAGAAGAACAACGTATACGCGATTCGCCTCACTGCATTGCAGGCGGATGCGGTGCTTTCGGAACTGGGTTGGACGGGCGAGATCGAAGACGGTCCACTGGCGGCAAATTGGCCCAAACCGGACGCGGACTGTTGTAATCGAGCCTTTCTTCGGGGATGCTTTCTCGCAGGGGGCTCTGTCAACGCACCTGGAAGCCCGTCTTATCATCTGGAGATTTACGCGGCTTCCGAAAATATGGCGGAGACGGTCCTTGCGTTGATGAATGACTATGAATTGCACGCGCGCCTGACGACACGCAAAAAAGGGTACATCGTATATCTGAAAGAGGGAGAGAAGATTGTTGACTTTCTCAACCTCATCGGCGCCGTCCGCGCGTTGTTAAAGTTTGAGGATACGCGCATCCTAAAAGGGATGCGAAATCAAGTGAACCGGCTCGTCAACTGTGAAACCGCCAATATGAACAAGACGATTGCAGCCGCGGTACGGCAACTGGAGAATATCCAATTGATTGAAGCACACATGGGCTTACAGCAGTTGCCAGATAGCTTGCGCGTGGCAGCAGAGTTGAGGCTGCGCTATCCGGAGGCGAATCTTCAAGAGCTTTGTCGCCGCATGGGGAACCGCGTGTCAAAGTCCGGTCTCAACCACCGTTTCAGGAAAATGGAAGAAATCGCCGAGCGGCTGCGCTCTAGCCCTGCCACGTAGTCAGAATATCGCCAAAATTGATGGGGCCGATGGCTGTCTATGAAAATCTCTACATGCTATACTTGAACATACTTAAATCAAGGTTCTTGGGAAAAATTCAGTTTTTCCCTACGAAAATACTATGACGAAACACGGTGATTCCGATGGTGCAGAAGGAAACGATAGTCAGAATTCAGGGCGGTTTATTTGCGCGAGCAGCGGCAAATTTTGTACAAATGGCAAATCGCTTTCGTTCAGAAGTCTTCCTCGAAAAGGGAGGAAAATCCGTGAATGCGAAAAGCATTATGGGCGTTATGTCGCTTGCTGTGGCGTCCGGGCAATCCATTATTGTTCGCGCGAGTGGCGGCGACGAGCAACAGGCGGTCGACCAACTCGTGCAGTTTATTGAGGCTGAACATCTTTCGTAAGCAGAACGCGCGGACTGGGGTGCTCGTCTGAGCCTCGTTCTTTCCCGATGGGCTTGTACATATATTTAGGACATCGGTGAAATGCAAGGGGGGCTCATCATGAGGATGCGTCTTGCCAAACGGCGTGGACGGCTACCCTATCGCGTAGTCTTCATCGCGCTTGCGGTTTTTGGGTTGTTGCTGTTCGAGATGTATCATTTGCTGATGCCTTACGTGGCACGCAATCCGATGTATCACGAGGTTACGATTGGGGAGCCAGTCATTGACACATGGGATTACGATGGTGAGGATGAAGAGGGCTACCTCAAGTTTTATAACACGTCGTCGCACGACGATGCCCTGTTGCCGCCTACGTCTAAACTATTCGGAGCGGATGGGAAATTTGTCGTCATCGAGCGGGCGGATGCAGGGTCGCTGACATATGCCGAGCCGCTTGAGAGCGCTCCGCCCATTTGGTACGTCGTTATGGTGTTGTTGATTGGCGCGGCCGTCTGGATGATCATGTATCGATTGAAAGTAAATCGGAAACGCCGCATGCATCTTCGCAAGTCGCTACCTCCCTTATCTGCCTCGTTCAACCATGGGCGTCGGTTTCGTCCTTCCAAACAGCAAAAATCCCGTTTTTTTCGTTGAAAAAATTCGTTCGATATCCGGTGTTTCTCGATGGCTTTGTGTTTTGGGTAACTCATGGTAACCTATACGGAGGATTGTTTTGATGGGAAGGGGGGGCGTGTGTGGCGCTGCGAGCAGGCCGCGTTCAACAGATCCACAAGCGTGAAGAGCGTGGGATTGATCGGTCTAATGAACCTTTTAAAATTGAAAAATTCTTTCGGCGACCCGGTCTCGTCGTCGTCGAGCGGCCAGCCTTTGAGCACGGTTACAGCAATCACCTGCGGGAAATTTATCCGCAGTGGGGCATTGCGGTGAGTACTTGCTTGAACTCAGGCACACCCGTCAAACACCCGCGACTCCGATTTGACCATTATGTGGACCTTGTCAAAGTGTGGGAAGACCAGGAGTATATCTACGTTGAAGATATGTACGTGGATGTGTTGTTATACGAAAGATCGTATTATCACGTCATCGACCTTGAGGAATTTGGTGAAGCGTTATTTACGCGTCAGGTGAGCATGGCAGAAGCTCGACGCGTGCTTGAAAATACTCAGAAGTTCGTGGACAGCATGAAACGCAGCCGATTGTCGTATCAGGTATGGAAACACAAATACGGCATTCACCGGCGCTATCTATAAAACGGCTACCGTGATGGAGCCACTCGGCGACGTCGCCGCGCATGAGAAGGAGACAGAGTCTTTTACAACTCTGTCCCTGCTGCGCCACAGTCGATTAGCTTTCAATTTCCCGCATGACTTCTTCCGCCAGGGCAGTCGCACCGCCGTCGGAGGACGATGACTGAGACCCGCCCATCATGCGCATACCCTGCGCTTTACGGACTGCCTCCCAAGCGGCGATGCCGACACTGGCACCGACGAACAGCGCGGTCATCGTTCCCATGCCACTCCTGCGTCTCGGCATGATCCGATGTCGAACAGAACTTGCCACTACGTTCATGAGACCCATGGACAGCACCCCCTCGAGTTGTATTTTGTCCTGCTTCTTTGTTTGTATGTTGACGATATGTAGCATGGCACAGATGCCCATTTGACCGATGCCGGTACCAGATGGAGCATGTAGCATGTATGGAGGCTATTTATGAACTTACGCAAGACATCGGAAAGGCTCGCCGTTTTTGCACATAACCTAGAGGTGTGGTACGGGCAGAACAAGCGCGCACTACCCTGGCGGGAAACGACAGATCCGTACCGAATATTGGTGAGTGAGACGATGCTCCAACAAACGCGGGTGGAGACTGTCATTCCGTATTACCACCGATTTCTCGAGCGTTTTCCAGACGTCCAGAGCCTGGCGTCTGCCGCGGAGGAAGACGTGATGAAAATCTGGCAGGGCCTGGGGTACTACTCGCGCGCACGCAACTTGAAGCGCGCCGCAGCCGCAGTGCTTGCTGATTACCAAGGTGTGTTCCCGAATACCGTTGAGGATGTTCGGGCGCTCCCTGGTGTCGGTCCTTACACAACTGGTGCGGTGATGAGCATCGCCTTCAACCAGCCCGTTGCGGCGGTCGATGGCAACGTACTGCGCGTGGTGTCACGTTACCTTGGAATTGAAGACCCGATTGACGATCCAGCGGTGAAACGCGTCATTTCGGAACACACGCAACGCGCTGTCGAACAGAGTACACCGCGGCTTTTTACGCAGGCCTTGATGGAACTGGGCGCCATGGTGTGTACGCCGCGCAAACCACAATGTCTGACGTGCCCAATTCAAGACGATTGTACGGCGTTTCAGGAAGCGCGCGTCGCTCGTATTCCAGTCAAGCGACCAAAGCCACAGCGCAAGCGGTTGACCGTCGTGGCGTTGTGGATTGAGCAAGACGGGCAACTATTGGTGGAGCAGCGACAGGGTGAAGGCTTGTTGGCGAATATGTGGCAGTTGCCTTCTGTGGAACTCGAGGTCGACAACGCGCCGGAGTTATCCCTGCAATTGCTTGCCGAAACACGTTTGCAACACTTATTTCCAGGTTATACCGATGATGTGCCGACTGTTGTCCGAGAGGGGACGGTGCAGCCGCAGGCGTTTGCGGAGATTGCGACGGCAAAGCACGTCTTTACACATTTGGAGTGGATGGTCCGCGTTTTGCGGCCAATTGGGTTCCCGGTGAAGACGGAGACAATGGGTCGTACAGTGAACGCGAGATTTGTGCCGATTTCCGATTTGCCGCGATTGGTGTGGCCGAAAGTCTACGTGAAAATTTTGCACGATGTGTTGCGAATTGACGTCGCGAGCCCAACATAATTGCTGGCAGACCACTCGTGGAATTAGCAGGAAGGATGGATGTTCATGCAGACGTATAGCGTGTCAGAAAACCGCGTGCTGGGTCGGGTCTTTTTTGGCTTATTTGGTACGCTCCTGACTGCACTTGTGGGTGTGGTCGTCGGAACGCAGATTCCAATCGCATTGATTCCCATATTGAGTATTGTCGAACTGGTTCTCATTGTGGTCGCGATGTTTCGGCAACGCAAACGCGCGATTGGCTTTGGGTTTGTCTACTTGTTTACATTCATTTCAGGCATTACGTTGTGGCCCATCATTCACAGTCGTGCAGCCGAACTTGGCGCAGGGCTCGTCGTGGAAGCATTGGCTGTCTCCGCTGGCGCGTTTTTGATTGCCGCCATCGTCGCGTCGCGGACCTCCATGGATTTCTCCTTTTTGGGCGGGTTTTTGTTCATCGGCTTAATGGCGATCCTACTGATGGGGATTATTTCAATCTTTGTCGGCTTCTCGTCTGTGATGAGTCTCGTCTATTCTCTCATCGGCATCGCTGTGTTTGTCGGTTACGTACTGTTTGATGTCAATCGAATTGCGCGATATGGCATCTCGGAGCAGGCTGTGCCATGGGTGGTGCTGTCGTTATACCTCGACTTCGTCAATCTCTTCTTGTTTGTTTTGCGACTGATGGGAGTACTTAGCTCGTCGGATCGTAGGTGAAGTTGCAAAAAGATGTCGTGTGAGTATACTGATAATGGTCAGTAACGATTTAATTCAGTCACAATTCAATATGTAAGTCCTGCGATGCACAGCTTTTGTGGGAACCTACATTTAGCCGCTTTGCCGATAGCGCGAGCGGGCGACAGAGACCTGGTGGACGCTGCGAACCAGGAATGTACTCTCGCAACCTCAGTGCGAAGGATTTCACCTGAAGAGCCGATGTTTTTTGGCCTTGGCACATAGGGTGGGACGCGCGCCTGGCGTTATAGGTTGAGTGGAAGCGGCATGGGCCGATGAGCTGGAGTGTCGTCTTCAAGATAGGTGGTACCACGGGAATTCCCTCTCGTCCTATGCGGACGAGAGGTTTTTTGATTATCAGGAGGAACCGACAATATGGACTATCAGACACAGCAGATTGAAGCAAAATGGAAATCGCGTTGGCAAGAAACAGGAGCCCATCGCGCAAATAAGGACAGCGGTAAACCGAAGTATTATTGCCTCGACATGTTTCCGTATCCCTCCGGAAATGGATTGCACGTCGGGCATTGGCGCGGCTATACCATCTCCGATGTTTGGAGTCGCTATAAACGCATGCACGGGTTTGAAATCCTGCACCCGATGGGGTGGGACGCATTCGGGCTGCCGGCCGAGAATTACGCGATTCAACATGGCGTCCATCCGCGGATCAGCACGGCTGAAAACGTCGCCAACTTTAAACGCCAGTTGGAAGAAATCGGTGCGATGTACGATTGGGATCGGGAAATTAATACGACCGACCCGGAGTTTTACCGTTGGACGCAGTACTTCTTTGTGAAGATGTTCGAACGGGGTCTGGCTTACCGCAAAAAGATGCCCATTAATTGGTGCCCGAGCTGTAAGACTGGCTTGGCGAATGAAGAGGTCGTCGATGGCAAGTGTGACCGCTGTGGTTCCGACGTCACCAAAAAAGAGATGTATCAATGGATGTTGAAGATCACCGCGTACGCGGATAGACTGCTGGATGATCTCGACAAATTGGACTGGCCGGAGCATGTCAAACGCATGCAGCGCGCTTGGATTGGCCGCAGCGAAGGGGCGCACATTCGCTTTAAAGTGGCGGGGCGAGATGAGGAAATTGAGGTTTTTTCTACGCGTCCGGACACGATTTATGGCGCGACGTATATGGTGCTGGCGCCGGAACATCCGCTGGTTCAGGCTATTACCACGGATGCAGAGAGAGCGACTGTCGAGACATATGTCGAGGAAGCGCTGCGTAAATCAAACATTGAGCGGCAAGTTGTCGACAAGACGAAGACAGGCGTCTTTACGGGCGCGTATGTCGAGCATCCGCTGGTCAACCGCAAATTGCCAGTTTACGTCGCGGATTACGTCTTGATGGACTACGGGACAGGCGCGATTATGGCCGTTCCGGCGCATGATGAACGCGATTACGAGTTTGCGACGCAGTTTGGACTGGAGATTATTCCTGTTGTACAGCCAGTGGATGGCCCTGTAGAAGGTCTTTACACAGGGGACGGCGTGCTTATCAACTCCGAGTCGCTCAACGGGCTCAAGGTGGCTGAGGCGAAGCGCGCCGCCATCGAATTGCTGGAGAAGCGGGGGCAGGCGGAAGCCACAGTCAATTATCGGCTCCGCGATTGGGTGTTTGCCCGCCAGCGTTACTGGGGCGAGCCGATTCCGATTATCCACTGCGAACACTGCGGTCCTGTCGCAGTCCCTGTGGAGCAGTTGCCGGTACGGCTGCCGGAGGTCGAGCGCTATGAGCCCACAGGTACAGGGGAGTCACCGTTGGCGGCGATTCCTGAGTTCGTCAATACGACCTGTCCAAAGTGCCACGCGCCGGCGAAACGGGAGACGGACACCATGCCACAGTGGGCAGGTTCGTCTTGGTACTTCTTGCGTTACGCGGATCCCAACAATGCCGAGGCGCCATTCTCCAAGGAAGCCGTCGACTATTGGCTGCCGGTGGATATGTATATCGGCGGTGTCGAGCACGCCGTGTTGCACCTGTTGTATTCGCGGTTTTATACGAAGTTTATTTACGATCTCGGCCTGATTACGTTCGACGAACCATTTTCACGCCTCTTTACACAAGGCATGATGACGCTCAACGGCGCGAAAATGAGTAAGTCGAAGGGCAACGTCGTCAACCCGGACGATATTATTCGCGACTACGGCGTCGACGCGCTGCGCATGTACGAGATGTTTGTCGGACCACCGGAGGACGAGGCGGAGTGGAACACCAATGGCCTCGAAGGCGTCGCGCGCTTCTTGCAGAGAGTGTTCCGGCTTGTTCAGGCGAATGCGACGAGCACCGTTCCAGAACGTGAGTCACTCACCAAATTGCGCCATCGCTTTGTCGCGGCGCTGACGGAACGCATGGAGGGTTTCCGATTCAACACGGCGGTCAGCGCCTTCATGGAGTATGTGAACGCCTTGTCAACCGAAGCGAAACAAGGCCTCGACCGAGCGACCTTGGAGACACTGACGATGACCCTGGCGCCGTTTGCACCGCACTTGGGTGAAGAACTGTGGGAGATGCTCGGGCATAAGAGGTCCGTCTTTGAAGAGACGTGGCCGACCTTTGAAGAGAAGTGGCTAAAGGACGATGAACTGGAAATCGCCGTGCAGGTCAATGGCCGTGTCCGCGCAAAAATGGTGATTGCCGCGGAAGCTTCACAAGATGAGGCTATCGCTGCGGCGAAGGCCCTTCCGGACATGCAGGAGTGGCTGCAGGGCAAAGAGGTCGTGAAGCAAATTTACGTGAAGGGGCGCCTCGTCAACTTGGTCGTGAAAGGCTAATTGGATTGACGGCGCAGCTGTAACCAAATCTCGTGCGATTCCTGGCGGCGGAACGGTTGAACGGATCGGGCCGCCAGGGGTTCCGCACGTGTGTCGCATCGGCCACTGAAGCATTTATTTCAGGCACGTGTGAAGAGGGAGACAGCAGTGAACGAGTTTTCGCCCATTGGACAGAAACTGTATATGCGCATTGCCCAGCAGATTCGAACGATGATTGAGGACGGCTACTGGAGCCCGGGGGACAGACTGCCGCCATTAAAGAATTTGGCAGAGCAATTCAATTGTAGTCGTGCGACCGTTCGAGAGGCACTGGGCGCACTCCGTGGCCAAGGGTTGATTGAGTTTCGCCATGGCGATGGCACTTACGTGCGCACGGCGAGTGTGGAGATGTGGATGCAACCGCTTGACGCTGCGGTTTTATTGGGGCTTGATCATGTGTCAGACCTCGTGGAGTTACAGACTGCAATTCTTGCGGCTATCGCCTCCTCTGCGGCCAAACGCAGGGCGACACGGGATTACTCTGAGCTGTCTCGGGCATTGTTTGATTTGGAGTCCTCGAGTCGGCACAGTGAACAGCGTATCGCCAGCGAGTTGCGATTTTACGCAGTTCTTGCAGCTTGCGCAGACAATCCGGTTCTCGAGAACACGTTTCGCGTGTTGCAAGAGGCGCTGCGAAGCAGTTTGCGGCTGCTGAGCCCGAAGCGGGACGTCGGACTTCATACCTGCCGCGCGGTCTACGACGCGGTCCAGATGGAACAGGCGGACGTGGCGCGCGAAATTATTTATGCGTATGGTGACCATCTGCTGGAGCAGGCGGAAAAAATCAAATAAACATCGTGACAGAGTGACTACAAAAAGCGAACGGAATGGTGTAGAATATCAATGTAAGCGCTATCAATCGGATCGGCGAAAGGTTGGTTACCGATATGGCACCAAAGTTGCTTGTAGCTGCATTTGCGGCAGAGGATCGTCCGTATGTCGACAGAGCGATTGAACATGGGATTGACGTCCGCATCTTGGACTGCTTTGAAGACGTTCACGCGCTTGTTCAGTTTTGGTATAAACGCCGTTCTATCCACGTTCCCGCGCAAAAGTCGTCGGTGAAGAGCGCCGTGGGAAAAGAGTGTTTTGACATGGCCGTGATTCGCGATACGCCTCACGACTTTGTTCGTGCCGCGTTGCTCGCACAAACGCTGCGCGAGGCAAACGTCGGTCAGGTCGTGGTCGTCGCCAATGATGCGTCCCGGGTGCCGATTTACCGCAGGTGTGGCGCGCATCAAGTGATCATTTCCGAGCATCCCGTGGAATTTTGGACACAACTGGAGCAGCGCTTGCTGTCACAAGTTACAGCCTCCTAACCCCGCGAGTTACCTCATGGCGGGCTGGCGGCACGCAGTTGCTGGCCCTCCTACTTGCCTGCCTCCTTCCGTATTACTTATGGTATGATGAGAGTAGTTCAGTGTGCCCGTTTTCATCGTGCACTGTCGAGAGCATAATAAAGGAGGGGCGTCTTCTTTGACCACCTCATTGAAGATAATGTTTTTCTTTATCTCCCTATTCACGATGGCCTGTTTTGCCCTTGGCTCTGTGATGATGGCACAGGGGCGGGGCTGGTTGGCGACGTTGTTTTTCGTTCTCGCCGTTCTCATTACAGGGTTGGGGTTTGTTACAAAGCGCCGGTTGGTTCGACCACAATCACAATAGTGTAAAGGGGCGGTTTCGTCGGTGCGCTCAAAGCGTCGGGACGTGGAAATGCGGCGGTACCTCTGGCGTGTGCTGGAAGTGTGTTTTTTGCTGGCATTCATTATCGGGTTTGCACTGCTGCTTGGCTATCTGATGAAGTATATCCTGCCGTTCGTCATTGGCTGGGTCGTCGCAATTCTGCTTATCCCGATTACACGTTGGCTGGAGTGGATGGGTGTGACGCGACTCGTCGCGGTGATTGTGACGCTATGTTGCACGGTTGCCGCCGCCATTGCTGTCACCTTGGGGGTCTCCATCGGTGTGACGCGCGAGGCGGGCTCATTCATGACGAACAGCCAATCGTTCTTTACATATGCCGACGCGTTTGTTCAGAACAAGCTGATGGCGGGAAAAGTGTTCTATGGGCAGATGCCGCCGCAGGTGGCCAATCAGATTCAACATGCTTTAGTGCAATTCGGTACAAGTATCGAGCAATCCATACGGAGTTTTGTCAGGTCTCTTATTGGTGCACTGACGCAGATACCTGAACTGCTGTTTGTCGGTGTCATCGCCGTGGTGACTGCGTTTTTTATCATGTTGCGCCACGAAAAGATGATGGTGTCATTCCTGCGCGTGGTTCCTCCTGGATGGGACAACAAAATCCGCGCCATTCTCGACGATATGTCGCGCGCGTTTTTAGGGACCATTCGAGTTCAATTCATCCTCATGTGCATGTCGGCTGTGCTGGGCGTTGCGGGGATGCTCATTCTGCACGTTCACTACGCGGTTTTACTCGGGATATTATTTGGCCTGTCTGGTTTGATTCCGATTTTAGGATCCGCCATCTTAACTGTCCCATGGGCGATTGGCGCGTTGGTTATCGGTGATGTACCGCTGGCAATCAAGGTGCTTGGGTTGCAGGTTGTCATTTCGCTGATTCGGCACATGGTCGAGCCGAAAATCCTCGCGAATTCGGTGGGCTTGGACACATTGACCACATTGTTTGCGCTCTATGTCGGATTAAAAGTGATTGGGATTATTGGTCTGTTCATTGGGCCGATTATCCTGATTGGGGCCAAAGGATTGTTGCGCACGCATTTATTTGTCGATTTCCTGCCTAAATTTAGTCAAGCCGAGGATGATCCGGGCGGAGGCGAAAGTGGTTGAATATTGTAAGTATTCATGCCGACGGCGCGCCACACCGCCGATGGACAGGTGTATTGCCGACTGCATCTCCTGGAGCCTATGTCGTACCGCCGGGGGCGCTTGTCCACGAAGCGAGTGGGGGGACCTGGGCCAGTGACTACCCGGTCGTCGCTTTTTTCTGGCCAAAGGTTTATTTCCAGGTATTCATGCTCTTGAAGGAAAACGTGACAGACTATTATTGTAATATGATTACGCCTGCGCTAATCGCTCGAGACGTGACTTATATTGATCTCGATCTCGACGTCACCGTGATGGACGGCCAAATCGATGTGGTGGACGAGCAAGAGTTTCGCGCGCGTCAATTTGCCTATCCGGCTGCATGGCGCAGCGGGGCGCAACAGGCGAGTCAGTGGCTTGTTCAACAGGCGCAGGCGAAAACTGGGATATTTCATCCCGCCACCGGTGAAAGGTGGCGGACATGGTTATCATCAGTTTTGGATTAGCCTTCTGTATGAGGACGGCCTGTGTCGCCTAGTAATTTGCGCGCGCGTTCCATGATGGCGAATAATGTACGAGAGTCTTCTTCCAACTGTTCCGGTGTGACGTCCTTCTCGAGAACGACCGTCTGCGTCTGCAACTGTTTTTGGAGGGACTCTACTTGTTCCGCCAACTCCTGTTTCTCTTTCTCAATTTGTGTTAAATACGCTCGAAGTTTATGATACTGCTCGTCATATGTTTGGAGGAAGTCGATGACGTCCCTCATCGATTCGCTGGTTGCATGGACTGGTGATTCCGCTGATGTTGTGGACACGGTGGTCGGTTCAGACACTGTTGCGGCGTTGTCCGTTGATTTTGATGATGTGCTATTTTTACGGCTTTGTTTCGCCGCCTCAATTTCTTCTCGGTAATCTTTGCGCACGACGCCGTTCCAGCGGTATCCACAGGCAGCAGGCGTGCGTCCAAGCAAACTAGCTGCCTCTTCGAACGCCTTTAGTTGTGTGCTGCCGGTGCGGATGTGTTCGAGTACTAAAGCCGCCAAACGAGTATCATCATCAGGTGTCCACGCGTCCGAGCGCGAGGCCCATTTCTCTACCGTTTGCAAGGTGATTCCTCCCTACAGTCTGTACTATACCTTATTTCCATGCTGTACAAGATTCATACAGTGCCCTCTATGGGCTGCTCATTATCATGCTATGATCGGTTTTCGAAATCGTGACCTTTTGTATTGAAATTTCGTAGAAAGCCAGGGTGGGACAGTCTTTCATCACGGAAATTGCCAAAAAAAGCGAACAGGAGTTCGCAGTTTTGCGTCGAAAGATGTCGGATAACGGTGTTAAGCATTCCTTTTGCGTAATAGAGAGAGGTGGGGCGGAATGAATCTGGAGCAATTGCTCAACGAGTGGCAGCGAGACCCATCGTTCATGTCCCAAGTGGCCGCGTGGCGGGTAAGTGAAGCCACTGCAGGACGGTTTCGACCTATCCCGGCGACTGCGCACACTGAAGTTTTAGAGGCTTTGCAGAGCCGCGGCATTCGGCAGTTGTTCAGCCATCAAGAAGAGGCGTGGAATGCCATTCAAGCTGGTAAAGATACGATGGTTGTCACGCCGACGGCGAGCGGCAAGACCTTGTGTTACAACCTGCCTGTACTGAACGCCATTTGCGAAGATCCGTCGGTGCGGGCGCTCTATATTTTCCCGACGAAAGCGTTGGCGCAAGATCAGGTCGCTGAATTAAGCGAACTCATTGAGCACGTAAAGACACAAATTCACTCCTTTACATACGACGGGGATACGCCCGTTCACGCTCGCCAACGCATTCGTGAGGCGGGGCACATTGTCGTCACTAATCCAGATATGCTGCACGCGGCTATCTTGCCGCACCACACGAAATGGCTGCGGTTGTTCGAGAATCTAAAATATATCGTCATTGATGAAACACATATGTACCGTGGCGTGTTTGGCAGTCACTTTGCCAATGTGTTGCGCCGGTTAGACCGGATTTGCGCGTTCTACGGGGCGAAGCCGCAGTACATCATGAGTTCGGCCACCATCCAAAACCCTGGTGAACTGGGCCATCTGCTGACCGGCCGGGATGTTTACGTCGTGGACAAGTCGGGTGCGCCGC
The DNA here is from genome assembly GCF_022674245.1 of Alicyclobacillus acidoterrestris. Classification (GTDB taxonomy): domain Bacteria; phylum Bacillota; class Bacilli; order Alicyclobacillales; family Alicyclobacillaceae; genus Alicyclobacillus; species Alicyclobacillus acidoterrestris. Next base: position 979,283 of record NZ_CP080467.1, read on the forward strand.
AGGGCGAACGGCATACGGTTCTCTACAATCCGCCGATTGTCCATCCGAAGTTGGGACTGCGCCAGTCGAGTCTTCAGGTAGCGCGCAAAATGGCGGGCAGACTGCTAAACGAGGGCATTTCGACGATTGCGTTCGTCAAGACGCGTACGCAGGTTGAGGTTTTATCGTCCTACCTCAAGGCGGATGCGAAGGAGCGGTTGCGCGCTGAGATAGTCGGGTATCGCGGGGGGTATCTCCCGAGTGAACGGCGGTCGATTGAGCGGGGTTTGCGAAGTGGGGAACTGAAAGGCGTGGTGAGCACCAACGCCCTGGAGTTAGGCGTGGATATCGGTTCTCTCGATGCGTCGTTGACCGTCGGTTACCCGGGCTCGGTGGCCTCGGTTTTACAACAGAGTGGCCGCGCAGGACGCCGCAGGGGCGTGTCATTGGCCATGTTTATCGCCAATGCGTCCGCGCTAGATCAATATCTCGTCCATCATCCAGAGGCACTGCTTGAAACGTCGCCGGAGTCGGCCCGAATCTATCCTGACAACTTGTTAATCTTGATGGATCATCTCAAATGTGCTGCGTATGAACTGCCATTCGCGGCAGATGAGTCGTTTTCTGTCGAAACGACGTCGGAGTTGTTGGAGTACCTCGCAGATGCTCGAATCCTGCATGTCGGGCGCGACCGGAAGTATCACTGGATGGCTGATGCGCTGCCTAGTGCCGGGGTATCGCTGCGCAGCGCCGCGCAGGAGAACGTCGTGATTGTCGACGAGACGGACGGGCGACCGCGTGTCATTGGCGAGACAGATCGCTTTAGCGCGTTGACCACCCTGCACGAGGAAGCCATTTATTTGCACCAGTCAAAATCGTATCAAGTGGAAAAGCTCGACTTGGAGAATGGCAAGGCGTTTGTTCGCGCGGTGGAAGCGGACTATTACACGGACGCAGAACTGGCCGTTCGGCTGCAGGTACTTGACCAGCTGGCGTCGACACAGGAGGGGCCAGCATCCCATACGTTTGGCGAGTTGGCGGTCAATGCGACCCCGACATTGTTCAAAAAAATCAAGTTCGACACCCACGAAAATTTGGGGTGGGGGCGAATTTATTTGCCAGAGGCGGAATTGCACACAGTGGGTTACTGGGTTTCTTGGGAGCCAGCGGCGTTTGAATTGACCCAGGAGGACTGGGAGAGCGCATTGAAGGGCCTAGGTTATTTGCTCAAACACGCGAGTGCCCTTCATTGCATGTGTGCGACATCCGATTTGCATGTCACGGTTCAGGTTCGTGATCCACTCGGGCAGCGACCAACGCTGTATGTGTACGATGCGTATCCAGGTGGCATTGGATTATCAGAGCGAGTCTTTCGTGATAGAGATCTGATCCTATCTTCTTCGTTCGACATGATTCGACAATGTTCTTGCGAGTTTGGCTGCCCGTCCTGCGTTGGACCAGGTCATGTGGATGAGCACCTCAAGGAACGCGCGCGCATGTTGCTCATTGCTTCAATGACAGATACGGCGCATCAGGAAAGGGCGTGATGGTCTGTGGCTCGCAGTTTGCTAGAGAAACTACGCGCCCTCGAACAGTCTGTTCAGGCGTCTCGGCCGGCTGCGAATGCTGCCGCCGAGGATAGCCAATCTGCTCCCCCACACGATGGCCGCACAACGGGTGACGACGTCTTAGGGCAGTTCCACCGCGCGGGCTTTGAGCGGATTGAAACGCCATACGGCGATTGTTGGCGCCGCAAGACCACCTTTGACGTGTTCACACGCCACGGGCATCACGTTTTCGCGGATGCGTTAGAGACGGACTATCGCGCCCTCGAACAATTGGCTAAAGCGCCAATTTCGATGGATTTGGTGCGCTACTACGATGTGGAGACGAACGGCCTTGGCACCGGCGCTGGGACATTTCCGTTTTTACATACAGTTGGCTACTTTGAACAGGATGAGTTGTGTTTTGCCCAGTACTTCGTGGACGATTACGGCGCTGAGGCTGCGGTTCTTCATGCCATCGCAGCCGAGCATCTGCCGGACGGCGCAATGATTGTGACCTTTAATGGCAAATCGTTTGACTGGCCTTTATTTCAAAATCGGCGCTTGTTGCACCGGATGGAGCGCGTCGAACGCCATCAACTCGACTTGCTTCACCCGAGTCGGCGGTTGTGGAAGTCACAATTGCATCGCGTCCGGTTGGCTGAGGTAGAACGCGGGATTCTCGGTGTGGAGCGCGTGGACGATTTGCCTGGTAGCCAAGCGCCGGATAGGTACTTTCAGTTTCTTGAGTGCCACGACATCGAAGTGATGGAACCTGTTCTGTCACACAATCTGATGGATGTTTGTTCGTTGGTCGTTCTGCAGGTGAAAATTGCGCGCCTGTTGAATGGTGAGGTCGATGATTTGCCTTCGCCAACCCATTTGGCCCTGGCCTCTTGGTATGATGCGTGGCACGATGTACAGGCAGCGGCGATGTCGTATGAGCGTGCGGCACAGGCGCTTGATGCGACTTGGCGCGCGCATTGGTTATATAGTCTGTTTCTGAAACGGCAACGAGACGACGTTGCAGCCTGTCGGGTGTGGGGGAAAATGGCAGAGGACTATCCAGACCGAATTGAGCCACTGATTGAGCTGGCCAAGTGCTTTGAACACCGTCAACATGACTTGAATCGCGCGCGTGAAGTCGTTGAAGAGGCCCTACGTCGCATTGCCAAGCCGTCGGGGCACATTCGTACGGCGTTGCAAATTCCGCATCGGGTCATCGACGTGCCGTTGCAGGAATCGATGCTGCCGTCGTCACCGATTGAACGGGCCTTGCGCCATCGCCTCAATCGGATTGTCAGGAAACTTGGTGCACAGGGTTAGCGGCTGGCGCTTGCGGATGTGCGCAGTCTTGTCTAGTGTAGAAGATGTAAGCTTCGGGTTGGGGGCGATTGGATGTTTACGGGGTTTCAAGAAGAGGATTTTCAAGTATTTTCTGTGCCAGGGCTCGATGCCCGGATGGCGGCGATTAAGCAACACGTCCGACCAAAGCTCGAAGCGCTCGGTCAACATTTTACAGCATTTTTAGCACCTCGGCTGGGTGAGGAGGTTTACGCTCATGTGGCGAAACACGCCCGGCGGACCGTCAACCCGCCCAACGACACCTGGGTGGCGTTCAGTACAAACGCCCGCGGGTATAAACAACATCCGCATTTTCAAATTGGGTTGTGGCAAACGCATGTGTTTGTCACGTTCGGATATATTTATGAGTCACCGCGGAAAGGGAATTTTGGTGAACGGCTCGCGCGTTCTGCCGACCAAGTACACGCGCAAATAGCAGATGATTTTATCTATGTAACGGACCATACAAATCCAGCGTCGATTCCGGCAAGCGAGGTGGCAGTGGGCGATATTGTCCGCCTTGGCGAGCGTTTGCAAACGGTCAAAAAGGCGGAACTCCTTGTCGGAAAGCGGTGGGAGAGAGATACGATAGTGCAGATGTCGGGAGAACAGTTTATGACGGCGGCGGAAGCTGTCATGGCTCAACTCGTGCCACTGTACCGGTTGTAGAGAGACGGGTTGTGGGGTGAAGCTGTGCAAATCCACCTACTTCATATGAATGATGTACACAGCCAACTGGAGAGTTATATGCGCCTTGGTCACCAGTTGCGCACATTGCGTAGCGAACTGGAACAGGCAGGAAACTTTGTGTTGACGTTTGACCTAGGCGATGTGTTGGACAGAGTTCGCCCCGAAACAGAGGCGACGATGGGCCTCATCAACGTCGATATGATGGCAGCGCTGGGCGTCGACGGATGGGTTTTTGGCAACAATGAGGGATTGACGATTCCCGTTGAGTTTTGGCCATTGCTGACACAGCATGCACAGACGACGGTTTATGGAACCAATTTTCGGCGACCTGGACAGGTGCCTTTTGACTGTTTTTCCGACACGCACATTTACGAGCGGGAAGGTATCCGCATTGGCGTATTTGGACTTACGCCAGACTATACGCTGCCGTACAGTATGCTTGGCGTATCCGCCGAAGATCCGTTTGTAAGGGCGAAGGAGACGGTTGAAAAATTGCGCAAAAGCGGCGTCGACGTCATCGTCTGTCTGTCGCATTTGGGTCGTCGGGCGGATCACCGATTGGCGGCCGAGGTTCCACACATCGATGTCATTCTCGGCGGTCACACGCACGAGTTTATGAAGGAACCGGATTGGGTCAACGGTACGGCGATATTTCAGCCGGGCAAACACGCGCGGATGTTCGGGCATACTGCCATCACGTTAGATGACGACAAGCATGTGGTGTCGGTCACGGCAAAGCCGATTGAAGTATTGTTGAACACGCCATATGACGCGGACATGAAGCGCGCCTATGAGAACCACCTCGAAGGCGTCCAGGAAGTATTGAACCGTCGGGTGGTCACGTTATCACAGCGGCTTCCACTTGTGTACGAACGCGAGTCACCGTTTGCCAATTTGCTGGCGGATGTGTTGTACGACGAGTGTGAAGGCGACCTTTGTGTCATGATGACAGGAGCGCTCAACTCGAGCCTTTTGCCTGGGGAGGTCAAGCTGAATCACTTGTTGGGCGCTTGTCCAACGCCAACTCGGCCGATTGTCGTGACGTTGACTGGGCGTGAGTTGACTGAAGCGCTCAATCAAGGCATTCAGTCCGACACTTATGGCCGGCATGGGATTGGGTTTGGTTTTCGTGGCGGCAAAATCGGCTATTTGGTCGTGTCGGGCGCGATGGTCGATGTCGCCATGGACCGAGCAGGTCAGCCACGTATCAAAGAAGTGCACGTTGGGCAGGTGCCGTTGGATTGTGCGCGTGAGTACAGAGTGATTACGTGTGAATATCTGTGGCTTTCGCCTGTCTTTCAGCCCTTTCGGCAAGCGCGTGAGATTACCTATTACCCGCCATTGGTACGGGAGGTACTGCTGGCACGGATACATGAGGAAGGCCGGATGGAGCGCGCGGCAACGCCGCGGTATCGCTACTTTCACAACGGTTGAGAAGGGGGGATGTAAATGGCTTTGCTGTCTAAACGGGATACGGCGCAAGTGATGGAAAAATTGGAAAGTCGATATCCAGATGCCAAGTGTGCGTTGAACTTTTCCAATCCATTTGAGTTGTTGATTGCAACCATGTTGTCAGCACAGTGTACCGATGTGCGCGTCAACATGGTAACGGAGCGATTGTTTCAAAAATACCGTGGGCCAGCTGACTTCGCGGCGGCGACGCCCGAGCAGGTACAAGAGGACATTCGGGAAGTCGGCTTGTTTCGCTCAAAGGCCCAGAATATCGTGGCGACTTGTCGGCTGTTACTCGAACGGTATGATGGAGAAGTCCCTGCAGACAGAGAAAAGCTCGTCGAGTTGCCCGGTGTTGGCCGGAAGACGGCCAACGTCGTACTGTCCAACGCTTTTGGCATACCAGCGCTCGCTGTAGATACACATGTGTTAAGGGTGTCCAACCGCATCGGTTTAGCGAACAGTGATTCCCCTGATGAAACGGAGCGACAGATCTGTCGCCGTGTCCCAAAATCTCAATGGTCACAGGCACATCACTGGTTGATTCACCATGGACGACAGATTTGCTCAGCGAGGAAACCCAAGTGTGAGGCGTGTCCGATTCAAGAACACTGTCGGTATTTTCATAAGACTTTTGCCAAGTCCATGAAGACGAAAGAATCGACTGGCGGCTAAACGGTTTGTGACGAGTCTTATGAATTGGCCCATCAAGATGCGAGGAGGTTCAACTACAACATGTGGTGGAAGCGCGGCTTTATCATTCTTTTGTCTTTGAACATCCTCGTCTTCGTCGGAGGCCTGATTGTCCTGGACTCGTTTCCGTCGGCGACGTCGTCCTCGGTGAAGAAGTTTCAATCGACGCCGGATGATGGAAAGACGGCTGCAGTTCAGGTTGTCATCGGCCAGGATGCAATCAACAGTTATATTGCCTATGCACTGACCCAGGAAGCGGATGTCCAGAAGATCATGAGTTATGCACAGATTCAATTTGCATCGACCTGGAACTGCGACATTGGGGTCAAATTGCTGGATAAAGTAGTGCCGTTTCATTTGGTTCTCGTTCCGGATGTCGAGAATGGAAACTTGAACTTGCAAGTCAAAAGTGCATCCATGGGGCAAGTTCCGGTGCCAGATAGCCTCCTCTTCCTCTTGCTAAAACACCTGCAGTGGCCGAACTGGATTAATCTGGACGCGAATCATCACATACTGCAACTGAATTTCACACAACGCCCCCAGGAGCCATTTGGCGTTCGCATTCTCGGATACTCGTCCACCACGCAGCAGTTGAGTCTGCAAGTGACCATGTCGCCGTCGGCGATTGCCCAAAGTGCGAATCACGCATAACGCCACAGAGATGGCAGATTCCTCATTTTCGTTCGTCGCAACCAACGCAGTGAACAAAAGGCATAAGCTCTGCACCAGTGTCGCAGGATATACAAAGATTCTAGAATCAGGAGGAAACACTGGTGCTGAGCAAATATGCCTCCATGTTAAAGCGTTTTTTCACCGTCGACGAATCTGTGCTGAACGATCAATTTACACTGCTGGACGACGAAACCGATACGAGCTATGACGAAGACGGGAATAAACGCGGCCCGGAAGTGATCGACTTTGACACGGATGAAAATAAAACACAGACGGCGAAGCGCCCGGTTTCGATGCGGCAGTTCATCCGTCGTGGTGCGGCCCTTTACAACGAAGCTGTGCAAAAATCCCACGTCGGTCAGGATGACGACTTGCCAGTTTCCATTGACCAGATGAAAGAGCGTCTCGAACGCTTTTTTCACTTGCCTCAGAACAAGGATGTCGTGATTCGCGAGTTCAGTGTCGGTGTGCAGACGAAACAGCCCTGGCGCGGACTGGCTGTGTTTGTGGACGGATTGGCGGATAAGACAGTCATCAATAATGACATTCTCGAGCGGCTGATGCTGTTTACCCAATTTATCCACGACGAACCGCGACGCAATATGGAGTACATTCAGGAGAAAATTTTAACCAGCAACCAAACGGCCATGCTGGAAAAATGGTCGGAAGTCATTCAGGTGATTCTGGCGGGATCGACCGTTGTACTGTTAGATGGTTGTAATGGCGCGTTGTCCGTGGAGACCAAGGGGTGGGAGCACCGAAGTGTCAGCATCCCACAGACTGAATCGGTGGTGCGGGGTGCCCACGACGCGTTCACCGAGAACTTTCGGACGAATACAGGCCTCATCCGATCCCGCTTTCGCTCCGAACACCTGGTCACCGAGATCTACAGCGTTGGGAACCTGGCGTCGACCGACGTCGCCATTATGTACGTGCATGGAATGACAAACCCGAAGTTGGTACGGGAAATCCGCCGCCGGATTGAGGCGATTGACGTTGATTACATCGATAGTCCGGGGGTGTTGGAGCAGTTTATCGAAGATGAGCCGCGCATGATGATTCCACAGGTGTTGTCTACGGAACGGCCAGACAGGGTTGCTGCGTCGTTGGCTGAGGGATATGTCGCCATCGTTGTCGGAAATAACCCATTTGTATTGATTGCACCTGTCGTATTGTACTCTTTGATTCATACATCGGAGGACGCAAACCTGCGGTTTTACGCAGGCACGTTTATTCGAGGACTGCGTTGGATTTCCCTGTTTATCGCGTGCCTGTTGCCCGCACTGTACGTCGCGGTCACCAATTACCATCCAGAGATGCTGCCGACGGATTTAATGCTCGCGATTGCAGGCAGCCGCGAGCAGGTGCCGTTTCCCGTTATCGTCGAGGTTTTGCTGATGGAGTTTGCCATCGAGCTGATTCGGGAGGCGGGGATTCGCATACCGTCCGTGATCGGCCCTACTATTGGGATTGTTGGCGCTCTGATTATCGGACAGGCCGCAGTGCAGGCTGGTATCGTGAGCCCGCTGTTGGTGATTGTCGTGGCGACCACTGCGCTCGCGGGATTTGCCATCCCAAATTATGAATTGAGTATGGCCGTTCGAATTAGTCGTTTTGTCTTTCTACTCGCTGGCGCATTTCTCGGTTTCTACGGCATCGCCATTCTCCTGTGCGTCTCTGTCGTCCGCCTGTCGATGCAAAAATCGTTTGGCGTGCCGATTTTGAGCCCAATTGCTCCCACAAAAGCAAGTGCCAAAGACGTGCTGATCCGCGGCCCCGTGTATTCAATGAACTTGCGCCCATCGTTTCTGCACCCACTCCGTACTTGGCGACAACAACCTGTCACCCGTCCGTGGAGTGCACCGACTGGTAAGCGCGCAGGGAGAAAGGGGAATGACAAGGCATGAAGAACCAGGAGGGAAAAGCCAGTGTTGCCGGCAGAGAACTGACCGCCTTAATGATTCTCGTCGTCGCCACGAACGCGTTCCTGATTTATCCGCAATATGTGAGCCAGTCGGCCTATGAAGCAGCCTGGATGGAGCCGATTGTGTCAGGCGCACTGACACTCGTTCTGTTTTACTTTGTGGAGTGGCTCATGCGCAAGTATTACGCGCAGTTGGATATTGTTGAGGTCAGCAAAGAAGTGTTTGGGCGGGTGATTGCCGCACTCTTGGCGATGATATTCGCCGCGTATTTCATTTGTACAACGGCGATGGTCGTCCGTGAGTTCACAGAGAACGTCATCATGACCGTCCTGCCCTCGACGCCGATTCTCCTTGTGGGCGCCGTCTTCATGGGGGCCGTCGGGTACATTGCGTACGCTGGACTCGAGGGGATCAGCCGCACCGCGTATATCTTCTTGCCGATTCTTTTGATTGGGCTTGTCGGTGTGTGTGTGGCGACCATGAACTGGTGGCACCCGGCGATGCTGTTGCCGTGCTGGGGAACCGGGATTCCGCGCGTGCTGACCGGGTCACTTGAATACAGCTCCGTCTTTAGCAATGTATTGTTGTTGACGATTATTTACAAACACGCGCATAACCCGCGGCAGATGCGACGTATTGGGTCTGTCAGCATCACCGTCTCGACGCTGTTGTTATGCTTGCTCATCATCACGTACCACATGGTCTTCCCGGCTGTCGAATCGGAACAGGTGTCCTTTGCACTGTACAGATTGGCGCGGCTGATTTACCTTGGCCCATTCTTTCAGCGGCTGGAGAGTGTGTTTATTTTTCTCTGGGTCACTGCAGCCACGGTGAAGATGGCGGTGACGCTGTGGTGTTCGGCGTATCTGCTCGGCAAGGCGTTTGGTTGGCCGACGTACCGCCCAGGTATTCCGATTCTCGCACTGCTGTCGTGGTCCATCGCGATGTGGGCGGACAGTTGGGTACAAGTGGTCGATCTCGACGGCAGATACCTACTGCGCTGGGGCTGGACAGTGGTTTTTGTCTTGCCGATTGTGGTGCTCTTAATGGGCGTGGTCGGTCGCGCGTTCAAGGGTTCCACGGGAGAGCCTGGCGAGCGACGACGGCGACGGAGGGGGATTACACATGCTTAGGTTCTTGTTTGCCATGATGATTCCGTTTCTCATTTTTGTCTACACGATGTCGTTCACGCGCTGGATGGGCAAGGAGCGCCATCTGGCCGCAGCGACCTCTGCAGCGCTGTTGGGCGCATTGACGTTGTGTGCGAGCGGTGCGACGTTGTGGAAACTGTTGACCTAATTGGGCGTCTCGTGACGCAGGTGTTTGACCGGGGAAAGTCTGTCGTTATATGCTGGGAGCACAGGTGAGGCGGAACGTCGACCCGGCACCCGGGAAAACGCGTGCCGTTCGCCGTTGTCGAGGAGGCGTCTCTCTTGAGCGATACAGAAGCTTCAAAACAAGTCATTATTTATACCGACGGTGCCTGTTCGAAGAATCCCGGCCCTGGGGGCTGGGCGGCTGTCTTAAAATATGGAGAACACATCAAAGAAGTATCTGGCGGCGAACCGCACACCACCAATCAGCGCATGGAAATCATGGCGGTGATTGGTGCGCTTCGCGTGCTCAAACAGCCTTGTGACGTCGTCGTGTATTCGGATTCCGCCTATGTCATCAATTGTTTTCAGCAGAAGTGGTACGTCAATTGGCAGAGGAACGGCTGGCGCAACAGCAAAGGGGAAACGGTGCAAAATCGAGACCTCTGGGAGGAACTGCTGTCCGTCATGGCACCGCATAAGGTTCAGTGGAAAAAGGTCAAAGGCCACGCTGGCGTCGCCTGGAACGAACGCTGTGACGAATTGGCGAGGGCGGCTATTCCCCGATGAGCGCGGAGCTTGACATAGAAACGTTGCGCGAACTGGCTAAGCGTGAGGGCGTGTTGGAAGTTGCCGTTACGGATGCCGCCCCATTTCCGGAGTTAATTCCGTGGCTCGAAGCCTATGAGGCCCGTGGGCGCACTGGGTTTGAGGTGGGGGAGGTCGCCCTGCGCATCAATCCACGTTTCTGGATGCACGAGGCCAGGTCTATCATCGTGATCGCGCTGCCGTATTTGACAGAGCAGGGAGCGCACACAGCCCGGTCGCACCCGCGCGGGCGCCGTCACGGACGCACTTCACACTACACGTACGGCGTCGATTACCACAGAGTGCTTGCGGAAAAACTCCGCGCTATCCACCGCAGCATGGAGGCGGTCGTCGGGCATGAAATCGCAATGAAGCTCTCGATTGATACATCCCCTTTGGTAGACCGGCGGCTAGCCGAGCGCGCGGGTCTCGGCTGGATTGGCAAAAACGCGATGTTTTATAGTCACCGCTATGGTTCCTACGTGTTTTTAGGCGCGATGCTGGTCAATCTCGCGATTCCCCCCACCGCGCATCAGGAAGCGGCCGTTGGTGCCCTATGTGGAACGTGTACACGCTGTCTCACGGCATGTCCTACTGGCGCAATTGTCGCACCGGGCGTGATTGATGCCACACGCTGTTTGTCGTATGTTACACAAATGAAGGGTATCATCCCTGTTGAATTTCGGGACAAACTCGGTCGCCGAGTTTGGGGTTGTGACGTCTGTCAGTCGACTTGTCCAATCAATCAGAACGTCGAACACTCGAAAGAGGATGCCTTTGGCCCGAGTCACGAGTTGGCATACCCCGACCTCATTGAACTGTTGCAGATGTCTAACCGCCAGTTCATGCGCAAATACGGACATACGGCTATGGCTTGGCGGGGGCTACGCACCTTACAGCGCAACGCTTTGATTGCGCTTGGCAATGCCGGCGACGCTGCGGCGCTTGCATGGATGATTCCATTTCTGCACAACGCGCGCGTTGAATTGCGGGCGAGCGCGGCATGGGCGATTGGCAAAATCGGTGGCAAAGAGGCCAAAGAAGCGTTGCTTCACGCGCTGGATGAGGAACAGGATGCACAGGTGATGGAGGAATTGCGCAATGGATTGGAGGCCTGTCATGAACGCGGTTGAACGCCGGATTTTGCAGATGCCTGTCGAGCAGGTAAGTGGTAGCACGCAAATGACGCCCTATGGTTCGTTTTCGCTCATCGCTTGTGAGCGCGGATTGATGTATGCCGGTTGGGGCGGCTTAGAGGCGTTTACGGAGTATGTTAACCAGTATCCATCTGGGGAGCTGTCCAGGTCCTATCTACAGCAGGCGTCCAGTGAATTGGATGCGTATTTTCGAGGGACTTTGTCGACGTTTTCGGTGCCGTTGGTCTATCAGGGCACGCCCTTTCAGGAGGCCGTCTGGTCAGGGCTCATGACAATTCCGTTTGGTGAGACGTGGTCATACAGGCAACTGGCCGTTCATATTGGCAATCCGCTTGCAGTCCGCGCGGTTGGCCAAGCCAATCGGGCGAACCGCATCGCGGTGATTATTCCTTGCCATCGGGTGATTGGCGCAGACGGCGGGCTGGTCGGATATGCCGGTACAGCCACAGACCTCAAGGCCAGCCTCATTGGCCACGAACACTCAGTCGTCGCCCACAGATAAACTGCGGACCTGTTCTGAGAAAGACTTTAAAAACGATTGGCGGCGCGATGCCTCATCGGCGTACGCGAGGAGATCATCTAGCTGTGCCGGGTCCTTGAAAAAGTGGTAGCGTGTATGCGCCAGACGCCAGGCCCGGTACGGGAATTTTAACAGCGCCTCGACCAGGCGGTATTCCACTTTTGGAATGGTTTTGACTGTGTCGAAGTGCAGAAAGCACGCGTAGGCGATATCGCCGCTCCAGTGATTGAGTTGCAAGCTTCTTCGCAGCAAGTGCGCCATATCGAGCACGCGTGGGGCAAAGGTCGAGAGCTCGAAATCAATCAGGTACACGTTGTGATCAGGCGCGTATAGACAGTTCCCCGGGATGACGTCCAAGTGACTGATGCCCGCATTTGCTTTGTCGGCGTGCAAGAACGCTGCACACTCCGCCTGTTGCAGTAGCTGCAGGCTATCTGCCGCATCATCCAGCAACTCCGCTTTGAGTGAGACGAATAACTTGTCGAACTCGTCTTTGTCGTCATTGGCTTCCGCTTTGTAGATGAGTTGTCGCAGGTCGTGGTTGCGTTCTTTGGTCATCTCGAACAAATTGAATGCGTCGTTCGGGACGAACTTTTCCGATGTAAACCCGCGGGTCGCCTCGTGGAATTGGGCCAGGGCATACGCGGTTTGTGCCACGTGTTCGGCCGACGCGAAGTTCGCAGGTTGTGCGTCTATCCACTCGGTTGCGTAATACACGTTTCCCCCATCATTCACACCAGGTGCTTTTTTCTTCGTCAGCAGGAACTTGCTGTAGCGAGAAAATCCTTGTTTCTGCGCATATTTCAGCATTCTGTGCACGAACCACACGTGCGGCAGGGAGAGGTGTGTGCGCTTGACGGCGTAGCGTTTTCCTTCATCTGTGACGACCCGGAGGATACCCGGCATTTGTTCTCTTCGTTCGATAGTCACAGGGTAACGGTCAAGGACGCCTTTGGGGATGTCGTACGTTTGTGTCGGGATAGCGCTCCGGGAAGTCCGCCCGTTGCCAACCGGTGTGCGTGTTTGCTTTGCGCTCGTCGCTTTTGACGATACATCTGTGGCAACCGCAGTCAGCCCCCCACGCAGATCGTACGAATGGGCGTTGTGGTTTGCGTTCGCGCTTGTCGAATGCGCAGCTGAATTCGTCTGATTCTCGCTGTGCGTTGACTGCGCGGCCTCTTTTGCTTCTAATTGCGCTTGCAGGAAGTAAGGGGGCTTTAAGAACTCGCTCGCCAACACTTCTAACCAATCAGGCATCTTTTGTCGTTTCATCACCATCACCTAACATAGGATTCGATGACACCAGCCTATTCAATGATGTAAAAAAGGACTGGGCGGTTGCCTCTGTAGGTGTAAAATGACACAAACCCAAACGCAGTGGAGTGTACCGTACGCCCGCGTTTGGGTTTGTGTTTGGCTTGATGTTTCGTTGCTATCGCGTTGTGCTCGAAAGCTTACAGCTTGGCGCGAACGCGGCGAATCACTTCATCGGTGAATTCGGTCGTGGTGGATTTCCCACCGAGATCGGACGTGCGAGTCCCTTCCATGACAGCCTCTAAGGTGCTGTCGTAGATAGCCTGGGAGACGGTTTGTGCCGCTTTGTCGTCCTGATACCCGAGTAGCGAAGCACCTGCCAGAATCATGGCCATCGGGTTCGCGACATTCTTGCCGAATAGGCTTGGGGCTGTTCCATGAGGCGCTTCGGCCATGACCACGTTCGGCTGGAAGTTGTCGTCAAGCGCCAGCAAAATCGATTCTGATCCGGCGATGGACCCGAACATCTGCAGCACGAGGTCGGACAGGCAATCGCCGTCGCGGTTGAGGGCAGGGATGACCAGAGGTTCCCCAGCCTTTACGAGCAGCAGTGCGTAGGTCGCGTCGATCAACTGCGGCTCATAGGCCACATCGGGATATTGTGGGGCAGCAGCGTCCATTTCTTCCTTCAGCATTCCCTCGTAGATAGGGCTGACTGTGAATTTTGGACCACCGAACACTTTTGCGTTCAGGCGCTTCGCGTGCTGGAACGCGTACTTAGCGACACCTTTACAGATAGCGCGGGAGATTTTCTCTGTGCGAAACGCGTATTCCCCGTCCGCTGTCTCTTCACGCCATTCCTTTGCGCCGTACGCATCGTCGACCGCCATCCGGACGACCGAGATCGGGGAAGAGACGGCAACCGGCGGTTGCACGCCGGGAATGCGGCGACCCGTACGAACGATGACCGTGCCGTTGATTTCCTTGCGCAAAATTGCGTTCGGGCTGCCAACATCGCCTTTGGTCTCTGGCGTGATGGTCGCGGCCTTCAATCCTAAACGGCTTTCGCGCATGGCTGCTGCCGCTTCGTACACGACTTGGTTGTTGGTCTTTCGACGATTCTCCAGGCTCAAATCAAAACGTTGAAACGCGACATCATAACCAGTCACGTCTGGGGAGAGTACACGAAGTGCCTCTTCGAGTAACTCCTGACCCGTTTGGTCGCCTTCCATCACTACGATGGTTGGTTTAGACATGCCTTTCACCTCATCTTCGTCACTTTTACGCTGGTGCATGTGAATTTGGGTGGTGCACGACTGGTGAATTCGTACAGACACTGAAAACAGAAATCAATGGGAGAGCATCTTCGTAAGCCAAGCGGCTGACGTACATAACACGTCGACACATTGATTCATTTTGTCGACGGTAAATCGGGATACAGGCCCTGAAATCGACAGCGAGGCGATACACTCGTGATTGCGACCGAATACTGGGGCAGCAATCGCAGAAGCGCCAAGGTCTCGTTCTTGGATACTCATGGCGTAGCCGTCACTACGTATTTTGTCCAATTGCTGCAGCAACTCGGTGCGTGAGAAATCTTGTGGGAGACACTCCCGCAAAAACACCTCATCGACAACCGCTTCATCGGCAAATGCCAAAAGGACTTTGCCGGAAGCTCCAATATAGAGAGGATAGGTCTGACCGATAGCTGCTACGTTTCGAATGGGTTCATTACTCTCGACGGCCTGAATCCGAATGCGTTCAATGCCCGAACGAATGTACAGACTGACGGTCTCGCCAGTGATATCTCGAAGTTTCGTCATCTCCGGCAAGGCCAACGTCGTCAATTCGTCCGACAGATACACGTTCCCCAGTAGTTCGAGTATGCTCCAGCCTAAAATATATTTGTCCGATCCCGCCTGTTTCCGAACAAACCCTTTAGCTTGAAGCGAAAGTAAGAGACGGTGTGCCGTGCTCTTATGTAGTCCTACTTCCCGCGCAATCTCACTGAGGCTCAACTCTCGCGGTGATTTTGCGAAACAGAGTAGGATATCCAATGCTCGTTCGACTGAGCGGACCGTCGTCGATGTGGTCGTATTGTCCGCCAACGAAGGCTCCCCCTCTGTCTCATCATACAGAACAGCGCTCCAGTGCGTAGTATAGCACAATTGATGATCGGTTTCATTGAATGCTTAGGCGAATGTGCACATCTCCAGGCCGAAGACCATAGAATGCCATATCGAATGGTGAGGTGTGGTGCGGTGAAATCATGTCTGGAAGCGGTTCGTCAATATTTTGACGCACGTACGCAAAACTGGCTGGCGAAGGATGAGCGTCTGTTCGGCGAGATGATGCCTGCCGGGGAGCGCCCACAGTGGCTGGCAAGGACGGTTCACCAGGCGGAACGAAAACGTCGGGCGTACCTCGCCCAAGGCAAGCGTTTGGCACGGGCGCACACGAAAATAGATATTCTCGAGATGCAAGCTTCCAAGGATAAGATGACCGTTCGCGTCACAGTGCTAGAAACCATCTGTTGGGCCTATATCGAGGCGCACACACCTGCGGTGGAGTGTCGCCGCATCGTTCATCGACAGGTGTGGGTATACAGCGAAAGCGCATGGCGACTTCAGACAGCTGAAGAGACCAGTGATGGTCAGTCGTTTTTGCAGGAGGACGTTGGACCGCGCCTGGCGGAAGACTTGCGAACGCCGAAGCGTCCAATGAGAAACTTGGTATACGACCGCGTGCGCGCGACTCGTTATGCGGATGTGTGGTGGGACGGATTCAATCCACGCTACCCCAAACTTGCCGACGACTGCACAAATTTTATCTCCCAATGCATTCACGCAGGGGGCGTGCCGATGACGAAAATCGGCGATAAGCAAAATGGCTGGTGGGTCGGCAACGGAAAAAGTAAGGGATCTTGGAGCTATACGTGGACGACGTCGAATGCATTGTATCACTATGTTCTCCGCGAAGTGGGTGGCAAGCGGGTGCCAAGCCCCTCCGATTTGAAAATGGGAGACCTCATTTTTTACGATTGGGAAGGCACCGGGACATTTCACCATAGTACGATTATTACGGATTTTGACGATGCGGGGTACCCACTCGTCAATGCGCATACGGACCCGAGTTATCATCGACCATTCACGTACTACGACAGCAGGGCATGGACCGAACAAACCAGATATGCATTTGTCCACTTGCCGGATAACTTGTCAGGCTAGGTTGGTCGTTGTTGGTGTGTGTGAGTCCCATCATTCTGTTGCGCGGATGAACGTGCTACACTGAGAGGTGGCATCAGAATGGTGGAGGTAATCCAAGATGAACATTGTACTCGTAGAACCCGAAATTCCAGCGAATACGGGCAATATCTCGAGGACCTGCGCGGTGACTGGGAGCGCTTTGCACCTGATTCGTCCGCTTGGTTTCTCGACAGATGATAGACAATTAAAACGGGCTGGACTCGATTACTGGTCTTTGCTCGACATCACCTATTACGATTCTTTACAGGACCTGTGGAACAAGCATCCACAAGGTCGCTTCTACTATGTGGAGACGAACGGTGGAGCCTGGTACACAGACGTCAAATATGGAATGGATGACTTTCTGGTCTTTGGCAAAGAGACCACAGGGTTACCGCGAGATGTCATCGCCGCGCATGAGAATGACGTGATCCGCATTCCAATGCGAAACGATGCCAAGGCGCGAAGCCTCAATCTGTCAAATGCTGTGGCGATTGTCGCGTTTGAGGCGCTGCGCCAAAATGGCTTTCCTGGGATGGTGTGAGCGATGCTAACGACACTTTTGTTCGATCTCGACGGCACGTTACTACCGATGGATTTGGACGCCTTCATGAAGGAGTATTTCAGGCGTCTCGCGCCACACTTGGCAGATCACTACCGCCCGGATGAGATTGTACCGTGGATGATGGGTGCGCTGCGAAATGTCGCTGAAAACGAAACACCCCAGATCACAAACTTAGACAAGTTTCGGCGTGCGCTGTTCGACAGCGACATGCAGAAGTTGGAACAGATTTGGCCTCTATTCGAGCAATTCTACGATTCTTCGTTCGATGATATCCAACATGTGGTGTCACCCAGCCATATTGCTCGGGAAATATGTCGAACGGCGCGTGACAAGGGGTATCGCCTGGTGTTGGCGACAAATCCGATTTTCCCAGAAGTGGCGACGATGGCAAGAATTCGTTGGGCAGGTCTCGACGCATCGTGGTTCACGCTCATTACGACTATGGAAAACAGCCACTTCTGTAAGCCGAATCCAAAGTACTTTTTGGAGATCTTGGACAAGCTGAACATTACGCCGAACGAGTGTATGATGATTGGCAATGATGTTCAGGAGGATGGCGCTGCTGGTTACGTCGGCATTCGTGGCTACCTGGTGACTGATGATTTGATTGATCGGAACCTCGGGACCTTTGACTTTGATGAAGTGGGAACGCGCGAGGAGCTACTGCGATTCGTGCAAGGGCTACCAGATCTGACGGAGTGTTGAACAATCGCCCAGATGGGTGAGTGCATCGATGAGCAAATGAAGGGGGCTGTCCCACTAGTCGAAACATGACCTTGTGGGACAGCCCCCAATGATGATGACTTGAGATCTCTTAGCGTGTGACGATGTGGATAGGCGAACCGAGACCGACTTCAGCGGCTTCCATGACCATTTCCCCGAGTGTCGGGTGGGCGTGGATGGTTAGCGCGATGTCTTCCAAGGTTGCGCTCATTTCAATGGCCAAACCGAGCTCGGCAATCAAGTTTGATGCCTCATAGCCGACCACTTGAGCGCCGACGAGAACGCCGGTTTCCTTGTCTGCAATCAACTTGATAAAGCCATCGGTTGCGTTCAACGCGGTGGCACGACCGTTTGCGGCGTATGGGAAACGGCCGACAGAAACGCTGTTGTATTCCTTTTTCGCCTCGTCCTCGGACAGACCGACTGTGGCCATCTCCGGATCTGAGAAGACGACAGCTGGAATGCAACGATAATCGACGACGCTTGGCATTCCGGCGATAGCTTCAGCGGCGACTTTGCCTTCATAGGAAGCCTTGTGTGCCAATGCGGCGCCAGGAACGATATCGCCGATAGCGTAGACGTTCGGGTTCGTCGTGCGGCATTGCGCATCCACCTTGATGAGGCCTTTTTCGCCGAGCTCGATACCGGCGTCCTGCAGACCCAATTCATCCGTGTTCGGACGACGTCCTACGGTGACGAGAATATAGTCCGCCTCAATCGTCTTATCTTCGCCAGCCTGGTTCGTGTAGGTCAATTTGATGCTGTTTTCCGTCTCTTCGACCGACTTGGCCATGGCCTTGGTTTCGATTTGGACGTCGTATTTCTTCAGGTTTTTCTCGACCAAGCGCACCATCTGTTTGTCAAAGGCGGCTAGGATGCTGTCCAAACCTTCAATGATGGTGACTTTCGAACCGAATTTCGCGAACGTCTGGCCCAACTCGGCACCGATGTAGCCGCCGCCGACGACAATCAGGCGCTCCGGAATTTCATCGAGTGCGAGCGCTTCTGTCGAAGACAGGACGCGTTTGCCGAATGGCAAGGACTTGAGCTCAATGGGGCGGGAGCCAGTCGCCAGGATGCAGTGTTGGAACTTGATACGTTGCCCGCCGTTTTCGTGCATGATGCGCACTTCATCCGGTTTGGTGAAAAAGGCCTCACCGTCGATCACGGTGATTTTGTTGCCCTTCATCAGGGATTGCACACCGCCCGTCATCTTGTTGACGACAGACTGTTTCCACTCCTGCACTTTTTTATAGTCCAGTTTTGCAGTGGACTCGATGCCTGGGAACGCCGATTCGCGTGCTGCTTCGTATTGGTGTGCCGCCGAAATCAACGCCTTCGACGGAATACAGCCGCGATTCAAGCAGACGCCGCCGAGTTCAGCCTTGTCGACGATGGTGACTGACTTGCCGAGTTGCGCAGCGCGGATTGCTGCAACATATCCGCCAGGGCCCGCACCAATGACTAGAACCTCAACCTCTTCCAACATCTCGCCTACGACCATGAATTACACCTCCAAGAGTAAGAGCCGTGGGTTTTCCAACAGCCGCTTGATATCATTCATAAAGCGTTGGCCCAAAGCGCCGTCAATGACGCGATGGTCAAAGCTGAGCGACAGGGACATCATCTGGCCAACTGCGAATTCGCCGTCGCGGATGACTGGCTTTTCCGTAATCCGGCCAACACCGAGGATGGCGACCTCTGGGTAGTTGATGATTGGCGTGAAATACAAACCGCCAGCGGATCCGATATTGGTGATGGAGATAGTGCTTCCGCGCATTTCGTTCGGCGCCAGTTTGCCAGCGCGGCCGCGCGTAGCCAAATCGTTGATTTCATCGGCGATAGCCCACATGTTCTTCTTGTCGGCGTGACGAACCACTGGTACGAGCAGACCCCTATCGGTGTCCGTCGCGATGCCGATGTGGTAGTAGTGTTTGAGGACGAGTTCCTGTTTCTCCTCGTCAAGCGTCGAGTTGAGTTGTGGACTTTGTCGCAGTGCCGCAATCATCGCCTTGACGATAAACGGCAAGTAGGTGATTTTCGTACCGCGTTCCGCAGCCAGCGGTTTGATTTCCTTGCGCAATTTGACGAGTTCGGTCACGTCAACTTCGTCGATCAGCGTGACGTGCGGCGCAGTGTACGCGCTCTTTACCATCGCCTTGGCAATGGCTTGGCGAATCATCGGCAATGGCACGCGTTCTTCGACTTCCTCGCCGCTGATTTGCGTTACGCGAGTCGGGGCTGCTGTCTCCACCGTGTCGGTGGCTGCTGCTGCAACGGTTTGGTCGCCGCCAGCCACGAACTTGTCGATGTCTTCCTTGGTTACCTTGCCGTGGTTGCCCGTGCCCGTCACGTTCGTGATATCGATGCCTTGTTCACGCGCGTATTTGCGCACGCCAGGTGTGGCCAACACGTCGTGTGCGGAACTCTTGACACTCGCACTTGCCGCAGCCGACGCCGGTGCGGCTTGTGCAGGTTGTTGCGCTTGTGCCGCCGGAGCGGGAGCATTGCTTGCGTCGTGTTCAGCTTTGGCTGCGTCTGCTTGCGCTTGTGCAGCCGCTGGCACGTCGCCTTCTACCTCGATAATCATCAAGATGTCACCGACGACGGAAGTAGTCCCTTCAGAGACTTTGAGTTCCTTCACGGTTCCACTCACAGGAGAGGGTAATTCCACCAGCGATTTGTCGTTTTCAACTTCGGCGATTGCGTCGTCTTCTTCGATTTTGTCGCCAGGTTTGACCAGCCACTTGCTAATGCGGCCTTCGTGCAGGCCTTCGCCCAGTTCTGGGAGTGGCAATTCAAACAATGCCATAGAACTCACCTCCAGGTATTAAAGACTCATGACTTTGTTCAAAGCAGCAACGACGGAGTGTTGGGTAGGCAGCCATTCGTCTTCAATCATGCCGAACGGATACACAGTGTCTGGCGGCGTGACGCGCAAGACAGGTGCTTCCAGATGATAAATGGCATGCTCGTTGATTTGCGCGATGACTTCTGCGCCCACACCGGCACTGCGCTGTGCCTCTTGAACGACGATCGCGCGGCCGGTCTTTTTCACCGACTCCGTAATCGTGTCGATGTCAATTGGGCTGATGGTCCGAAGGTCAATCACTTCCGCCTCGAGGCCTTTATCTTTGGCCCATGCGTCAGCGGCCTTTTGCGAAACGCCGACCATCGCGCCGTAGGTGACAATGGTGACGTCCTTTCCTTCGCGCACGACGTTCGCCTGACCGAGTGGAATGGTGTATTCCTCTTCCGGCACTTCTTGGCGGAAGGAGCGGTAGAGACGCATGTGCTCGAGGAAAATGACTGGGTCGTTGTCGCGAATGGCAGACAACAGAAGCCCCTTGGCGTCGTACGGCGTACTCGGAATGACGACTTTGACGCCGGGTGTCTGAAGGAATAGACCTTCAAGGCTGTCCGAGTGCAACTCCGGTGTGCGAACACCGCCGCCAAATGGGGAACGGATGGTTACCGGTGCGTAGTAGCGACCGCCGGAACGATACCGCAGGCGGGCGATTTGGCTCGCGATTTGGTCAAAAGCTTCAAATACGAATCCGAAGAACTGAATTTCCGGCACAGGTCGAAAGCCCTGGATGGCTAAGCCGTTGGCCAGGCCGATAATGCCGCTTTCGGCTAATGGCGTGTCAAAGACGCGCTCTTCGCCGTACTTCTTTTGAAGACCTTCTGTCGCGCGGAACACACCGCCGTTGTTTCCTACGTCCTCACCGAATACAAGGACTTTTTCATCGCGTGCCAACTCGAGGTCGAGTGCATGCGTAATGGCTTGAATCATCGTCATTTGTGCCATGTCAGTTCGCCCCCTCGCCAGTGATTTCAGCACGTTGGCGCTTCAATGTCGCGGTCGGCTCCTCGAACATCGCGTCGATGAGGCCTTCGATTGTCATTTTTTCGACAGCGTCCGCTTGTTTCAGTGCATCGTTGATGGTGTCCTTTGCCTCTTCGATGAACTGCTGTTCTTCCTCGTCTGTCCACAGCCCCTTGGCCTGCAGATAGCTGCGGAAGCGCACGAGCGGATCCCGCTTTTCCCACGTCGCCTCGGTTTCCTTGGTGCGATAACGCGTTGGGTCGTCACCGGACATCGTGTGTGGACCGTACCGGAACGTAACCGCTTCAATCATGGTTGGACCTTCGCCAGCACGCGCTCTATCGACCGCCTGCTTGGTCGCTGCGTATACGCCGAGAATGTCCATGCCGTCGACTTGGACACCTGGGATACCTGCGGCAATCGCTTTCTGCGCCAGCGTTTCAGCAGCCGTTTGCTTTTCCCGCGGAACGGAAATGGCGTATTGGTTGTTTTGGACGAAGAACACTGCCGGTGCTTGATATGCGCCAGCAAAGTTCATTCCTTCATAGAAGTCGCCTTGGGAGGTGCCGCCGTCACCTGTGTACGTGATGGTTACGTGTTTTTCCCCTTTGAGCTTAAAGCCGAGGGCGATACCCGCTGTCTGGACGATTTGGGCACCGATGATGATTTGCGGCATGATGACGTTCACGTCTTCAGGTACGCGACCGCCTTCTTGATGGCCTCGGGAATACAGGAACAATTTGTACAATGGATATCCATGGTACAGCGACTGTGGAAGGTCACGATAGCCTGGCACCACGAAGTCTTCTTTCTCGGTAGCGAACTCGCTGCCAATCATCGACGCCTCTTGACCTGAGACGGGTGCATAGAATCCAAGACGCCCTTGGCGGGTCAGTTTGATGGCGCGTTGGTCGAGAATTCTCGTGAACACCATGCGTTTCATCAATTCTCGCAGTTGGTCGTCAGTTAAATTGGGAAGCAATTCGTTGTCGGTCACGTTACCATTCTCGTCTAACACTTGGACGTACGGAACAGTGTGCTCGGAGACCGTCTTGCTCATATGCGTCACCTCATTCCGAAAAATGTGTAGCGTGCTAGCGTGCGTGCCTATGTATTCACCAAGTCGTCCCGGTAAAAGCGAGCGACATGCACGTAGTAGTGATACAGTTCAACAAATATTATAATACACATTATTAGAGTGTGCGAATCACTTTCGTGCCACGCGCAATTTACTGTTATATAATAAGAGGTTTACGAGACTATAACAGTTTAGTACAACGCTTTCTTCGCGAATCGCAAAACAAGCTGTTATTCTGTTAAAACAGCAGTCAGGTCGGCGGCCGCAACAAGACGGCGTCGCACCGGCGAAAAGGAGCAGAAGACGATGACCAATACGCCGCAGCGAAAAATTGAATCTCACACGATATACAGTCGCCATTTAAATGAAGAGCGAGCCATCAAAGTGTTTGTACCGCACTCGTATGACAAATCAAAGCCATTGCCCATTGTCTACTGTCACGATGGGCTGGAGTTTTTTACACATGGTCGAGTTGCCACGATTGCCAACGAGCTGATGACGAACGGCGAGATTCCTCCATTTCTGATTGCCGGCATTGCGGTGAACCTGGAACAGCGCCACAGCGAATACGCGATGGACGGCGCGCGCCATACGGCATACCAGCAATTTGTGGTCGATGAGTGCATGCCGATGTTGGATAGTCTCTACGCTGTAGACGACAACGCACGGTTGATGGCGGGTATTTCACTCGGTGCCGTAGCGTCCCTCAGTTTTATGCTGGCGTATCCGCAGTACTTTCATACCTTAATTCTGTTTTCTGGCGCCTACTTTCCGCCAGTGCAGGCGCGCCTTCGCGACGAGCCGGATTTAAGCCGCCTGGCGGCGTATCTGTTTATCGGTGACGAGGAACGTCAGGCGAAGACACCTTCTGGCGTGTACAATTTTTACGAGTACAACGAGCAGATGCGCGATATTCTGCTCGATCGCGGCGCAGAGGTGGAATTCCACGTCGGCCCCGGCAACCACATCTGGGGCGTTTGGCAGAAGCAGTTGCCAGACGCGTTGCGCTGGTTGGGCAGGCATCTCGAAGCCTGATTTGCCTCGTGAACTACCAGGTGCGTCGTCTGCGCAGGGATTTTGGAGAGCGTCCGAAAAAGGAGTAAAACCATGAATGTGAAAACTGCGTCGGGCCGTCAGTTGGCCACCGCGCGCCGGGGGTGCACGGCCGTCATTCTCGGTTCCCTGACGGCCCTCGCGCCACTGTCGATTGATATGTACCTTCCGTCACTGCCGGTGATTGCGAATCACTTACACGCATCACAGTCAGTGGCGCAGTTGAGTATTACCTTGTGTTTGATTGGGCTCGCACTCGGCCAGCTGTTGGCGGGCCCCATGAGTGACGCTAGAGGACGCCGTGGGCCCTTGCTCGCAGGGCTTGCGGTTTATATCATCGCGTCTGTGGTTTGCGCTGTGACGCCAAACGTCTGGGTCTTGATTGTCGTTCGCTTTGTACAAGGATTTGCTGGGGCCGCCGGTATCGTCATCGCACGGGCGATGGTGCGCGACCTGTACGCTGGACCGGAATTGACTCGCTTTTTTTCGCTGCTGATGCTCGTCAATGGTGTCGCACCCATTCTTGCGCCAGTGCTCGGTGGTCAGCTGTTGCGCGTGATATCGTGGCGCGGCGTGTTTGTCGTGCTCGCTATCCTCGGCGTGGCGATGTTCGTGACGGTAGCCTTCGCACTGGGCGAGACATTGCCTCCTGAGAACCGGCGAACGGGTGGCGTACAAAGTACCATATCCGCGTTTGGACAACTCGTCCGCGAACGGACGTTCATGGGGTACGCGTTGTCGCAAGGACTCGTGAATGCGGCGATGTTTGGGTATATATCCGGATCACCATTTGTGCTACAAGACTTGTTCGGCCTGTCGCCACAAGTATTCAGCATCTGTTTTGCCATCAACGGTATCGGCATCATTCTGTTTTCGCGCGCAGCCGGCCTACTGGCTGGAAAGGTTCGGGATGTTTTGTTGTTCCGCATCGGGATTGGCATCGCCTGTTGCGGAGGCGTCGCCTTGCTCTTGTCCATTGTTCTTCAATTGGGGCTACCGGGCGTTCTGCCGACGCTGTTCCTCGTTGTCTCCAGTGTCGGTGTGGTGGGGACCATTGGATCGTCGCTCGCGATGCAGCAGCATGCGAAAAATGCCGGGAGCGCTGCAGCGCTCATTGGCGTCGCGCAGTTGTTGTTAGGTGCCGTCGCATCGCCGTTGGTTGGCTTCGGCAATCACCCGACTGCACTGCCGATGGGCATTGTGATCGCCATTTGCGACGTTGGCTCCGTGCTGACGTATGTGCTGCTGGTCTTGAGTGGGAAACGGGCTGTGCGCCGCATTGGTGCGATGGATGGCGAAGGATAAGTTTTTGATTGGTCTGGGGTCACTCAACAATGTATTGATAATAATGAACGTCTTGCCACTGTTCGAACTTGAAGCCAACTTCTTTGAAACAGCCTACGTATGTAAACCCCAGCCGTTCGTGTAGTTTGCGGCTCGCGGCGTTGCCGTCGGTGATGCCTGCGATAATGACGTGATGGCCAAGTGCTTTTGCCCGGGCCAGCATATCCACCATCAACGCTTTGCCAATGCCACGTCCCTGGTAGTCCGGGTGAATGTAGATGGACGACTCCACCGTCTTCGCGTAAGCTGCTTTCTCGCGATGGCGGGAGAGGGAACAGTAGCCTGCGACATGGCCGTCCATGTCGGCCACCGTGAGCGGGTACTGGTTCCCATAGTGGGTGAACCACTCGCGGCGTTCGGCTAGCGTCTGTTCGGTGAGATCGAACGTGGCGGCGGACGTTCTGATGGCGTGGTTGTAGATATCGAGAAGACCTGGAAGGTCGTCGATCACTGCGTCGCGTATGCGCATGACGGTGTTGCAACTCCAATCGTTACAAATTGCGCGGGGGAATGCGCACGAATGATTCAATTATAGCTCGAAATCCGCATCTGTCCCGGCTTTTATTTTCACACTATTTGCGCATCTCGTGTAAATATAAGTTACAGATGCCGCCTGGCCCTCGTGTACGACGAGACAAGACGGCATTTGTGTTCCCTTATAGCTAATCCGGTTGGCAAGCAAAGCATGGGCATGTGGCCAAGCAGGCAGCGAATAGGATGAAGAAACGCGGACGGATTTTTGGTTGTCGCGCGAAGAGTCCGTTGTCAGTCGGTTGTAACGGTCGCTTGTCAACTTGCACCAGAGGAGGAGGATGGGTCCATGAGTTTTCTTGACCGACTCAACACCTACCGCGCGGAGGAACAGGGCCTTCGTTGGGAGGGGACGTTCGAGGAATACATCGAGATCGTCAAGGAGCACCCCAGCGTGGCCAAGACAGCGCACGCTCGTATATATGACATGATTGCCAGCAAGGGAATTGAGACGGATGCCGAAGGCCATCGCCACTACCCGTTTTTTGAAGGCGAGATGTACGGCTTGTCGAGCACTTTGGAGCGCCTTGTCGAGGAGTACTTCCACGCGGCGGCGCGACGTCTGGACGTGCGCAAGCGCATCCTGCTGTTGATGGGGCCGGTCAGTGGAGGTAAGTCGACGATTGTCACGATGCTCAAGCGCGGGCTGGAACAGTATTCGAAAACGCCTGAGGGCGCGTTATACGCGATTAAAGGGTGCCCGATGCACGAGGAACCACTCCATTTGATCCCGTTGGAATTAAGAAAAGATTTCGAAAACGAATACGGTATACGCATTGAGGGGAATTTGTGCCCGAGTTGCCGGATGCGACTGGATGAGGAATTTGGTGGCCACATTGAACAAGTTCCAGTCGAGCGCGTCCTGATGTCGGAGGAACGGCGGATTGGCATTGGCACGTTTAGTCCATCCGACCCCAAGTCTCAGGACATCGCCGATTTGACCGGCAGCATCGACTTCTCGACCATCACGGAGTACGGGTCAGAATCAGACCCGCGGGCCTACCGGTTTGATGGCGAGCTGAACAAAGCGAATCGCGGAATCATGGAGTTCCAAGAGATGCTCAAGTGTGACGAAAAGTTTTTGTGGCACTTGTTGAGTTTGACTCAGGAAGGGAATTTCAAGGCAGGGCGTTTCGCACTGATCTCTGCCGATGAAATGATGGTGAGATGACCAGTCTAAAACCGTGCGAAACGCCCGTATTTGGCTCGTTTTCAAGCGGCGCAACTACCTTGTGCGCCTGGTTATGCCCGCGTCACGTTCGGATGCAGGGTGACTTGTAAATCAAATCGAGTCGGATCACTGCGGTGCCGCCCTTTGTGGACAAGCTCCAATCGGACGTCTATCAAAAGCCCTCGCAAAAATCGATTTTTGGCTGCGGTATCGGAGAGTTGCTGATAGCCATCCACCAATGAGCGAATTTGTGCTTTGGAGATAGGGAGCGTGGGGGGCGCACAAGGCAAGGCGCTGTCCATGAAATCAGTCGTCCATTTGGCTATTTCAGCGAGCTCTGTCTGACACTTCTCTCTTATCTCCTGATAGTCTTGTTTGGTCAACGTGCCGTCGAGAAGCAAGTCTCTCGCGCGCTCGAGGCGGGCGTTGAGCGCCGCTGCTCGCGCTTGGCACTGCTTTTGGATGTCCTTTGTCGTCAGGCCAACGGGTACCTTTAGGTTCTGCGTGGAAGACTCTAAACACTGTGCGAAGCGAGTTGGGTCGATTTTTGCGACGTGATGGAGTGCGGTCAGCAACTGCTTTTCGCAGTCCCGGTATTTTACTGCGTAGCCGCAAACCGGACAATACATGAACTCCTTCGTGTATTTCGAGATTGTCCCATCCCGTTTGCGGTAACGTTGAACGCTGGATTGTCGAACCATTTTGCGCCCACAGCCGCCACACGTCACAAGCCCCGCCAGTTCACTCGGGGTGAAATCGGCTTTGACTTTTGGTGTACGCGCGGTGGATTTCAATCTTTTTTGCACAAGGGACCACAGCGATGTCTCGACGATAGCCTCGAATGCATGCTCGACAACGATGTGCTCGTCGCGCGGGCGCACGACGACCTTTCCATCGTGTTTATTGCGCTGCGTTCGGCGAAAGACCAGGGTTCCGCAGTATGCGGGGTTGGCCAACATCCTGTGTATCACTTCCGGTCGCCAGATCTCTTTTCCTCGGGGGGAACGGATGCCTAATTGGCGCAGGCGTGTGGCAATCGCGGAATAGCCAAGGCCTTCCTCTCCATACCAACGAAAAATCCACTGTACAATTCGCGCTTCTGGTTCGTAGGGCACGAGGATTTGGAGGCGCGCGTGATATCGAAATCCGTAGGGGACACTGCCTGCGACCCACTTTCCACGTTGCGCGCCATCGTATTTCCCCTCCGTCAATCGCCAGAGGGTCATTTCGTATTCTTCGCGGTTAAAAAACAGCGAAAAGCGAATCATTCGCAAGTCGCTGAAATTGCGCGGATCGTAAACGGCATCCTTGGTGATGATATAAATCCGCTTATCCCGGATGATGTCGTAAACGACGCCCATATCGGTGTAACTGCCTCTGCCCAATCGGGATAAATCTTTACAGACGATGGCCTGATATTTTGTGCCAAGTTCCGGTAGGATTGCCCGGAATACTGGGCGTTCGCGGATACTGTCGCCAGAGGCCACTTCCTCTCTTATCTCGTAGTCGAATTCATAGCGACTGAGCACGTCCCGAGTCATCAACTCGCGTTGCTTTAAGAGCGTATCTTCGCCGCGCCGTTCCGCCTCCTCGTCTTCACGGGATTTTCGGATGTAGCAAATGGCTCGAGAAATGGATTGCGATACACGTGACATGGCCCGACCTCACTTTCCACGTCCGATTTCGTTCAACAGAGTCTATTCGCGTGAAAATCAGTCTATGTGACGATATGTGAGGACTGGGGTGTATGGCCGGGTTTTTGGTGTGGGCTTTCATTTGTCGCAGGTTGCAGCGAGGCGAAGGTGACAAATGGGTGTAAGTGAATATATTGGATTTTTATGGATAAATTAACCTTAAATGTTTTGACAAGGTGGGTCCGGAATGACGATTTTTCAGCGTTGGGTACGAAATTCCGGGTTTACGAATCAGGTCAAAGGACGTAACAAACCGAATGTTCCTCCTTTTGAGGAGGCACCGGATTATGAGGGGAACCTCAATCGAGCACTCGCGTATTTCTCCAATACAGTCGGATTGAGCGACGATTATATGGTGCGTGTCACACAAGTGAACGGGCGTTCCGCGGTCTGTCTATTTGTAAATACCATATGTGACAGTACGGTGATTGAAAAAACGCTCAACGCTTTACATGTGCACCGATTTCCGCGCAAAGAGCCAAAGAATTTGCCTCAATATCTGATTGAGCGCGTCTTTATCGGATCGGATGCCGTATTCATGGAGAATTTATACGAGATTCGTGAAGCACTGACGGAAGGGTCTTTGGTTTTTCTAATCGATGGTGCCTCCTCTGCCATTGTGATTGGCGCGACGTATGTTGAACACCGCGCTCCACAAGAACCATACATTGAAACGTCCTCCAGGGGCTCGCAGGTAAGTTTCGTCGAAAACGTCGATGTCAATGTCGGATTGCTGCGCCGAAATCTCACCACCGATTCACTAGTCGTCAAACATGTGAAAGTCGGCTATCGCACTCGCCGGAAAGTAGCCATTGCATTCGTCCGCGACGTCGCCAACCCAACTTTGGTGGAGACCGTCGTCAAGCGAATTGATGCCATTCATATTGGTGCTGTGGATGACGCGGCGGCTGTTGAACAACGAATTTCTGACCACCCGTGGTCGTTGTTCCCGATGACGCGGACGACGCAGCGGATTGATAATGCAGTGCGCGAAGTGAACCAAGGAAAAGTTTGTATCATGGTCGACGGCGACCCAACTGTACTTCTGGCGCCGGCGACATTACAGGATTTTTTCCAAACCCAGGAGGATTTCCAGCACCCTTGGTGGGAAGCGACGGCCGTTCGCTGGCTGCGTATCATCAGTTTCTTTTTTGCGGTTTACTTGCCCGCTTTGTATGTCGCGTTTGTCGATTTTAATCCAGAACTCTTGCCAAAGGTGATGGCGCTTCAAATTGCAGAGTCTCGCGAGCATGTGCCGTTTCCAGCCGTGCTCGAGGTGTTCATCATGATGTTGGTGGTCGAGATTCTCCGCGAAGCGACGCTGCGAATGCCGCGCCAAATGGGACAGACCATCGGTATTGTCGGCGGTCTCGTCGTCGGTCAAGCCGCAGTCGAGGCGGGTATTGTCAGTAACGTCCTCATTATCGTCATCTCGTTGACATCGATTAGCGTCTTTGTATCGCCGAGTTACGAGTTTGCCATCTGTCTGCGTTTGGGATCTTGGGCCATGGTGATTGCTGCGACCATTGTCGGTTTTTATGGGGTGGTCTTGTTGACGATATGGATTTGGTACGAGGTCGCGAATCTCAAATCGTTCGGTGTCTCTTATTTAGATCCGTTTGGCGGCGAGTATGTTCGCGATACGTTCGTCGATGGAATCATCCGTTTGCCGATTACGGTTCTCGATAAGCGCGCAAGTCATTTACGTCCCATCGATGAAGTCGGCGGCGTTGATACCAAACTCCCCTTAACGCATCCACAACTTGATAAATCGCGGCGAACGAGTCGATATAGTCGGGGGCGAAAGTCGTGAAATACCTGCGTGTAGCCGTATTGTGTGTGTTGCTTTTGTGTTTGCCCGGGTGCTGGGACTACCGGCGAATTAATGACCGTGCGCAGGTGCTCGGAATTGGGGTTGACCCTGTCTACGGGAATTCTAAGGTGCTCAGTTATACGTTTCAGGTACCAAACTTGGAAGAAGGTGGCGGAGATATGTCAATTGGAGGCGGGGGAAACGGTGGCAGTGGCAGCGGCGGCGAAGGAAATCGCGGCGGGGCGCAGAGTCCTGCATATCGAAACTTTACAGTGGAAGCGGCAAGTCTGCATACGGCACTGGCACAAGCGCAAACGGAATACAATAAAGGCTTCTATCTCGGAAATTTACAGGCGATTGTCTTAAATACGGGGCTTAACAAAATAGATATCCAGAGCGTCATTGAGCAATTGATGCGCAGTGAGTCAGCGGACAAGCTCGCTCAAATTTCATTCTCCAAGGAGTCAGCACAGGAAATATTGAGCTTACCGACGAGCACTGCGCCAGCGAGTGTGATTGAGTCTACTTTGACCGTCGCCATGCCGCAACAGGGGTTTGTTCCGCACGTTCGGCTGTGGGAATTTTGGCGTGACGCTGAGCTTACCGGTCTTGAAGCGCACGCGACCATCGTCACTTCGGATAGCGGGAATTTAAAGTTTGACGGCACAGAACTATTTGACAGATATTCTCCTGTTGGGGAAATCAGTACGGCGGACAACTTGTACTACAACTTGGTGGCACATCGCATCCGGCGTATGCCGATGACGATTCCCGACGGGGACAAATCGTTTGATATCCGCGCTATGGGGAGTACGAGCAAGATTTCCGTCACGATGAACCATGGTGTGGCCACGCTTCACGACCATATCACGCTGACGGCAGAGCTGATTTCAAGTGAGGATAGGGACACGCGCCCTGTCACGAATCAAGAGTTGAAAAAATATGAGTCCGTGACCAGTAGGTATCTCAAAGCGCAGTCGCTGCGCGTGCTGACGGAACTGCAAAGCAAGGGAACCGACATTTGCGGGTTTGGGCGGTGGTATTTTCTTCATAACCCAGCGCAAGAACAATATATTCAGACGCGTTGGGATGATGTATTTAAGCACGCAAATACGGACATGGATGTTGTAGTACATGTGAAACGAACCGGCAATTTGATTTAGGGGGAAAACTTTGGATAGACTTCGAACCACACTTTCCGCATATCAAACGGTATCTCTTGTGTCGTCGAGTTATCTCCCAGTCATGTTTTGGTTTTTTCCGGCTGTGGCCGTCGATTATGCAAAATTTGACGCGCAGTGGGCTGTGCTGGGCGTGGCGTTGGTTGGCTGTTTCTCCGCGTGGATACAGGGTGCACTGAATGAACGATTCCCAGACATGGTCGGCACCGATGCGCATCAGTTGGTATTTGGAAAATGGTTGGGGAAACTGATTATCTGGATGTATGTACCGCCTTATATTTTGTTCCTCGGGCTTACGCTATATTTTGGCATCAATTTGTTCAAATACTACTTCCCTGCCACTCCGCAGTATGCCATCGGGGCCATGTTAATCGCTGTTTCATGGCGAGGGGCGTGGCTTGGGATTGAAACATTGGGGCGTGTCGCCACCGTCATTTTTACGCTGTCAGCGACGGGCATGCTGGCTGCCTTTATCGCGCTCTACATGCAGGCAGACAAGCATTGGATGTCCCACACAGTGGCACAACCGACGGCCGTATTCGAGGGAGTTTATCATCTATTTCCCTTGTATTTTGGACTCAACCTGGTCATTGCGCTCAGTCCATATTACAAGCACCGAAAAAACACGTCGATTTGGTATCCTGTGTTGAGCACCACGCTAGCTGGCTCGATGATTTTCATCCTGTTTTGCGCGGTCGTCGCCAATTTGGGTTGGATGCCTTTGACCAAATTGACGTACCCGGTTCAAATGGCGTTGCAACTGTTGCGGCCACAAGGGTTTTTGATTGAACGCCTGGGTGTGGTCATTATCGTTTTGTCGGTTGGTCTCGGGTCAGTTTTCCAGAGTAACCATATCTGGGCACTGTCTACGGTCATTGCTCGATTGATGGGCCAACCAGATGACCGATTTCGGAGATTCACCGGTGTCATTGTCATTTGTGAGTATCTTATCGCACTGTCCATCTCCAACCCAGCGCAGGCAAGGCAAATGGAAAATTACATTTTGTCGCCATTTTCCTGGTTACTATTAATCATCACGCCAGGTATTGAGCTTCTGTTAGCTTATGTCCGTGGCATTAAAACAGGTGATGGTGGTGGACGTACCCCAAACGGTAAGCCGCCTCAAGGTGACCGCCAGTATCGGGAAATGTACAAGACGCGTACCTAGGTTCAGCGCAGGTCGAGACAGAATTTTGGCTACCTTCATCCGTAAGCGCACAATGCTTGCATATACATTTCTGTATAGCGAGTATTGGGAGGTGCCACCTTGCGTATTGAAACGGAGCTAGGCCATGTGGATATCGATGTCGATGAAGAGGTTGTCCTAAGCGATTACGTGTATGAACTCCTCGCGCAACTTCTACTTGATACTAGCTCTCCGTCGAACCAACTACAGAATGATGTCTCGAATGTGCCTGCAGCATCCACGGAGGCACATTCCTCGCACTCATCATCTCACCGACGTTGAAATGATTGTGGCACATACCAACGAAGCGGAATATCGCAGCTTCGTCGCCAATAAGAAAAATGAAGCCTTGCAATCGCGCATGATTGTCATGCCGGTTCCATACAACCTGCGCGTGGAAGACGAAATCAAAATTTACGACAAGTTGGTGCAGCAAAGTGACTTGAAAGATGTGCATATTGCGCCACACGCGTTGCGGACGGCTGCCATCTTTTCGATTCTCACGCGGTTGAAAGAATCCAAGAAGCAAGGTGTAGATCTTCTGAAAAAATTGTACCTGTACAACGGGCAAACCGTTGAGGGGATGAAGGATGCAGATTTGAAGGAATTGCAGACGGAGTTCGCGGATGAAGGGATGTCAGGGCTCGACCCACGTTACATCATCAACCGGATTTCCACCGCCCTCATCCGCCGCGATACCCAGTGCATCAACGCGCTCGACGTGTTGCGGGCTATCAAGGACGGGTTAGATCAGCACGCTTCAATCAGCGCCGAAGACCGGGAACGGCTGCTGAACTTCGTCGCTACCGCCCGCAAAGAGTACGACGAGATGGCGAAGACGGAAGTCCAGAAGGCATTCGTCTACTCCTTCGAGGAATCGGCGAAGACGCTGCTCGACAACTATCTCGACAATGTCGAGGCATATTGCAACTGGCAGAAGCTTAAAGATCCATTGACTGGTGAGGAACTCGATCCCGATGAACGCCTGATGCGCTCCATTGAAGAGCAAATTGGCATCTCGGAGAATGCCAAACGGGCCTTTCGCGAAGAAATTCTCATTCGTATCTCGACCTACGCGCGGCGCGGCAGGAAATTTGATTATCACTCGCACGAGCGCTTGCGTGAAGCGATTGAGAAGAAGTTGTTCGCGGATTTGAAGGACGTCGTCAAAATTACGACTTCCTCGAAAACGCCGGATGAGACGCAGTTGAAGAAAATCAACGAGGTGACAGCACGACTCATTGATGAACACGGATACTGCCCGTCGTGCGCCAACGAATTGTTGCGATATACGGGAAGTCTCTTGAACCGCTGAGCGTGTTGCCGACCCGGAAGGGGAGATGAAACGTGTCGAACGCCTATTTTTCACTGCAAAGGGAAGATTGGTCCCTCCATCGCAAAGGACAACAAGATCAGGACAGACATCGCGACAAAGTGAAGCAAGCCATTAAGGACAATCTCGCCGACATCGTCAGTGACGAAAGCCTGATTATGAGCAATGGGCGGCAAATCGTCAAAGTGCCCATCCGCTCACTCGAGGAGTATCGGATTCGATACAACTTCCAGAAGGGGCGCCACGCGGGGACAGGGCAAGGAGATTCGCAGGTCGGGGACGTCATTGCGCAAGGCCGGCCAGATAAACAGCAGGCCGGCAAGGGAGAAGGCGCCGGCGAACAACCCGGCGTGGACTACACCGAAGCAAACGTCAGCCTAGAGGATATTGAAACGTTGTTGTTCAACGAGTTGGAACTCCCCAATCTCGCCGACAAGACCCCCGACCAAATTGTCGCCGAGAGTTTTGAGTTCCGCGATGTGCGCAAGAAAGGGTTGTCGGGAAACATCGATAAAAAGCGCACACTGCTGGAATCCATCCGGCGCAACGCCCGGATAGGTTCCGGAAAGGCGCAGATTTTGCCTGACGACTTGCGTTACAAGACTTGGGAGGACGTGGAGGAACCGGACTCCAACGCGGTGATTCTCGCGATGATGGACTTGTCGGGATCGATGGGGCTGTTTGAAAAGTACTGCGCCCGCACATTTTTCTTCTGGATGACCCGTTTCTTGCGCACAAAATATGAGCATGTTCACATTCGCTACATTGCGCATCACACGGAGGCGCATGAGGTATCAGAGGAGCACTTCTTCACCAAGGGGGAGAGCGGGGGAACGATTTGTTCCTCCGTGTACGATTTCGCGCTGCGGATGATTGAACGGGAATATCCGCCAGATAGGTACAACATTTATCCGATTCACTTTTCCGACGGCGACAACTTGACCTCCGACAATGAGAAGTGTGTGAAGTTAGTCCGTGAACTCAGCGAGAAATCCCAAATGTTGGGATATGCCGAAGTGAATCAGTATTCGAGAAACTCGACCATGATGAGTGCCTTCTCGAAACTCGATATCCCCGAGTTTCGGAAGTTTGTGATTCGCGATAAATCCGAGGTGTACGCCGCACTGAAACACTTCTTTTCGCGGCGCGATGGGGTGAAAAGCGCATGAACAACGAAGAGATGGCCGCGCTTGAACAAAGCATTGAAGAGATGACACAATTGGCCCGGGATTTCGGGCTCGATTTTTATCCGATGCGTTATGAGGTTTGTCCGTCGGATGTCATTTACACGTTTGGCGCCTATGGGATGCCGACGCGCTTTTCGCATTGGAGTTTTGGAAAGGCCTTCCATAGAATGAAGCTCGAGTACGATCTCGGCATGAGCCGAATTTATGAGTTGGTCATCAATTCTGACCCTTGCTACGCATTTTTGCTGGACGGCAACACGTTGCTGCAAAACAAGACGGTCTGCGCGCATGTGCTTGCACACTGCGATTTCTTTAAAAATAACGCCACGTTCCGCTACACCTCGCGCGATATGGTCGAGCGCATGGCGGCGAGTGCGGACCGCATTCGTCACTATGAACTCAAGTATGGCAGGCAGGCGGTAGAGGAGCTGATTGACGCAGGTCTCGCGCTGTCGGAGCACGTGGATGCCTCGACAGACGGTCGCAACGCCCGAGCGAAAGTGAAACAGCAGCAGTACCGCAGTCGCCACGGGGAGTACGACCCAGTGTTTCACTCCGTCGACCATACCCGTTCGCCGTACGACGACTTGTGGTCGATTGGTGAAACCGCGGAAGCGAAGCAGCAGAAAAAGCCGATGGTCAAGGCCCGGGCCGCCCAAAAGGATATCATGCTCTTTGTCATTGAGCAGAGTCCCGTGCTTGAGGAATGGGAGCGCGACGTGCTCTCGATTCTGCGTGAAGAAATGTTGTACTTCTGGCCGCAGATGGAGACGAAGATCATGAACGAGGGTTGGGCCACTTACTGGCATTTGCGCATTATGCGCGAGATGAACCTCACCGACGAGGAGGCTGTGGAGTTCGCTAAGATGCACTCCGGCGTCGTGTTGCCGTCGCGGACTTCCATTAATCCGTACCACCTGGGGCTGGCGATTTGGGAGGATATTGAGAAGCGGTGGAACAATCCGACAGAGGAAGAACGCGAACGCCATTATCGAGAACCTGGGCAAGGCCGCGCCAAAATGTTTGAAGTACGCGAGATGGAGAACGACGTTGCGTTTTTGCGCAACTACTTGACCAAGCAATTGATTGAAGATCTCGACTTGTACCTCTATCAAAAAGTCGGGAATGACTGGCGGGTCGTCGAAACCGACTGGGAGAAGGTGCGCGATTCGCTCGTCGCATCGCGCGTCAATGGCGGGATTCCTGTCCTTTACGTCGAGGACGGCGACTACAATCGAAATGGTGAGTTATTTATCAAACATGAGTACGAAGGTGTCGAACTCGACCTGAAACACCTGGAGAAAACCATGCCTTATCTATACCGGGTGTGGGGGCGCAATTGCCACGTGCAGACAGTTGTCGAAGGGCGAGAGACGATTTTTTCACACGATGGGAAGCGGACGCAGCGCCGCTTTGTCAAGGATTAAACGGTCCACGATGCGATAGTCGAAATATAAAAGGCATCCGTCGAGGTACGGATGCCTTTTTCACTTGTGAAGTTAGAAAGAATACGGGAAGGTCTATCGGAATAAGCTAGAAAACGCGTAAGGGTACCACTGTAGCAAACCGTTTGATAGATGAGGGTGTGCCTATTCACGATGGACTTGGATAGGACAGTGTGGTATGGCGTAGATTCCAGGATCATAGTAAGCGAGTTTCGTTAAAAAATAACACGACTCGGGGAAATGGTGCTCGAGAAAGCGAAGCGTCGTTCTATTCAATGCTTCGTCTTGTTTATAACGGTGAACGGTTTCCTCAACGAACCTGTAAAACCGAACAACGTTTTCCGCTACTCTTCGAATGAATCGTTTCTCAAACGGAAATCCGGGCGGTGTAAACTTCAAATAGTGTTTCAGAACGATATTGGTTGCAAGGTCAACGAGGAATACGTCTACGTAGCCTCTGACCTCTTTTAATAAAGATATTTCGATTGGATCTAACACGTCTGCCAACAAGGTACCATGACCAGATTGGTCAAATAACCAGAGATCTAGTAACTGAGGAAGACTCAACATAGGCGCGGATTGGCCCTTGGTGTAGTACGACAAGAGGCGAAGATACTCCTGATTCTCATCGGTTGTTCCGGCGAGATACGTGGGACTGAGGTTGAGGTTCACGTCATTGCTGATTCGCAATTTTTGAAGATGACCCTCGAAGCGATAATAATTGTAGGCAACTGGGTGCACTTTCTTAGCAAATTCGATCATTTCACCCGAAGACTCGGGTAAGGCGGGGTGTAATGTGCTGAGTTCATCGGAAAGCGACTGAAAGCTCACGATAAACTGGGATGCCGTATTTACCCACTTCGTCTCCGACGGTGACAGGTTGTCATGCACGAATTGCGCATGATCTAACAATATGTCCACCCAAAACCGATGTTCTTGCCATACGGAAATAGACATGCACCCACCACCTTAGCATTCTTACAAGATGGTATGCTGTCTTCGATATATATATGACGATATTAAGACATTTTAACACTTGTTTTAAATTTCCGTTGGCAATATCCAACGATGTAAATCAACAGGGGGATAATCACAATATTGATAAAAATTCCAATCAACGTCCATTTCATTCTGGGTGCTTCAATGGTTGCTGTGCTCAGTGTCTTTGGTATGACTGCCAAGATAAACAGGATTGCGGCCACTGGCCAAATTGATTTGCGCCAGTCTTTTAAATGAAGCCATTGACCTAGGCTGTAACATGTAACGAACAGAAAAACAGATACTTCGATAAAATAGCCAAATATCCATAGGACTACGACAACAGATTCAACATTTTGCAAAAAGTCGGCGATTGATATAAACCCGGCCATCTCGAATGCAGGGTACAACAGCCGTCCTGCTAGATTGGGGCCGAAAATTGACGTGACGAGGAATACGGAACCTGTCACAAGGACAAAAGAGATGGCTTGTCCCCACATGGTATACGACATACAACGATTTGGCTGTGACACGAACGGAACTAAAACCAGCATCACCACGGACTCACCGACAAATGACATCGTGGCGAGACTGCCGAGAAGAATCTGTTTCCATCCGCTATCCCAATAAATGGGCTGTACCAGGTGAACGTCCAGTGAGCTGAAATTGAGTACCTTCACAATTAACACGGCGAAAATGACGATTGGTCCAATGATTTCCGCAGACCTTCCAATGCCCTCAATGCCTCCTGCATAGGTTAAGTACATACACATGAGCAAAAAACCTAGAACGACTGCCCATAGAGGGGTTAGCTCAAACAAAGCCATATGTATGAAGTCGCCAAATTGTCGAAGGATGACGCCGAGTCCCAGAAGTGCCATCACTAGATACGGGATGACGAACAGCTTACCGAACCATTTGCCCAGAATGGTTTGAGCGTACTCGACAATGGTTTGCTTAGGATACAACAGGGACGTTCGCATGATCAGAAAAGTGATCAGCAGTCCGGCTAAGCCACCTACAGCCATAGAAATCCAAGCATCCTGTTTTGCAGTCTGAAATAAAGGGGTTAAGAGCACGGATTCCATGGGCGATGTTTCCGCACATACGATTATCCAAAAGATTTGCCGACCTGAAATCTGCATTCGACCTGCTGTCATAAGTTCTATTGGTCTCCTTCGTTCAACTGAAGAGGAAGTGTCGTTAACCCAGCCCGTTTAATGGTTGTGTGTACGCTGACGGTAATTTGCGCGTTTTTATATCCATGACAGTTCCAGTCGCTTTTCATATCTTTCCATTGAATAGGGTGTTGACGATGAATAACTTCTCCAAGTTGGAGTACATCTATTCCATACTCTGTTTGTGTTCTTTTCACCATGTCTGTCATGGATTTTTGTAAATAGTGATTGAACGCCTGTTGAACCGTTTGCAGATGATGCGTCTCGTACATATCTACGGACGAATCATTCTCCTGTAAGTCCGCTACGGCCGATAATGCGATGTGTATTTGTGCTTTGTTACCGGATATTTTGGTCGTGATGTCGCGCTTGAATTTACTGGTTTGAAGCGATACCAGGCCGTTGAATTGAGGAACCCGAAAGGTATAGACATATTGCTTGAGACCGCCTGTGATCCACAGTCGATTGATGGCCTCATCCATCGTCAGATATCCCACAAGTTGCAAATCAGAATTGAATACGGCGCGACCTGTGACCTGATTACCGTTCATACTGACCAGCGTCGGCGAAGCCCCATCACTTAGCACATCCATTAGGAAGTCGCGAAACGTCGTGTCACCGGATTTTCCACCAATGGCCGTATGCAATTTGATATCCGATAGGACAGGCACACGTTCAAACGGGCGAGACTTCTTCAGTTGGTCTCGGGCTTCGCCCCCTTGAATCACAATCATGTCTGTCCGTAATCTAACTTGGGTATATCTGGAAAATTCGTCGAGTGTGTTTTTCAAACCGCGTCTGGCCAATTTTTCTCCAATAAAAATGACTCGTCTTTGACCGAAAAACCGATATCGTGATATTTGAAAGGATGAATGTTGTGCTGCGTCCATCCAATTTTTACCTGTTGATTCCACATATTCAAAAGCACCTGTTTCATTTTCTGGTTGTTCATTGGTTCCAAGACCGGAAGGGCGAGCAATTTGCATGCTAATAATCACGGAATCGTCGTCACCCTGATCGAGTCCAACCCCCATGATGATAGCTCTGTCGTTTAATTCATGCTTATCCCAACAACCCGTAACAAATATCATACAGAACAGGATCATTCCTGAGTAAAACAGGGCCTTTTGGAATGTGCGCATCGGCTTCCCTACCTCTTCGGAGAAGGTTTCTGTCCAACTGGAGTACGGGTTGAATCTTTCTCCATGAGTATGTTAGGTCGTTTGTTCCGCATCCAGATTGGAAAACGAAAAATCGTGTCTTTTAGATTCCCGAAGACAGAGAACTCAAGCGAACCCCAATAAGGAATTCCAAAGGACCGCAACGTAACGAGATGCGTCATCATCGCCATTAAGCCGAGGGCTATACCGTAAAAGCCGAGTGTCCCAGCTAGTAACAGCATAGGGAAGCGCAACAGTCTGAATGAAGTGCCGAATTGATATCGAGGCAGTGCAAAAGAAGCGATTCCAGTTGTTGAAACAACAATGACCATTGGCGCGGAAATGATGCCGGCTTGAACCGCGGCTTGTCCGATGACCAATGCGCCTACGATACTGACCGCTGAACCCACGGCACGCGGCAGTCGAATGCCGGCCTCTCGTAGTGCCTCAAACATGACTTCCATCAATAAGGCCTCAACTACGGCAGGAAATGGGCTTAGCTCGCGAGCCGCAACAAAACTTAATAATAAATTTGTTGGCATTAGCTGTGGATGAAAAGTAGTCAGTGCAACGTAAATGGATGGAAGGAGCAAGGAAATCCATAGGAGACCAAAGCGTAGTACGCGAATAAACGACACGTATATAAATCGGTCATAGTAATCCTCTGAAGCCTGCAGTGCCCCCCAAAACGTTTGAGGTGCGAGTAATACAAATGGACTTCCATCCACCAGAATCGCCACTTTTCCTTCGAGGAGATTTGCGATGACCACGTCAGGTCTCTCCGTATTTTGGACCATTGGGAAGGGAGAGAATGGCGCATCTTCAATCAGTTCCTCAATATAAGCCGAATCGACGACAGCATCAATTTGGATTCTTTGAACTCGGCTACGAACCTCGTTTAATACGGAAGTATTGACGAGATGGCTCAGGTAGGTAATTAGAACATCTGTACGGGATAATTCCCCAATGATTACGGATTCAAATTTTAATTCAGTGCTTTTAATAATCTTGCGGAGCATCGCTGTGTTGGTTCGAATCGACTCTGTAAAACCTTCTTGTGGGCCACGGATTCCTGGCTCGGTCTTCGGTTCCTGAATGGCACGGGCGGGTACGCTTTTCAGGTGGAGTATTAAACCTTCACGTTCGCCGTCAAGTAATAGGGCCAAATTGGCGTCAAGTATTTCGTGAATCAGTTCATCTGTTCGGCTAACTGTCTTCGAACCGACAATTGCAATCAGATTATCCTCAATCAATTGCCCAATTCGCTTCGTTCTTCCCAACCCTTGAGGGGGGCCTTCGTAAAGTATCGGTTTTAAAACCATGTCTTCAAAGTTCTGAATATCAATTAACCCATCGATGTAAACGACAACGATGTCGGTGCGTCCCTTCACTTTGATGGAATGGAATACGACATCCGAACATTTGTCGAATACGCTTCTTAACATTTGCTCATTGGTGCTGACGCTGCGTTGGAGAACATCATTTGGGATGTTCCGCGGGACATTGCGTTTGCGTTCCAGATGGTCAAGCCTGGCGGTCCAATTGTGATTCGTCTTCTGTGACTTCCGAAACACGCTTATGATAGTCCTCCTCTACCACTTACTTGACTTCTTTATTGTAACCATTTGGAAAGAGGTTATGTAAGTTGATGGGAGGGGATTCTTGATGATGGAATTCTTTATAGATCACGCGGCCACTCGGTTCTACCCGAGGGCCGCGCGCTGTTCGCGTTCTTAGTCGAATTGTGGTGAGCGTTTCAGCGCCAAGTACAGTGTGAAGGCGACTGCAAAGCCAATGTAGAAGGCGAGGTCTAATCCGTGGCACGCGACGGCAATTGGACCTTCATATAGGGTGCTGTTCATGAATGGGACAGACACGCCGATGCCGACGATAAAGCTGATGAGTCCAGGCCAGTGAATGGACTTCACTTGGGTGGGCGCCGCTTGGCGGCGGTTCTTTACGTAGAAGTCGGCGAATAAGACGCCCATCCAGGGCGTGATCCAATAGCCGATGAGCAAAAGGAAGTTGTCGAAGTTGGATTCGAATTGGCCGCGTCCGAGCAGGCTTAGGATGAGGCCGACAAGACTCGCAAAGACGACAATCAACCACCGTGGAATGTTCACGTCGAGTGCGCGCAGCGATAGGGAATTCGAGTACAGGTTAATGGCGTCTGCCGCTGTGCCGCCGAGGATGATAGCGACTGTCGCCACGGCGCCAAATCCCCCCATTGCACTGTGGAGCGCATCGATTGAATTGGCGCTGTGACCCGCTGCGAGAACCGCGACGAACATGCCGACAATCTCCAGCCAAACAGATGCGATAAAAGATCCGGTCGCTGCCGCCAACCCAACGCGGGCCTTGCTGATATCGCGGCGCAAGTAACGGCTGTAGTCGGAGGCGTATGGGCCCCAGCTACCGAGGTAGGAGAACGCTGCTGCCACGATGACCATGATGGAGAGGCCAACTGGATGGTGTACGGGGTGATACGCGCTGAGCGTACCCCAATGCACGAGGCTGATGACCGTCACGATAGCAAAGACGATGCCCAGTAGTATCGACATCGTGCGTTCGTAAGCGTGAATGAAATTGTGGCCCAGCATCGCGACAATGCCTTGCACCAGTACCAGAATGATGGAGGCCAAAGCGAAGGGCAATCCTGGGATCAGGGCGTGCAGGCCAAATGAACCGAGTATGTTATTGACCGTGAACCAGCCGATGGTGCTCACGAAGTTCAGTAAACCGGGTAAGTACCCGCCAACGCGTCCGAACGTGGTTCGCGTAATGATGAGTTGTGGCAGTCCGTAAGCGGGCCCCATGGCTGAGCATAAGCCGACGACGAGTGCTCCGATGAGGTTGCCGATAAGAATCGCGATGATTGCCCAAATCCACGACATGCCGAGGGAAACTGGAAGAAAACCAAGTGCATAGTCGGCGATGGTCAGGTTGCTGCCGAGCCACAGCGTAAATTGACTGAACGAGTTGCCGTGCCGCTCTTGTTGCGGGACTTGTTCGACGCTGAACGGCTCGACCGTCATGATTTTGTCGCCGTATACCGCTTGTGATGGTTGTGCCATGCATGCCCCTCCTTTTGTGCGTTTTAGTTCACACAGGTGTATATACACTAGTGGAGGCAAGGTTGTAAAGTAGTTCGTGACCTTAATCGATCACTTCAATCCCCGCTGCACGAAGGCGTGAAATGGCGTCGGTGAGTTGATCAGCGTGATCGAACTCGACTTGGTGGTAATGCACACCGCCTGTCAATGTAGATAAAAATGGGGCTTTTTCTGCCTCGATTTTGGCGAGAAAATGTTCGACGTCACGCCGCGACGACAAGTACAGGTTGCCTACAATCTCTCCGTACACGCTGTGCTCAACACGGACATTGATGACTTTGATTCCGCAATCGACGAATGTGTTGAGTTCCACGGGTGTTTGCTCAGGTGTATGGGAAACTGCGATGACCGCGGTTTGTTTACTGGCGGTCGACTCGATGAGGTACCCTTTCGGCGTTGCGAGGATTCGGTGCCCCAGTGCGCGCAGGAGCGCGATGTCGTGAACGACAACTTGACGGGTCACGCCAAATTGCTTCGCCAGGAATTGTCCGGAGAGCGGTTTGGTGGTTTGTTGCAGTGCGCGCAGTAATTCCTCTTGCCGATTGGACATTTCGTTCATCGTATCACCTATTTCGTTCGAGGTTCAGTTGCTTTAAGCATGCGCTATTTGCCGTTTGTCGACAAGGGGAACAGGATTTTGGCCGCCTTCTGTCTTGGCTCAGTTACTTTTCTCGTAGAGCGGTGAGATGTGGCGGCGAATCCGTGGTACATGAGGATAGCAAAGCGTGGCGGCATGCGCCACGCCGTTGCTCGCTTCGGAAACCGATAGCCTTGTTGCCGCGCCGTGTCAGTCATTCATACCATTACATCTTCCAGTCTTGAATCACGGCCTCTTTTGGGTTCATATCGTCGTGTTTGCCTCCATGGCCGTAACTTCCATGACCGTAACTTCCGTGGTGATAACGTCTGTCTTCCATCACGCGCTTGCCAACGATGGCACCGGTCAAGGAAGCAGCTACACCAGCGGGAATCAGGCACCAGACCCACGCTTTTTCACTCATTTTGGCCATTGCCTTCACCTCTACGCTATACCATGTGTAGTTGACGCGCGGAGCATACTCTTCGATCACGCGGTCATATGGTGTATCATTTGGACATGAACGCGTTTTATCGGAAGGAGTTATATTATGGATATTTTCGAGGCGATTACCGGGCGTCGGAACATTAAATTGTTTCGGCCGGATGCGATTGATGAAGCAACGTGGATGAAGTGGCTAGAGGCGGCTAGCTATGCTCCGAACCACCGCATGAATCAACCTTGG
Source organism: Alicyclobacillus acidoterrestris (assembly GCF_022674245.1). Lineage (GTDB taxonomy): Bacteria > Bacillota > Bacilli > Alicyclobacillales > Alicyclobacillaceae > Alicyclobacillus > Alicyclobacillus acidoterrestris. Next base: position 1,023,483 of record NZ_CP080467.1, read on the forward strand.
CAAGTGATTGTCATCGGCGATGAGGCGCGGGTGAAAATCAATCATAAGCCCAACTTCGGCGACGCGCCCTTAGTGTTGGCGTTTGTGGCAGAGGGGTCAGACAAACCGATTGAGCGCGATGAGAACTTGGTGGCTGTTTCGTCGTTCATTCAGAATTTCTCCTTGGCTGCGCACGCCGCAGGTGCTGGTACGCGGTGGACGTCCATTGGGAACACGCCAAATACTCGGGAGATTCTCGGCGTGACGGATGAGACAGCAACCATCTGGATCCTCGGAGTTGGTTATCCGGCGGAGGTTCCTGAGGTGAAAGAGCGGTCGCCTATCGAGACCAAAATAAAGCGACTTCCGTAAGTCACAATCAATCACAATCGGAATGTCAGCAGCAAGCTCCGAAACACGGTGATGTCTGTGTCACCGTTTGATGAGGTGAATGTATGTCAGCCAATGAGGCAAATGCCGATTTGCAAGCGAGATCGCCATGGGCGCTACGTGACGTGACCCGTGCGACGATACACCCGGTGGATGGGCCGATTGACGCCAATCTCGTGGTGCCGGGCAGCAAGAGTTTCACGAACCGGGCGTTGATTGTGGCGGCCCTTGCGAGCGGCACGTCGCGATTGTCCGGATTGCTTCGCAGCGACGATGCGTACTGGTGCATTGAAGCGCTACGGACCCTTGGCGTGCAAGTGGATGTCTCGGGGGATGAAGTCACCGTACACGGCATCGGCGGATCTTGGCCGAACCAGGCAGGTCGCGTGTACACAGGTGCGGGCGGTACGACGGCTCGGTTTTTGACCAGTGCGCTCGCTGCCGGTCGTGGAGAATGGTTTATCGAGGGCAGCAAGCGCATGAACGAGCGCCCGATGGGGGTTCTGTTTGAGACGCTTCGCGATTTGGGCGCAACTATCCGGCCAGCGACAGAGCGAGCTGACACATTGCCCATCACGCTGTCCACGCAAGGTTTGCGCGGCGGCCGCGTTCAGATGTCGGGGGCGGTGTCGAGCCAGTTTATCAGTGGCGTGCTGATTGCGGCGCCGTATGCCAAAGCGCCGTTGACCATAGAAATCACGGATACGATTGTGCAGCATGCGTATGTACATATCACACTGGATATGATGCGGGCGTTTGGGGCGAATGTCACTGCCGACGAACAACTGCACGAGATGGCGGTAACGCCGACAGGATACCAGGGCCGCGATTATGAAATCGAAGCGGACGCGTCCACGGCTTGCTACTTTTGGGCCATCGCCGCGTTGACGGGCGGCCGCGTGCGCGTGCGCAATCTGGCGTACAACACACGCCAGCCGGACGTACATTTCGTCGACGTATTGCGCGATATGGGATGCACAGTCGATACGGATGGCGGGCAAGGCATCGAAGTTCAAGGACCTGCCAAGTTGCGCGGCGGGATGACCGTGAGCATGAAGGAGATGTCTGATCAGACGCTGACCTTGGCATTCCTTGCGCCGTTTGCCGACGCACCAATTGTCATTACGGACGTTGGGCACATTCGGCACCACGAGTCGGACAGGTTAGCGGTGATTTGCGAAACACTTCGGCGTCTTTCCATCACGGTAGAGGAACGGCCAGACGGGGTTACGATTCACCCGGGTACACCGAAGGGAACGCTCCTGTCGTCCTATGATGACCACCGCGTTGCCATGGCGCAGTCCATCATCGGCGTGCGAGTGCCTGGAGTGGAGATTGATGATCCGGGATGCGTATCGAAAACGTGTCCGATGTTTTTTGAAAAACTGCGGGAAATTGGTATTGATGTGACGCTGGTATAACGAAGTGGACGGGCTTGAAACGGATGGATTCTTATGCTCGTGAACGTGAAAAGCGGCCTCTTACTTGAGGCCGCTTTTCATATAATAAAAAGGGGGCTGTGCCCTCCAGGACACCACAGTTGTGGATAGAGCGAATTGGGACGGCAACAACGCCCCCGGCCGTCAGCCCCATCCTTCGCTGACGGCGCTGACAGGCACCTTTCCTGTCCCGCCTGTTTGTAGGATAACGCTTGCAGATTGAAATTTCCTTGAAACAACTTCAACCGGTAAATGATTTGTCTCATCACGCAGAAGAGGGTGGAGGCCCTATCGGCGCATGGATGGTACCAGAGCGCGGGACAGCAATGGACCAGTGATCTGTTGCTAAGAACGTATTTGGGAACACAGTCTGCGCATCATCCAAGAGGTGGGCAAGCCCGACTTCGTCGTAGCGCGCGCTGACGTGCGTGAGAATCAGTGCGCCGACCCCTGCGTCGCGCGCTGCGGTCGCCGCGTCGACGGCGGTCGAGTGGTGATGTGCCCGCGCTTTGTCGGAATCAAAGGCCGCGTACGTGGCTTCGTGAACGAGTACATCGGCTCCTGCCGCAAGTTGCGTGACGGCTTCGCAAGGCGTCGTGTCGCCGAGGATGACGATTTTGCGCCCCGGAATTGGCGCCGATACATAATCCTCCGCAGAAAGCACGCGTCCGTCGGGCAAGGCGACGTCGTGCCCCTTTTTGAGCTGTCCGTAAATCGGACCCTCCGCGATGCCTTCTTGCGCGAGCTTCTCCGTGTTCAGCCGACCTGCAGAGGGCGATTCCTCGAAGCGGTAGCCAAAGGATAGCACGCCGTGAGACAACTTGCGTGAAGACACCACAAACTGGTCATCCTCAAACACGATGCCTTCGTCAATCTCACACACCTCTATGTCATATGTGAGATGTGTGTCACTCACGCGCAGCGTCGTCTCCACAAACTCAGAGAGTCCCTTCGGGCCGTAAATCACGAGGGGAGTTTGTCCACCTTGAAAGGCGCGGCTGCCGAGAAGACCTGGCAATCCGAACAGATGGTCACCGTGCAAATGCGTGATAAATAATTTTTCGAGTTGGCGGGGCTTGAGGGGGGAGGACAGCATTTGTTGCTGCGTGCCCTCTCCACAATCGACGAGCCAAAAAGATCCCCGCTCTTGGTTCAACCGAATTGCCACGGATGTCACGTTGCGTCGCGTCGATGGCATTCCGGCCCCCGTACCTAGAAAATAGAGCTCCACATCATCGCTCCCTCTGTGAAAACATCAGTGTGCTTTGGCGTGATTGACGTGAGCAAGAGCCTTTCGGCCGATGAACAAACAGATAATGCCGATAAACACGCCGAGCGCGCCAATATAAAACGGCATGGCGGCGCTGATGGTATCACTCAGTTTACCCGCTAACCAGGGTGCAATGCCACCACCGACGAAGCGAACAAAGCTGTAGGCTGCAGATGCGGTCGGGCGCTCGACGGGCGCCGCGCCCATGACGGCGGTTGTGACAAGCGTGTTGTTCACACCTAAAAATGCGCCAACGACAATCACGCAAATCGACAGTGTGACAACGGAATGTACCGCAAATGCCATGACCAACAGCGTGATGGTGATAAGGGCGAGCATGGTGTACATCGTCGGCAGGAGGCCGAAGCGATTCTGGAGGCGCGGCGCCACGAATACGGAGGTAATCGCGAGCAGAACGCCCCAACCAAAGAACACATAACCCAATCCGTGAATGCCAATTGATTTCAACGGATAGGGGGTATACGCCAAAAGGGTAAAGAAGCCAAAGTTGTAAAACAAGGCTGTGAGTGCGAGCGTGAGTAAGCCTTTGTATTTTAGCGCCTTAAACGGGGCGACAATGGAACTGCGCTGAGCCGGTCGCGGTACACCGCGCAGAAAGAGCAAAACGCAAATGAAGCCAATCGCCATTAAGGTGGCGACGCCATAGAACGGATCTCGCCAGCTATGTGCACCGAGCGTGCCTCCGAGCAGTGGACCGACCGAAATTCCCAGCCCTAACGCTGCCTCGTAGAGAATGATGGCGTTCGCGGTGGTGCCGCGTGCAACACCGACAATGACGCTGAGCGCGGTTGCAATAAACAGGGCGTTACCCAATCCCCAACCTGCGCGGAATCCGACGATTTGGCCAACACTACTCGAGTGGCCGGCGAGAAATGAGAAGCAGACAATGATGAAAAGACCGATGAGCAGTGTCCATTTTGGACCAATCCGCGTGCTGATGAAGCCAGTAATGAGCATGGCGACACCTGTAACGAGGTTGTAGCTGGTGAACAATAATTCTGTTTGTGCCTTGGACGCGTGCAGTTGCGCGCTGATGGCTGGTAAAATGGGGTCGACCAAGCCGAGGCCCATAAATGCGATAATACAGGCAAATGCGACCGCAAAAACCGGCGCCGGTTGGTTGAGGATATTGGACCGTGCGGGTTTTTGGGCAAGTTCATCCTGAGTTTGAGATGCCATGAGCAATCTCCTTTCATTTATAGTACTTTTGTTCGGCGCCTAGAGGACGGTAATCGGCGTAGATAAAACAACTTGTATTATACAACTATAATCAACGCGTTAAAAGTGCGGAAAACACAAACGTAAGAAATGCAGTGGAGGTGACACCGTGGACGATATATTTCAACAAATTGAGCAGGAAGTGGCTGTGTTTGCCCGCCGGATCGAGGGGGCCCGCACGCGGACGTACGGAACGGCACAACTGGATAGATCTGCTTATTTGCTTCTGCTCTATCTCCACCAAAACGGGCGGTGTACGCAAGGCGAGTACGCGGCGGCGTTCGAATTGGATACTTCGACGGTCAGTCGGCAAATTGTCCCGCTTGTCGAGATGGGGTTGGTGGAGCGCAAAGTGGCCCCGCAGGACAAGCGCAGCAGTGTATTGCAGATAACCGCCCAGGGTGTCGAGAAATTGCAGGAAGTTCGGCAAGCCCGCAGAGAGCTCTATGAGGAAGTGTTGGAGGATTGGACGCCATCCGAACAAGGTCAGTTCCTCTACCTGCTGCAGCGATTTAACGCGCGCCTAAAGGAACGCGCGGAGGCACGGGCGGCGATGCGCAAGGGGCGGTCGTAGTCGTGGCCGCGACTGTACAACCAGGTGCGGGACTGCCCATCGCTATCGCTGGCGCTGAAGCGTGGGCAGCGGCAACGCTATGCCGCGTTCATTGCAGCAGAGGGCATCCACTCTTGCACCCGGCAGACCATGATGGGTGGGGAGCATCTACGCACGACGCACTACATGGCTTGGCGCGGCATTAGTCACATGGGTCTAGGAAATCCCCCGTCGATGCGCGAGTACTGGGCGCCTGGCGCTCGTTTCGGCTATGCAGTGATGGACAGTGTGCACGTCTATTGGTTTGCGACGGTCAACCATGCGCTGTTGCAAATGGGGAGCCAGACGGCTTGCAGTTGGGTGCATGCGCAATCAATTGGTTCAACTTGTGCCCACCGTCGTCACGCGGCCCATTTGGCAGTGGTTGCTTGGCTGAGGTGCGATTTTGAAATCCCCGCGAAAGGGTCAGACTGGAGAGGCACTGACTTTTTCGGGGGGACGCTTGTGAACACTATCACGCTTATCGTGGCCATCGTTCTCTTGTCTGGCGTACTGATGGTACGCGTCAATAAGCAGTTAGGTTTTCCCGCGCTCATTAGCTTCGTGGCGATAGGGGCCGTCTTTGCCGCGTTCGATCCCGGCGTCTACGAAACCGTGACACCGACGATTGCGAAGGATCTCAGCTACCTCGCGCTTGCGTTCATCCTCTTTGAAGGCGGGCTGCACACCTCGCTGCGGCGGGTGAAACGGGCTTTTGCGCCTTCCATCTCGCTCGCGACTGTCGGCGTGATCGTCTCTGCAGCCATTTTGACTGGCTTGGCATACGCATGTTTGCACATTTCCTTCACGGCGGCGGCGCTATTTGGCGTGGCGGCAAGTTCCACGGATGCTGCGTCGGTCTTCAGCGTGCTTGGTGGCACGGCGCTGCGCCGTCGGCTGGTCGACGTCATGGAATTGGAGTCGGGGACCAATGATCCCATGGCGTTCTTCCTCACCACGACGATCATTCAATGGCAGACGTTGACACATTCTTCGGTCACGCACGCCTTGTGGTACACATTCGTGCTGTTTTTGCTGCAGATGGGCGTTGGGTTTTTCGTTGGGCTGCTCACTGGGCAATTTGGCGCGTACATGAATCGCCGCATTGGGCTCGAAACTGGTGGGATGTACCCTGCGCTCACGTTAGGGCTTGCACTCCTGTCGTTCGCACTGGCGCAATTATTGTACGGAAGCGGCTTTCTTGCCGTCTACGTGACGAGTGTCGTCATGTCGAACAAGCGGATTGAGCACCGCTATAGCATCCTTCGCTTTCACGAAGGGCTCGCGTGGGTGATGCATATCCTCATGTTCGTCGTCCTCGGACTCTTTCTGGTTCCGCGGGATTTGGTCTACCTTGCGCTCCCTGGCGTTGGACTCGCCCTGGGCGCTCTGTTTCTGGCGCGCCCAGCGGCGGTCTGGGTGTCCACGATTGGTATGGGATTTTCGCACAGGGAGCGGGCGTTCATGGCGTGGGCAGGCTTGCGGGGCGCGGCGCCCATCGTACTCATCCTGTCCGCAGTCGAGGCGCAGGTGACCGGCTATATTGTGCTGATTGAAGTGGTGTTTTTCGTCGTCATTGCGTCTACCTTGGTCCAAGGGATGACCGTCAACTGGGTTGCGGAGAAATTTGATTTGTTAGATCCGACGCCTGCGGAAAGTATTCTTGATCTCATCTCTATCACCCGCGAGAACGCCGTCATTTTGCCTGTTGGGATTGCAGAAACGTCCGATCTCGTCGATAAAAGGCTCGTGGACATCAATTTTCCAGAGAACACGTTGTGTTACGGCATCGTGCGGGGAGATCAGGTGGTGGTGCCGAGGGGCTCGACCAAACTTCGGTCGGGTGACCACCTGTTGATTCTTTCAGACAGCCGCCATATTCAAAACTTAAAGCACTTATTTCACAATGAGCAGGTTGGTTCGCCGTCGATGCTGCCATAGACCTACCCAAATGCCGAATTCCCCTTTATGCTTGAGACACGGTATTGTTTTGTGCGTTTTGTGCTGGCGAAGGGAGCTTGAGCGATATGGAGTCGGCCATTGTCCTCGACGGTGTGTCGAAAAGATATGGCGACAAGTGGGCGGTGCGCGACGTGAGTGCGGTCATTGAAGCGGGGACCATCGTCGCGCTCTTGGGTCCGAATGGCGCTGGCAAGACGACGGCGATGTCCCTCATGTTAGGGCTTGCCCGCCCGACCAGGGGGACCATTCGAATTCTCGGAGGCAATCCCGTGAAGCCGGCCACCCGCAAACGAATTGGCGTCATGCTGCAACAAGTGAGCTTGCCAGCAAAAGTTCAGGTTCGCGAGTTGATCGACTTGTTTTGCAGCTATTACGAACAGCCGCTGGACGCGAAACTTCTATTAGAGATGGCAGATTTAGCACCGTTCGCGCGCAAAGAGGCGGTGAAACTCAGTGGCGGGCAGCAGCGGCGCTTGCAGTTTGCATTGGCGATGGCCGGGAATCCCCAGGTGCTTTTCCTCGATGAGCCGACTGTTGGGATGGATGTGTCCGCCCGCCGTGGGTTTTGGGAGCATCTGCGGGCCACAGCCGGCCACGAGGGCCGGACGATTGTGCTTACGACCCACCATATGGAAGAGACGGACTCGATTGCAGACAGGGTCTTGTTGATGCAGGATGGTCAAATTATGGTGGACGGATCCGTCGAAGAGGTCAAATTGCGCGCAGGCAATCGCTACGTGTCGTTTCTCGCGGGGCCGACGGTTACGACGTCGGACGTGTTTGCACTCCCGGCTGTGCACGACGTCACTTGGAGCGGTCGGCACGTTCGCATTACCACTTATCAACCGGACACCGTCCTGCGCGCGATCATCACGCAGAACCTCGACGCGAAACACTTTGAAATCTCGCAGGGACAATTAGAAGATGCATTTTTGTCGCTGATGCACCGTTCGGATGTAGATGGTTCGGATGTAGATGGTTCGGATGTAGATGGTTCGGATGCATCCGGTTCCGATACAGAAGGATAAGGGGGAGTGTGCGTTGCGTAGCTGGTTGCAGCAGTCAAAAGTCGAAATTCTACGCAACGTCCGCAACCGGCGCTTCTTCGTGTTCAGCCTTCTGCTGCCGGTCGGATTCTACTTACTCTATGTCCATCTCCTGGGCGCCCACAAGCAGATTGGCGGAACGACATGGGCCACTTATTACATGATGTCGATGGCGACGTTTAGTGTCGTGGGCGCTGGTTTGAATGGGCTCTCCTCGCGCATCGCGTTTGAGCGCACGCAGGGTTGGCTACGCCTTGTCCAGACGACGCCGCTATCCTCCATTCATTACGTGACGACGAAAATTGTCGCGAATTTGCTGATGAACATGGCGGAAGTGGTGGTGCTCTTTTTGGTCGGGGGCGCCGTGGAGCACGTGCAGTTGACAGTTGCACAGTGGATTCTCTCTGGCCTGTGGATTGCCTTTGGGGGACTTGCTTTTATCGTGCTCGGGATTTTGATTGGGCAGATTGCTGGAATGGATGCCTCCCAAGTCATCGCGTCAGCAGCTTACTTTATCTTATCCATCACGGGCGGGCTGTGGTTTCCACTCAACAGCTTGCCACCGCTGATGCAGCACGTGGCGACCTACATGCCGACCTATCACTTGGCGCACGTCGCGTGGCAACTCGTCTCCGGCAAATCGCCATCATTTGCCGATTTCGCCGTCTTACTGTGTTACTTTGTCGTCTTCACGGCTTTGGCGCTTTGGGTGACCGCGCGCCGTCGTGACGTGCGCACTGCGTGATGCGGCATCAGCTTGCCCGCCAAGTCATCTCATAGATGACTTGGCGGGGGGCACTGGCCGTTGGCCTCGGACGAGGGATGTGAACATCCCGATAATCGTCGCCACGAGCATGGCGATGAGCGCGTACCGGAAGCCGACGACAATCAGATGTACGTCGTTTGCAGGGATAGCGCCGGTGCTGCCTTCGTAGATGCTCGACTGCAACCGCGGTGGCAGGTTGGCGGTGACAATCATCAGGGACAGTGCGGTGCTGATGACTTGCCCCATGTTCTGCAGCATGGACCGTAGGCCGTTGGCGCTGCCGCGATGGGCGGGATCGATTGTCGTCATAATCGACGACGTGTTTGGGGTCATGAATAATGCGGTGCCAGCGCCCACGAGGAACATGCCGATGGCGGCCACGGCAAAGGAACTCGTCGGACCGACTTCAAAGATGAGAATCAAGACGCCGACACCCGACAACCCGAGCCCCGTGCTCGACAACAGACGCGCGTCATAGCGACTGGCAAGCGATCCTGCCACGGGCGACAGCAGCACCATCCCGATGGTGACCGGCAACACGGCGAGCCCGGCGGTGAAGGCCGACGCGTGGTTCAAGGTCTCGTAGTAGAGCGCCATCAGCAAGACGACCGCCGAACGCGCGAACGAATTGAGGAACGTCGATGCGTACGCCATCGCATACCGCCGCTGTCCGAACAGCCGCAAATCCATGAGTGGCGATTTTGATTTCCACTCGACGCGCAAAAAAATCGGCGTCAGGATGACAAATGCGAGCAGTCCGGCAATGACCAGCGGGTTCCCCCACCCCAGCGTACTGCCTTCCGACAACGCGAGAATGGCGCCGCCGAGCGCGAAGAAGATCAGAATGTTCCCCGGGATGTCGAATGCCTCTCGCGTACCTTTCGTCGAACTCTTCCGCAATGTCATCATCGCCCAGACGACACCCACGATGCCAAACGGCACGTTGAACCAGAATACCCATTGCCACCCTAAGTCAGACGCAAAAAATCCACCTACGACGGGCCCGATCAACTGCGCGACGGAGGCGACGAGCACGTTGATACCCAGTCCTTTGGGCAACGTCTTGGCGGGGAACGCGTCGGTCAAGAGGGGCGTCGTGTTGGTGACGACGATGGCGCCGCCTGCTGCTTGAATGGCGCGAAGCACGAGCAGCACCCAGATGTTTGGTGCGAACCCGATGAGCAGGCTGACGACGGTGAATGCGGACAATCCAATAATGTATAGCCTGCGCCGGCCGAACATGTCGGCAATGCGTCCAAAGATGAGAATGAAAATCGTGTTAAACAGCAAATATGAGAGCAGAATCCAGTTTGCGGTGGTAGCTGTCGCGTGAAAATGGGCCGAGACCACAGGCAATGCGACGTTGAGCGTCCCTACGTTGAGCAGGGTCAACATCACCCCAAGGCTTGTTACGGACAGTACCATCCACGGATAGCGACTGGAAGCCGCTTTGGTCGGTTGTGCGCTCACTGCTTACACCCCTTTCTATCGATAAGCAGTCGTGTTTCAGTTATTTCGCCTACTGAAATATATCACAAACGCGCACGGGTCGCACAAATGCGGGACAGGGGGCGGAGCGGGGGCGCGGTCGGGGGGCGCGGCCGGATCGAGTGGCGAGGTGGGCACATAAGGTAATATTTCTGCTCTATTTGCGGATGGCTGGCGGAATGGGGGAATTTAGGGTCGGAAAAATGCCTTATTTACTCAAAAGCTGCCCGATAAAGGCCAAAACCCGAGGATTAGTGCATTTTTCGTGCCTTATTGGGGCCGCCAGGAGCGCGAATGTCTTATTAAGACACTCCCGGCCCCACAGCACCGAGTACGCAGCCCCCCAGCCCCGCGAATCCCGGCCCCGCCAGTCAGTCCCCAGCTCCGCAACTGGCGCAACTGCCCCCCGCCCCACCCGCCAGCCCGCCGCAACAAAACTTCTCGCTTCCGACTCCAATATCTAACAGTAGTAGGGTATCCTCATAGGAGTGAGGTCGCTTCGGTTTGCGCCTAGGGCGCATGGCGCGAATGGCGAACTTAGTCACACAGTAGGGGTGAGCGCATTGAGAGTGGCATTTATTTCGGACATTCACGGGAATGCGGTGGCGCTGCGCGCTGTTCTGGAGGACATCGAGCAAACGGGCTGCCAGGAGATCTATGTGTTGGGGGATATTTGTTATCGGGGGCCGGATCCAAAGGAGTGCCTGGAACTCGTGCAGTCGGTGGCCACTGATGTCATTAAGGGAAATGCGGACGAGTGGGTCGTCAATGGCGTTCAACGTGGGCAGGTGCCGGAACAGCGGCTTCTGGTGATGCGTGCTGAGCAGCAATTTACGGTGAATCAGCTTACGACAGGCGACATTCAGTATTTAGACCAACTGCCGATGACACTGGCGAAGTCCAATGGCGGGATTGATTGGTTCGCGTTTCATGCGACGCCGAATGACTTGTTTGCGGTGGTTCAAGCGACGACAGAGGAGGAGATTGTGGAGCGTCAAATCTTTGGCGCGCGGGAGGCGTCAGTCTATTTGTACGGTCACATCCATTTGCCTTACGTGCGCGAAATTGGCCAGCGGACTATCGTCAACCTGGGGAGTGTCGGGCTGCCATTTGACGGTATACCAGAAGCGTCGTATGTGGTGCTTGATTTTGATGGAACGCGTGTGAATATCAATTTGCGCAGGGTGCCGTATGATATCGACGAGGCCATCCGACGGCTACGCGAAGTAGACTATCCGAACGTTCCGTATATCAGCAAGGTCTATCGTGAGGGGCGCCCGTGACGGGGAGCCCCACCTATCATTGGCGAAATTCGGCGAGACTCGTCACGGTGTGCCATATCCACTCACAGCGGCGAGTGCTTGCCGGATCGCGGTTATCTGGGGCTGATAGCGAGGCCTGTCCCAACTGTTATAGGACGGGTGCGGAACGTCTTCGATAGTTTGCCAATGGACGTCGTGGACGTCACTTAGGCGTGTGTATTTTTGTGCGAACCGGCCGCAAGGAATTAACGTAATCTTTTTTCCTCGCAACTTGTCGAGTTTCTCGCGAAGATTCTCGGTGAGCCAGTGCTCGATTTGATTTTGCCGATCCGCCCGGTACCCGACCCTCTGGTTGTTCGCACGCACATACTCCATGTCGGCAAACCACGCCTCCAGTTGCGATTCGCTGAATTCCGATAAGCTCGGCAGGGGCTTGTACGCCGCTTTTTGGAGCGGTACGTTGCAGACGTTGACGAGGCCGATGTGGTCAAGAATTGGGTTCTGGTCGGGTGTTGCGTTGTGCTGTTTGAGCAACAGGCCAATTGGCGTGGCACCAAAGGCTTGGCCAAGGAGGTGTTTGCTCATGGTCGCACCGGAACTGCCGGCTGCTGGAACTCTATGTTTGACCTCCTGTATATGGGGAGATTCTAGGATAAAAATGCACGTAGCACTAGGCGTTAGGATATCCGGTACATAGAAGTCTTTTGCGAAGCGGCTCACAATGTCGTAAAATGTCGTGGCGTCGTACACAAGAGACACACTCCTTGATTCGTTTTGCGTGGTTTAATTTTACAGGGAAAATCCCATACTGACATGTTGTGTAGACTAACACACGTCAGACATCGTAGTAAGGGGGGCAATGGGGGAAACATCAAGGAGATTTGATGTTCTTTTGTGACGAATTCGCGAACAAGTGTTGCACAACTGTGAAATGCTTGTGAAGCTTTTTCAAACTCTTCACCTGTGAGAGCGCCAATTCAAACTGTCTCTGGTATCATCTATATGGCGTCTTGGACGGTGCTCGTTTCTACATAAGGCATGAAGTCTCGGCTGGTGCGGTCCCTGTATTCATACTTGGTTTCGTTCAAAGGCCAATGATTTCATCTCTCTGAGGGGCACTGTTCTACATATCTCATAGATAGAAAGGAGACGAAAGCGACGATGAAGCCATCTGGGCGTCGACTTCGCAGCCTCTTGCTCGTAGTGGGGCTGTCCATGTTTGCCCTAACCGGCTGTAACTCGGCGAAGTACATGCCTGTACTTAGTCCGCAGGGGCCGGTTGCAAGAAGTGAGTATTACCTGATCATCTGGTCATTTGCGTTGATGCTCGTTGTCGTACTGGGCGTGTTTGTAATCTACTTCTACATGCTCGTCAAGTATCGTGCAAGGCCGGAGAACAAGGATTACGTTCCACCTGAGATTGAGGGGAATTCCCGCTGGGAGACCATTTGGACGCTCATTCCAGTCATCATTGTCATCGCGCTTGCGATTCCGACTGTGGCAGTGACGTATAAACTCGTCAAACCACCGAAGGCGGATGCGGCGACCGGATCGACAGCGACAGCAGGGGCATCGAGCAATCCGATTGTCATCGATGTCATCTCTGAACGTTGGAAATGGGTATTTAAGTACCCTGCGCAAGGAATTGAGACGGTCAACTACGTCAACATTCCGGCTGGCCAACCTGTCGACTTCGAGTTGACGTCGGACGGTCCGATGAATACGTTCTGGGTACCTGCCCTTGGCGGTATGGAATTCAACATGCCAGGTCACGACCTGAAGCTGTGGTTGGAAGCCGATCACGCCGGGACGTATCAAGGACGAAGTGCTCAGTATTCAGGCCGTGGCTTCGCGGCGATGACGTTTGACGTCAACGCGCAAAGTCCTGCAGCCTTCACCAAGTGGGTTCAGACGATTAAACAGACGAAACCACCGCTTACGAAACAAGCGGATAAACAATTGAGCACGCCAGGCAACGTTGGAAAGATGGCGTTCTCTACGGCGGAACCGCAATAACACCGCTACGACAGCATATGTGACAATAGGTTGTCGCGTAGCAAGGAGGAAGCGAGAGTGGGCAACTTCCGGGAATGGGCCATGCATTTCTTTATGCTCGATGAAGGCCCCTTGATCTGGACGTCCGATGTTCTCATCATTTTGGCCACTATCGGTATCATCGCCGTCCTCAGCTATTTCAAACTCTGGAAGTGGCTGTGGGATAATTGGCTCACGACAGTGGACCATAAGAAGATCGGGATAATGTATTTGATTGCTGCCATTTTGATGCTCTTCCGTGGCGGCACAGACGGCTTATTGCTGCGTGCGCAGCTCTCATGGCCGAACATGCACTTTTTGAACGCAGATCACTATGATCAGATTTTTACCACGCACGGTACCATCATGATTCTGTTCATGGCGATGCCTGCGATTATTGGGTTCTTTAACGTGGCTGTCCCGTTGCAAATCGGGTGCCGCGACGTGGCGTTCCCATATTTGAACGCCATCAGTTTCTGGCTGTTCTTCGCAGCTGCGATGTTGTTTAACTTGTCGTTCGTCGTCGGCGGTTCGCCGGACGGTGGTTGGACGAGTTATACACCTTATGTCGAAAACGCCTTTGATCCAGGCCCGGGTGAGAACTACTTCTTGGTCGCGCTGCAGATCACAGGTATTGGTACCATTGCAACAGGCGTGAACTTCCTCGTGACCATTTTGCGCATGCGCGCACCAGGTATGACGCTGATGCGGATGCCGATGTTCACTTGGTCGGTCTTCATCACGTCAATCATCATCGTTTTCGCGTTCCCAGTTCTGACGGTCGCGTTGGCGCTCTTGTTGATTGACCGCGATTTTGGGTCGCACTTCTTCACAGTCAGTGCGGGCGGTATGCCAATGCAATACGTCAACTTGTTCTGGATTTGGGGACATCCAGAGGTATATATCGTCATTCTGCCGGCTTTCGGTATCTTCTCGGAAGTCTTCAGTACCTTTTCGCGCAAGCGGCTGTTCGGTTATTCCGCAATGGTCGTGTCGATGGTTGCCATCGCTATCCTGAGCTTCGTCGTGTGGGTTCACCACTTCTTTACGATGGGTGCAGGACCAGGCGTCAACTCGTTCTTTGGCGTATCGACCATGGCTATCGCGATTCCGACAGGCGTCAAGGTGTTCAACTGGCTGTTTACCATGCATAAAGGTCGCCTTGAATATACGACCGCGATGCTGTGGGCAGTCGGGTTTATCCCGAACTTCTTGATTGGTGGTTTGACCGGTGTCATGCTGGCTGTACCGCCTGCGGATTACCAGTACCACAACAGTTACTTCCTAGTGTCGCACTTCCACTACGTGCTCATTGGCGGTACCGTGTTTGGCGTCTTTGCCGCACTGTATTACTGGTGGCCGAAGATGTTCGGCGTGCTGCTCAACGAGCGCTTGGGCAAGTGGCACTTCTGGCTGTTTATGATTGGGTTCAACATCTGTTTCTTCCCAATGTACTTCCTCGGGTTCATGGGTATGACCCGTCGTGTGTACACTTACCCGGCCGGTTATGGTTGGGGCGTCATCAACTTGATTGAAACGTTTGGCGCGTTGTTGATGGGTATTGGGTTCTTGGTATTTGCTTTCAACATTCTCTGGAGCGCACGCTACGGCGAACGCGATACCACAGGCGACCCATGGGACGCTCGGACGCTCGAATGGGCAACCACGTCTCCTGCACCGACCTACAACTTTGCTCGGATTCCGGAAATTAAGGGTCGCGACGCATGGTGGCTCATGAAGAAAAACGGTGAGTCCATCAATGGACCGAAGGATATTCCGTTTGAGCCCATTCATATGCCGAATGACTCTGGTCGACCGATTATCATGAGCTTGTTCTTCTTTATCGCGGGTGCTGGATTCGTCTTCGAATGGTGGATTCTCGCCATTATCGGACTGGCTGGCGTCTTGGTCACCATGGCGTTGCGCTCGTTCGAATACGATGATCACCACTACATCCCAGTGGAAGAGATTGAGAAGACAGAAGCTGCGGCAGGGAGGTTGTAAGGATGTCGGACGCGCATACGGCGGTTCACGGTGGGCACCACCCCGTGGACCCGTCCGTTCCCGTCGAATACCATCACGAAGAAAACAGTCTTCGTATTGCGGGATTCTGGGTATTCCTCGGTTCTGACTTAGTCTTGTTCTCGTGTTTGTTTGCAACCTATGTCGTGATGCACGGTCGCACCGCTGGTGGACCGACATCAAATCAACTGTTTGACGTCACTGGCTTTACCATTGAAACCATTGCGTTGTTGTTCAGTTCGTTCACATGCGGTCTTGCTACCTATGAAATGCGTCGCGGTAACCGCAATGCCATGGTGATGTGGCTGTTGATTACCATCGCACTCGGCTTGGTGTTCTTAGGCTTCGAAATCACGGAGTTTGTACAGGACGCTTCCAGTGGGGCACGTATGCAAACGAGTGGCTTCCTATCGGCGTTCTTTACGCTCGTCGGAACCCACGGTTGCCACGTCAGTATGGGTATCCTATGGATGTCCGGGGTCGTTGTTCAGTTGATTCGCCGAGGCATTACGCCGATTACGGCTCGCAAAGCGTTTATCGTGAGTATTTACTGGCACTTCCTTGATGCGGTCTGGATTTTTATCTTTACCGTAGTCTACCTGACGGGGAAGGTGTTGTGAGATGGAAACCAATCACAAGTTTCACCAAGAGACAGGTTTTCCGTGGAAGCACATTTGGGGGCTAATTGCCTCCTTGGTGCTCACAGCTATCGCCTTTTGGTTGGCGCTTGCGACGCATCAGCCGCCAGCACTGGTTATCACCGTCATCGTCATTCTCGGTGTCGGTCAGTTGTTGGTTCAGTTGTACATGTTTATGCACTTTACGGAAAGTGACGATAAAGCCTGGCAGGTTCCAGCCATCTATTTCGCGATATTTATCGCGTTTACGGTGGTTGCCGGATCGATTTGGATTATGTCGTTTAAGGCCCTCGTCGCTTAATTTGGGATTGCCGAGGAATGGAGATGTGCTGGTATGCCGAGGAGCCGTGGATGGGGCATTGTCGTATTTGTCTTGGGCATCCTCTCGACGATACAGACAGTCATCGTCAACACAATTGGGTTTGCAGATGCAGATACGAATTCTGCCTTTGCCTGCGGTCACCAATGGTTGACTTGTAACGGGCAGATTATTCCGAGCCTCGTAAGTTGGCAAACGCTTATCGAGTACTCGCATCGCATCAACGTACCGATTTTGACGGCGCTCCTTCTGGTTACCGCCATTATGGGTAGTTGGCGCTACCGCAAGTGGCCAGAAATCCCGATTCTCTCGGCCATCAGCATTTTCTTCGTTCTACTTGAAGCGTTTCTTGGTGCCATCGCAGTGGTTTGGAGCGAACCGCCGGCTGTCATCGCGACGCACTTCGGTGTATCGCTGTTGGCGTTCAGCAGTGTCTTGTTGCTGACCATCAACATCGCTCGAATCGAAGCCGTCCGCGAGGCGTCGCTGAAAAGTGGCAGGCCGCTGCCGATTCGCAAACCACTGCCCAATCGCAGTTACCGCTGGTGGGCTTGGTTGTCGGGTCCCTACATTTATATTGCGATGTACGTGGGCGCCTACATCTCGAGTTCCAGTACAGGTGGCTTGTTCCGAGGCATTCCAGTCCCGGATGAGTCGCCCTCTGCTCCACACCACGCGTTGTTGTTGGATTGGCTCCATCGTTCACTCGCCGGGGTTCTGCTCGTGTGGGTGATTGTCCTGTTCGTGCGGGCGGTAGAAATGCGGCACGAGCGGCGGGATTTGCTGTTTGCCAGCAGTTTTGCCCTAGGTTTTACCGTACTGCAGGCGTTCAGTGGATTATTGCTGGTTGCGACACACGTTTCGCTACCGGCCTTCCTCATTCACGTTTCGGTGGTCACTGGATTGTTTGGATCCCTATGTTTCCTTGCGATGCAGACATTGCCACCGACCAAAGGCAAACCAGTTGAGGAAGAATCGGCATTTGTCGGCGCGGGTACGGGCAGCCGCGCATAACGAATAGAGAAATCGATTCACATAAACAAGAAAGGCGCTTCTTGCACATCGTTTCGGTGTGAAGGAAGCGCCTTTCTGTGCATTGTGGAGCACCTTTTCCATCCTTAAACTTCCATTTATGATCTTGGTCTAGCCAACGGATATGGGAAACCATTATGATGAAAAAGTACATTTTCGACGCGATTCGATTGGAGGACTGGACATCTGTGGGGGTTGTCGCACGGGCCTTTAGGCGGCACTGGGGCCGTAGGTTTTTTGCGTTCATGATGGCAAGTCTGGTAAGTTCCGCAGCCCTCTTTGCAATCCCTGGCGTTGCACGAGCGGATGCGTTAGATGTGGTCCTCAATGAGTCCGTGCGTGACGGCATTCCTTATGTGAATGGGGAAGATAGCGCGAAATGGCCAAGCATTGTGTCAAATGTGGCGGTTGTCATGGACATGGACACGGGTGCCGTAGTGTATGCGAAAAATCCGCTGGTTTCGCATTATCCCGCGAGCATAACGAAAATCATGACGGCCTTGTTGGCATTAAAATACGGAAAATTGAGCGATGAATTGACCGCTAGCAAGGATGCGGTGAGCCAGCCTCCCGACAAGCTGTATATGGTACCTGGCGAGAAACACTCTCTTCAATCCTTGTTGTATGGGATGCTTCTGGATTCGGCGAACGATGTTGCTGTCGAAATCGCTGAGCACTACGGTGGGACTGTTAAGAATTTTGCCACGATGATGAACCAAGAGGCGAAATCGCTGGGTGCGACGCATACCCATTTTGATAATCCGAATGGTTTGCCGGATCCGAAGCATCAAACCACGGCTTATGATATGGCGGTGATTGCTCGCGCGGCGATGCAGTATCCGGAATTTCGTAAAATTGTTCAGACGAAATACTATAACTGGCAAGGCGACAAATGGCACGCAAAACTCATGAATCTCAATACGATGCTGTTTAACTATCCGGGTTGTATCGGACTGAAAACAGGTTTCACCAGTGTGGCGCATGAGACATTGGTTATCGCGGCAAAACGTGGAGATACGACATTTCTTGCCGTTTTGATGGACAACCCGACAGAGTCGTCCATTCGTCAGGATGCGACCTCGCTACTGAATTACGCGTTCAGTCACTATCAAACACAGACGATTGAACAAAAGGGTCAAGTGGTTGGCCAAGTGCCTCGTGGTCATGGGCAGTCGATTCCGGCTGTGGTGAATCAGGCAGTCATGGCAACGGTGCCAAAAGGACAGGCATTGCAGGCGCAATCGGTTATCCGCTATGCGTTGCCAGCTCGCGCGTTGGCCAAGGGGGATGCGGTCGGAACGATGGATTTGCGCGCTCCAGACGGGCGCCTTCTCACATCGGTTCCACTGGATGCTGGCGCAAATCTGCCAAGATCTAACCAGGCTGCGGTGACGTTCTCACGTACGCTGATTCCATTGATGCTCGTATGCGCGCTAGCGCTCGTCGGAATTGAACGACTCGTTCGACGGTGGCTTCCAACACGCATGTGATGGGGCGTGTTTGTCCAAGTGCACTCAGTGGCCCGGCCACGTCCTCGTTGGGTGAAGTTGCTTGTGCGGTCCGGGCACTGATGGCCTAGGGATCCCTTATTTTTCGCCTGGCGCGGGGCATGCCTAAGGGTTATTCTGTGAGGCGAACCACGCGTGTGAACGACTCGTGACGCCCAACAAGTACCAGGATATCCCCTTCGTAAATGGTGTCATTGGCGGACACAGGAAAGATGGTATTTTTGCTACGGACAATCATTACGACTTGGACGCCAAAGCGCCGCGTCAAGTTCAATTTGGCGAGCGTCTTGTCGACGAGTTCGCCTTTGGCTGTGATCTCCATCATGAAGACTTCTTCGTACAGCTCAATCATGTCGAGAATGGCCGATCTCGTCAGCAAGCGGGCCAACCGGGCGCCAGACTCCCGCTCTGGAAAGACCACGCGGTCCGCGCCGAGCCGTTCGAGAATTTTGCCGTGCGTCGGGTGAAGTGCCTTGGCGACTACGTACAGGCCCAAGTCTTTGCAATTCATGGTGGCATGGTTGGAACTTGTCTCATCGTCGCCGATGGCGACAATGACCGCGTCTGCTTCTTTCACGCCGGCTTCGCGAAGAAATTGGATATCTTCTGCGTTGCCGACCGCGGTCTCACAGCGATCGGCAAACGCTTCAAGGCAGCTTGGGTTGCGGTCGATGAGCAGCACTTCGTGCCCATGCCGCAGTAACTCGATGGCGGCACCGGTGCCAAATCGCCCAACGCCGATGATGCAAAATGTCATTTTACGATTCCGAGGCAATATCGACCGTCTCCTTTAATTAACCGATGAATATTCGCTCCTGGACATACTGAACCCGCGATTGCGACTTGTGCACCAAACTGACGAGAAACGTAAAAATGCCGATGCGACCAATGTACATCGTCAGAATGAGCACCCATTTCATTTCCGGGCGGACAAGTCCGGTGATGCCTGTCGTTAGACCTACCGTACCATAGGCCGATACTTCTTCGAAGATAATTTTAATGATGGGCATGTTCGGTTCAAACGCCGCGTCAATCAGTGTGCAGACAAGCACGACCGCACTGCCTAACAACGTAATGAGCAAGGCTCGCTGTGATAGGTCCCAAGGGATTTGCCGGTGACCTGACACAATCTGCGTTCGCCCGCGAATGCTTGCCATGACGGTCTTGATGATTAAAAAGAACGATGTCGTTTTGATACCGCCACCCGTTGAACCGGGCGACGCCCCGATAAACATCAACAAAATCAAAATGAGCCAAGTGACCTCTTGCATATTGCCGATGGGAACGGAGTCGAACCCGGCGGTCCTCGCAATCGCCGACGTGAAGAAGGCGTTAAGCAACTTGTATCCGGGACTTAGCCCTTTCATCGACGCATTCCACTCAAACGCCAAAATCAAGAGCGTGCCGATGACGAGTAACAGTCCACTCATCCCAAGGACGATGCGCGCGTGTAGGGACAATCGCCGTTGCCGTGGGTACCGAGCGAGTTCCACAAGGACGACAAAGCCGAGCCCGCCGGTGATGACCAGAGCGGCTGTCAAGAGCAGCATGAACGGGTCCCGCGTGAAACTTTCCATATTATTGCCCCAGATATCAAATCCAGCGTTGTTAAACGCCGAGATGCTATGGAAAGAAGCGACGCCGAGCGCTTTGGCCCAGGTGTAGCTATATCGCAGGTGCAAGTAGAGCGTAAATAAGACAATGCCAGCGCCCTCAATACTGAAACTAAAAAATACGACCCTACGAAACAGGCGCACAATCCCTACGGTGGGCGTATTTCGTTCCTCTGCGAGCACCCGGCGGTCCTCTAATCTGATTTTTCGTCCAATCAGCAAATAGAAACTCGTCGAGAGAAAGGTCACGCCGATGCCGCCAATTTGTACTAAGGCTACGATAATGACATCCCCCACCGGTGTAAATGCGTGTAGGGTGTTGACACTGGACAAGCCGGTCACGAATAAGGCACTAGCCGACGTGAATACGGCGTCGACAACCGACAATGGCGTCTTTTTGCTGAACGGAAGCAATAGTAAAAATGCGCCTAATAAACAGATGGCCACATAGCCCAAGGCAATCCTTTGTGAAGGGCTGATACGCCATTTCCCCAACCACGGTCACTCCTAGTGTCTGGATTGTTTTTACGTCTAATCTTTTCCGACTTCCCGTACGCGGGCAATGGCAAAACCATCGTGAACTGGCAGGATGGTTGCTTCGAGTTCAGGATGGGACAAAAGCGTCTGGTTAAACGCACGCACGGCGACCGGTGACGGGCTTTGGTTTGATTCATCCAGCACTCTATCGCGCAACAGCACATTGTCAGCGACGATGAGCGTGCCAGGGACGGACATCGCCAGCGCAAACGCCAGATACTCTGGGTAGTTTGGCTTGTCGGCATCAATGAACACGAAATCGAACTGACGCCCACTCTGTTTCAGGTCTCTTAGGGATGTCAAAGCATCTCCAAGTACGATGTCGATGTGGTCTGTCAGTCCAGCCGCTTGAATGTTCGACTTTGCAATCAGCGCGTGCTCCTCGCGCGCCTCGAGTGTCGTCACGCGACCTTTGGATGTGAGGCCGCGCGCTAGGCAGATGGCACTGTATCCACCGTATGTACCAATTTCTAAAATTTCTTTCGCGCCGCTTGTTGCGACAAGAATGGTGAGCAGCTTGCCCAAATCCGGTTTGACCGACATCGGAGGAAGACCCGCCTGAGCAATCGATTGGACAGTGGAACATAGAATAGGATCAGCGGGGAGCAGTCGTTCGACGTACTCGGCTCGATTCATGATATACACCTCGGTTCACCGGAAATTTCATGCTCATATGTTAACACGCTTGTTCGACGACGTGTGGGTTTTGCATTTTTTCATGAAATTTTCCAATCCTATGGCGAGGATGTGGAGTACTGAACAACATTTTTTGTTTTATCGATTTTTGGAGTTGCCTGACGACTTTTGTCGATTAGAATGATATAGGAACCTAATTGTACAGTGGTCAAAGTATACCCGATTTGACTGTGGCAAAATCGAATGAAGCAAAAGAATGAAGCAAAATTGAATCAAGTAGGTGTGCCTTGATATATGAATCGTGGAAAACACAGCAGGAAGAGAGAGGGAGAGAAACAGCAGAAGCAAAAACAAAAGCGCGGGCGGCCCGTTCTGCGATGGATTGGCTATATTCTGTTTGGTGCCGTGTATCTATATGTTTCAACTGCCCTTTGGATTTTTCAGGGGCCGTTTCCGGCGTTAAAAGGATATCTCATCGACAGTTTGGATGCTACGCGACATGGTTATCTGCTGCGTCCGCTCTCTTTGTATACGCTACCGGAATCTGTCATACAACAAAACGCACTGTCCAACCAGCTTGTTTCAACGACTAAAAATCCAAATGACATCGTTCGGAAGAACTACGACAGCCACAATGGATCCATTCAGGTCATCACGGATAAGGAAAGTCTCTTTACGGCCTATATCATGCTGGTCAAAGACCCGAAGCGAATTCGCGTCCAGACGACGAAGTATTTGCATCAACACGGACAAACTGTCTCCGACATGGTCAAGGAGTCTGGGGCGGTAGCCGGCATTAACGGCGGGGGATTCGTCGACACCAATCAGCAGGGAACAGGTGCCTATCCCCAGGGAATTACGATTCACGATGGCCAATTGGTCAGTATCACTGGGTCAACCACGCGTCCACAGCCTGTGATTGCGTTTACCGCAGGCGGCCAAATGATTGCAGGTGCGTACTCGCTTCCGCAACTGCGCAGTTTGAATGTGCAAGAGGCAGTAGGGTTTGGCCCGGTGCTCGTTCAGGATGGAAAGGCGGTCCCTACACAGGGATCGGAGGGAAGAAATCCGCGGACGGCTATCGGTCAAGCTGCCGATGGCACCGTGATCATGATTGTCACAAATGGGCGTGAAATCAATCAGCCGGGTGCGACGTATGACGATATCAAGGCGCTTATGCTCAAGTATCACGCAACTATCGCTGCGAATTTGGACGGGGGCTCTTCGACGACTATGGTCTACAATGGCAAGTTGGTCAATACGCCGTGGGACGTGCTTGGCGAGCGCGAAGTGTCGACCTCCATCGTGGTGATGCCGGAATCAGATAAGGGAGGTCAATGATGGCGCGCAAGATTGCGATTAAGCTGCTGTGTTTCGCCGCTGTCGTCACGCTGGGACAGTTGGCTGTATTTTATCACTACAACCATCTGTTCAGCGCGGCAGATCAGAGTGTGCAGTCGATTCTCAGCAATCATACAAAGCCTGAGTCCCTGTCCCAGACAGAGCAGAAAGAAGTGGCGAAACTGAGGTCGCAGTACAAATTTGTCACGGTGTCACCAGATGACCAATATGCCACATATATCGACAAGAAAAACATCCTGCACTTGTATGATTTGCAACAAAAGCGCGATATCAGCGCGGCGGAGAATCCGTACACCGTCCAGTACGTGTCCTGGATTTCCGATGAAAGCGTGTTTGTTGGAGAACAGGTGCGCCCTGGCAACCTGGAGTTGAAAACCGTCAACGTCGACGATGGCACACAGGTGATTGTCGAGGATTTTGCGGAGCTTTCGCCAGATGCCGCATTTGCTAAGATCGCATTTAGTCACTATACGAACGACGTCTACATTTTAATCAACACCAGTACGAGCAGCACCATTTATCATATCGATACGATGAAACACGTCGACGAGGTGCCTATCGGAGGGCGCTACATCAAAAATATCGCTGTGTCCGATACCGAAAATCGGTTGTATTTTGAGGATAGACTGAACGGATCGTACAATGTTTTATACTTTGACAATAATTATGTGGCACATCGCGTGCAACTCAATGCGGCACTCATTTCGGTGGTGGGCAACACCGTTTATTATGGCGATGTCAACAAGGACGGCTACGTCACATCGGTTTACAGTGAGGATCCGGATGGTACATCCCATCTCATCAAGACGCTGGCGACACCGACGCCCGCGTCCAAGTTGGACGTGACCGACGATGGGCAAGTGCGGGTAGACGCGTAGCGGAAAACTACATCTCGCCGACGATGTGAAGGATTGCGCCGAAGATTTGGGAGAAATCCAGCCGCACGTCCTCGGCCGACACGCATTTTGTACGCGGCGTCGGCCTGGACAGGCGTGATGCTAGGCGTTCGGACGATGTTCTGTATATACGTTTTGGCGAACGGATTGCCGCAATCGCTCAATTTCCTCTGGCGTCAATGCCTCGACATTCGCGGCGCCGATGTTCTCGGAGACCTGTGACATTTTGCTGGCACCTGGAATGACGGAGGCCACGGCATCTGCGTGGAGGGCGTAGCGCAGACTCGTCTGCCCAGCCGTTCGCGCAGGTGTCACGAGTTCGGACAGCGCCGTTTGTGCCGCCGAGACTTCTTCAGCTGTCCTGTCAACATAGGTTTCCCCGTCGGCTAACCGCTTTTCCAGATTCGACAGCAGCCCGCGCGCGACCGGACCGCGTGCGATGACCGAAACCCCGTGTTCCGCTAACTTGGGAAACCACTCTTCTGGCCGCCTATCCAGTAGACTGTATTGCATCATCACGCTATCAATGTTCGATCCGCCCAGATACCGCAAGATCACATTTGGCCGGATGGACGATATGCCGTACGCACGAATTTTCCCTGCTTCTTTTAACCGCTCCATCGTCTCAACGATGTCTTCAAAAGGATCTTCCATGGTGCCGCCGTGCAATTGGTATAAATCGATGTAGTCCGTCCGCAGGCGGCGCAGACTTCTGTCGACCGCTTCACGAATGTATTTGGGTGAAGGGTCCCAGGTCCAGCCCGGTTTTCCTGGTTCGAAACGGTTGCCGACTTTGGTCGCGATGACGACCTCCTGACGCCGATTCACAAACGCCGAACCGACGATTTCTTCGTTTCTCCCTTGGTCATATAAGTCCGCTGTATCGAAAAAGCGCACGCCGTGATCAAACGCGAAATGGAGTAGATTGGTGGCAAGCGCCTCGTCCGTCCCAATCGACATACAGCCAAAGCCGATTTCACTCACCTGGATGTCGCTTCGGCCCAACTTTCGAAATTGCATGCGAATCCCCCCTCCGTCACGACCTTAGTACGATTGTAGCGCAGACGGAAGGTTGAACCAACTAGACAGTTGACTGCAAGAAAAACGGGCCGCTTAGGAGGAGCGAACCGAGACGAGCGTTCCCAGTGTGACTGTGTTGTATACCGTTTCGGCCGTGGTAATGGGAATCTCGACGCAGCCCATGCTTTGTGGAGATCCATAGCTCGGGCGCGAGAAACCATGCACCGCCTCGCCCTGGTAAAAGTAGTTTACATAGGGGACGCCGGGGTCGTCATACGTTGTGCCCCACGGCGTCGTCCCTCTCATCTCCTGCGATTGGTATCGCAAATAAATGGGCCATGTGCCTAAGGTGGTCGGCGACGAGGCGATACCCGTGTTCGCGGCGGTTTGGAGGACGACGGTCCCGTTTTTCCACAGTTTGAGCACCTCCGTCGGATGCTCGGTGACGGTGATAAACAAATAGGGTGCCGTGCTTATCTGCTGAGCCGTTAGCGCCTGACTCAGTGCCTTCCACGTCTGGGGACCGGCGACGCCGTCTGCGGCTAAGTTGTGATCTGTCTGAAACCGCATCAAAGCCCCCTCCGTAATGACGTTGTCTGTGAGTGGCTTCCATAGGGAGCTGAGTTGGCTGGCCGTGCCTTTATCTTTCCATGCGTAGCTACCAGGCAGCGGCGTCTGCACTTTGCCGAGTGCCTGCATGGCTGCAGATAGTGTCATTTGATGTGCAGGGGTAAACCTGACTGGCATATAGCCGAGTAGGCTGAGCGCTTCGTTCAAGTAACTGGCCATCGGCGTGTTGGCGCCAAGCTTGACCAGTGGCGGTGGGGGCGGTGTGGTTTTCTTCGGAGCCGTTTTCGATCCGCCTTGGACCTTGGTAGACGAGTTCGTGGCGGACTTGCTGGATGTCGCACCGGTCGTCGTGGGTGTCTTTTCTTCTGCGACGATGGTTGCATGGGTGATAAGGGTTGTGGTGGTCGATGGATTGGTCGCGCAGCCGGAGAGCGCGAGAATCACGCCCGTACATACCAGCGCTGCGCCAGCACGCAAGAAATTTACGATTTTCAACTGTGCACCTTCTTTGCTAGCCTCAAGGTCATGCCATACAACGTATTCCAGCGTAGAAGGCGATATGCTGGGCATTTGCTAGAGATAGCAAAAAGGTACAGGTTGGTGGTAGCGCCGTAGAAGCGGGGGTGATGGGGGTGCGCGTGTGGGCTGTGGGGGTGCCGCCGTCTGGCTCCAGGTGCCGACGAGCGGCCCGGGCGCCCGCCACCGGGGCCGGCCCAGGTCGCCTCCAGCTTATGCTTGTCGGCTACGCAGCCAATCGAGCGTCGTCTGGATGCCTGTTTCGAGGCTCGTCCGCGGCTGCCACCCCAGCACTTGTTTGGCGCGCGTGCAGTCGAGCACGCTGCGACGGACGTCGCCGACGCGTTCTGGGGCGCGGTGCAATGGTGCGTTTGACCCTGCGATGCGGGCGATGAGGTGGTATACGTCAGCTGTGTGGATTCCGTCACCACTGCCGATGTTGAGGATTTCGTCATCGGCCGCCGTGAGCGCCAGCACGTTGGCTTCTGCGACGTCCTTCACGTAGACGTAGTCGCGCGTCGTGCCGCGGGGTTCATCGGCGTATGCGAAGAGTGTCGACGGTTGGTCGGCGAGGATATTGTTCATGAAGATGGGAATCACGCCGCATTCACCATCTGCAATTTGATTCGGACCATAGACATTTGCGTACCGCAGCACCGTATAGCGCAGATTGTAGGTCACGCGATAGAAGTGCAGATACTTTTCGCCTACGTATTTGTGAATGGCGTAGGGTGAAATCATCACTGGGTTGACCGACTCATCGGTGGGAATCATCGGTGCGTCACCGGCGAGTGCGCCGCCCGACGAGATGAAAATAAACTTCTTCACGTCGTGATGACGGCAGCATTCCAGCAAATTGAGCAGCCCCGTGACGTTGTAGTCCGCGTCCAGTCGCGGGTCCTCCACGGATTTAGGCACCGATTTTTGGGCCGCGTGGTGGTTCACCACGTCCGGTTTCTCCAGGGTGAAGACTTGCGGTAATGAGGCGGATCGGATATCCATGAAGTAAAATTTCGCCTTCGGATGAATGCGGTCCTTGGAACCGGAAGACAAATTGTCGATCACGACAACCTCATGCCCCGCCTCAATATATGCGTTCACGACGTGCGAGCCGATGAATCCAGCTCCACCAGTCACGAGAATTTTCACACGAGCACTTCCTTTTTCGATTCGGGTCAAATGGCGTTTACGGCGAACGTTTCGTCGAGAATTGCGCGATATCCGTCGGCGTCAATCTCGCGTACATTGCTCGGCGTCGAGTTGTTCGCGACGGCCAACTCGACAATTTTGTCGCTGTCGTCCCGGGAAACGCGTGGGAGGGAAGACAGTGGCGGGATGTCGAGTTCGTGCAACCATGCCTGCATGCCCGACAACAGCTTTTCGATGGCTTTGGTGGGCGGATCGTCTTCGGTTGCAAATTCGGTCAAGCGGGCGACCTCCGCGTGCAAATCGACGTGCGCTTGCGCGTTGTAGCGAAGCACTGGCAGCAGGAACACCGCGTTCGCAAGTCCGTGCGGGGTGTCATAGAGACCGCCGAGTGCTTCGGCGAGGCAGTGGACCGCGGCGACGTCGGCGGATCCAAAGCATAGGCCCGCCAGGAGGCTGCCGAGCAGCATGTCTTGTCTCGCATCGATATCGGCAGGATTTCGGTAGGCCGTGGGCAAGGCGCGGACAATGAGCCCCATCGCCCGCGCGCCAAACGCTTGAGAAATCGGCTGCGTCTTCTTGCATGTGTACCCCTCAATCGCGTGCACCAGGGCATCGACGCCTGTGGCTGCGGTGACGTGCGGGGGGACTGTCGTGGTTAGAGCGGGATCGAGAATGGCTAAGTTTGGGCGCAACCACTCGTGTTTGAGCGTCACCTTGCGGTGCGTGGCGTCTTCTGTGATGACGGCGCTGCGTGTCACTTCCGATCCGGTACCGGCCGTCGTTGGCACACAAGCAATGGGGGCTGCTTCGCCATATGCCCGCTCCCCGTCTGCGTACGCGCTGGGGGTGCCACCGTGACGCGCGAGCAGTGCGATGGTCTTCGCGGTGTCCATCGCACTGCCGCCGCCGACGGCGAGAACGCCGTCACACCAACGCGTTCGAAATTGCTCTGCGCCTGCCAGGCAGTCGGTGTCGCGCGGATTCGGCTGTACCTGGTGGAACAGTGTGATGGCGTAGCCATGCAGGTTGAGGTGATGGATGACTTGCTTTGCGATACCCGCTTCCATCAACCCCGGGTCGGTGACCACCATCAATTTGCGGCCGAAGCCTGCTGCCTGTAACTGTTCAGGTAGCCGTTCGATGGCGCCGACGCCGAAATCGATTTGTGTACCGCACATATATTGAAAGGATGTCATGCCGTGTGCTCCTCTCGAACTGTCTGTGGGTTCAATCTGGCTCATAAATCATTTTCTTCGTCATACCGCCGTCAACGACGAAGTTCTGGCCAGTGATAAAGGAGGATTCATTGGATGCGAGAAATAGACATAGGCTCGCAATGTCGTCGGGAACCCCGACTCGTCCCACTGGGTGTTGAGTCATGTCTACTTCGCGGTGGTGAGGCGATGTCCTGTTTTTTGACTTTTTCCAGTCGCCTACTTCAATCCAGCCTGGAGAGATGCTGTTGACGCGAATGTCCGGGCCAAGGCTAATGGATAACGCGTGTGTCAGGGCTACAACGCCGCCCTTTGACGCGGAATAGGGTTCTGTATTTGGCTCGGACATCAGTGCCCGCGTGGACGCCATGTTGATGATGACGCCTGGTGCGCTTTTGCGCAGCAATGGCGCACTGTACTTCGCCATAAGGAAAGGCCCTCGTAAGTTGACGGCGATGACTCTGTCAAATACGTCGACAGGGAGTTCCTCGATAGGGCCGCCACTAAAAATGCCAGCGTTGTTGACGACGACGTCGAGCTGGCCTTCCGTCTCGGAGATACTGGCGATGAGGGATTTTACTTGGGCCTCATCGCTGACATCGGTGCGCACAAATCGCCCGAGGTAATTTTGTTCTTGGAAAAATGACATGGCCTCGTGGCCAGCTTCCTCGTCCACATCTGCGATGATGACGTGCCATCCAGTGCGTGCGAACGCCCGGCTGACGCCCAAACCAATGCCTTGGGCGCCGCCGGTGACAACGACGACGCGTGTTGACATGATGCTTTCACCTCGTGTGTAAACGGGCCCGGGCGCCCGTTCCGAAATTCGTACCTTTCGTTAATGCCCTAAATAGGAGTGCATTAGGTTCGCAGTTTCGCCAGGTGTAAAAAACACATACAAAAGTAGGAAGACGACCAACCCAGTCGCCGCAGTGATAAACCAGATGACAACGGTCCAAGGGCCAATTTTTCTGTGCCTAGAAAACCGTCCGCGCGCCGCGAAGACGAGCGTAATGACACCGAGAATCGCTGCCACTGTCGCCAATACAGAGTGTGTCTGCAAGAATACGTAATAGAAAGTGTTCAGCGATTTGGGTCCGCCAAATTCGGTATCCCCGATGAGAAATGTCTTTGCAGCGTATAGAATGAAAAATAACGCGGCGAATACGACGCCGGTCAACATCCAGCGGCGATGGATACGAACGCGGTGTTTTCGAATATACACCCAACCAATCGCGAAACAAATTGCACTAATAATAATGCACGCTTCATTCAAATAAGAAACGAAGATATCCAAGCGAGCACCGCCCTCTCATGTTCACTAGCAGAAATTTTATCAGATGTAGTTGGACAAAACACTTATCGTAAGTCTGAATCCACTTGCTATTATCCGTTGTTTCTAATTTGTTCACGGTTTATTCCCTTGTTATCACTGTGAATCTGCAAATTCTCAAAAATTCGCTGTGAGATTATACTGATATTTACTATCTTACGTAATTGTGTATAGTAGAAATGAACAAGCTGGAGGAGGTTTTCATGCCACCATGCAACGACTAGCTGTTTTTATTCGTGAATCACAGACGTGGTCGCAAGCACATCGTGGCACCGACCTTCTTCGACGGGTTGCGGACGCATTGCGTCAACATCTTGACATTGATGCGGGGATGTTTGTATATCGAAAGCGATTTATCCCCAATCACTTCGGTCAATTGGACACGCGTGTTCGGGTTTATCACGCATGGGGACTATGCGTGCCGCTTGAACATCTAGACAGTTTGTTGCCGCAAAGCCCCTGGTATCTCGGGAGTTCGTCGTTTTTCTGCAGTCAGGCGTGGGCGCCGGTCTCCACTTTGCCTTCACTATGGCAGCATCTTTTCGAACAATCGGATATTTCTTATGTCGGTGCATGGCCGCTATTGGACGCCTACAGCAGGACGATTTGCGCCATGGTACTGGGGAGTCGGTCGTCACGGCCCGCAGATGACGAGGAGCTACTGTCGCTTTGCGCGTCGCAGATTTCGCTGGTGGCGGATTTGCTCGTGGAGCGGCGGAAGGCGGAGGATGCTAGCCGGCGGGATCCGCTGACAGGAATTTTTAATCGACGCGGGCTACTGCACTTTTTACCCACTGTGCAACAGGATGCGGCGCGAATGGGGGCGACGCTGATTGTCGGGGTTCTCGATGTCAACGCGTTTAAGCAAATTAACGATCAGTACGGTCACGCGCGTGGTGACGACGTACTATTAGATGTGGCACAAACCCTTTTGTCGGCCATCGGCGAATCTGGAATTGCTGCTCGCTTTGGTGGGGACGAGTTTGTCTTTGTTCGGTGTGTGCAGGGAAAGACGGCAGAAGAAGTGCGCCAAGAAACCATCCGCCAATTCATCGACAAACCTTACGACGTCTGTGTTGGTTGTGCGGCCTGGAATCCCGACATGGAGTGGCAGATGTGCTTAGATCTCGCCGATTTTCGCTTGTATGTAGGCAAAGGCATACAGGCGGGCGCGGAGGATGGCGAATAAAATATGTAAGGCACCCGGGCGGGGGCGCGTTTGGATAACCCGCTTTCGCTACCCGTATCGTGAATTTTGGGCAAGTATCGCGCCTGTGATTCATATGTTTTGTTGAGGCATAGGAGTGAATCTTAAATCTATCGCTCCTCGTAGCTGCGAAGGTATGTTTTGCCCAAATCGTGGCCACGCTGTTGCCAAGAGAGGCATTTTGATAGCGGGGAGCGGTGCAAATTGTATAAACTCACAACAAATACAGCACGTTTAGTAGAAGTTGCGAAGGCAGTTCAGGAAATCTGGTATGCCTATGCGGAAGGCTGGTTGCCTCGTTTGACGGGTACGGCAGCCGACGACGAATTATATCAGCAGATTGATACACGCATGCCGCGCGGATGGACAGCATCGATTCAACCCTCCGGCTCCGTTTATGCGACGCGTCCGGTGTTTGCGAAGAAAAAATCCCTCGGCGTGCTAGTCGTTGAAAAACGGGCAAGTGGCGAGGAACGGATGTTTGAAATTGCACTGTGATTCAGCTGTTTCGGGAGAGGTGCTGTCTGCCTCCCCCTGCTTTATAGCTGATGAAAAATACCGATTTGCTATGTTTGTATTGACTTCGTTCTTCTAGCTCCGGCAGTCATTGCCACGTTGACGATAAAAGATGACCTTCAGCATGAATACCGCCTGAGCCTATAGCCTCAGACGGTCTCTTCCGCTCGAAGTGCCAAGCGGATGGGCATGGATTGAAATCCACAGACAAGCCCCGTCGGTACAGGCTCGCATGCTTTAACGGATGGAATTTCCACAGATGCGAACGCCTTCAGTAGGGCATAGCGTCCGACCACACTTTGAAGCGGGATCGGTCACTGGCAGGGACGCCGAGCAACTCCGCGATTACGATAACCGGCAGCGGCGTGGTTAAAGCGTCGACGATATCGACTTCAACCTGCAATCCGCGCCTCGGGAGATCTTGAATCAATTCAGCTGTGATGGCTTCGATGCGGGGCGTTAAATTGTCGATGGCGCGCGCTTGACATCCTCATGTCGGAACACATGCCAAACACCGGGTTGCTCTTCCCAAACAGGACGGTTCAACCGCATGTGTTCATACCACGGAAATGGATTGCGCAAATCGTACGTCGGGACAGATGACAAGTTGGCACCCTCCAATTTGTGTTGGTGTTTAAATTGTTCTGAACAAGAACAGTTTAAACTTTAATATACTTTTCGCAGTACGATTCTCGATGGAATTTTGTCGATATTCTGAAGGTGTATTCACAGGCACATTCAAGCCGACCGGTTCACGAAAAAAAGTGGCCACCACATATCTGTGATGGCCGGAGAAGGGGGTCAAAGAAATGAGGCTGGCAGCAGCCTTGCTTCCTAAACCCACTGTACAAGGTGAACGTTGAATTTCGATTGAAAAGTCGGACAGCTGTGGCGAGCCTCTGGCCAATCGGCCAATGGCGGTTACGGCTGCACATCGCCTAGCGCAATGTCGTAGCGGGATTGAATCGCGACAATCGTCTGTGGGCCGACGACGCCATCCGGTGACAATTGTTGCGCTTGTTGAAACGCTCGGACCGCAGCCTGTGTACTCGGACCATAGACGCCATCAATCGACGACGAATAGTAGCCGAGCGCTTGCAGCATCTGTTGCACCTCGGCGATATCACTCCCTGGCGTCGCGCCAATGTCGAGTAGTCGCGTCGTCGCCAATTGCCCCATGATGGTCACCAGCGTCCCTAAAGGTACCGTGTTGTAGAGCGTGGTTGCGTCGGTGTTTGCCATGCGCACACAACCATGCGTGATAGACTGGCCAATCGAGGACGCATCATCATTGCCGTGGATAGCGTAGCCGCCGTTCGGTACGGATAAGCGCATCCAGGCGGTGCCGAAGGGCCCGCCTGGGTTTGGTTGTTTCTCGATAATCAGCCAGTCGCCAATCGGTGTCGGTGTGGTGGGTTTGCCGGTTGCCACGAGGTACGTCCCGGTGAGCACGTTGTTCGTGTACAGTGCGAGCACGTTTTGATTTGTGTCGATCACGATATGATACTGCCCCCCACCCCACTGCACCTGACCAATGCCGAGCGCCGTCCACGTGTGTGGCCCGACGATACCGTCTGCTAGTAAGTGGTTGGCGGTTTGGAATGCGATGACTGCTTGTACGGTCTGTGGGCCGTATACGCCGTCTGAAGCCCCTTGGTAGAACCCGAGAACAATCAGGCGTCGTTGCGCGGCCATCACGTCGGGGCCACGCATGGCTGGTGTCGTCATCCGAAGAAAGCGACTGGCGATGACCATGTGCATACACCTTCTCCACGTTCGGCTATATTCAGTATTTAGAAATATGATGCAATGCCGCGTTCAATGACGCCCAATTGTCAAGCGGAGTGGAGGATTGAAGTTTCCACCACTGGTCGATGCTGTATGAAGGGGTGATCATCATCGCTGAAATGCTCGTTTTTGGTATGGTTACGTTGTCTATATGTGGCGGCATTGTCGTTGTGTTGGCTTTTTTCTGGCGTGTCATTTGGGGAATGGCGACATCCAGGCGCCGTCGGCAAGCGCGTTCGGCTCGGGAGCAGATGGAATATCAACAAACGGCTAGGCATGTCCATCGCGGGGATATCGATCCGCGCAACCGCAACCGTCGTCAGCGGATTTGAGGGGAACGCTGGTCTTCGCGCCTCCGACTTCATCGCGCTTTTGCGTCACTTCTTCCTGTTCATCTCGGTATTTGTGTATACAATGAAATTGCTGATAAATTCGGCTGCTTTCGGTGGCAGCCAAGTAAGGGCGGTTTCATAGCTGTGCACGATGACGAGCAAATCAAGGTGAACGAAACGCAAAACGAAGCGAAGTACGTACAGCAGCATCTGGCCAATGAGCGAACATTTCTTGCTTGGATTCGCACGGCCATCGCGATTATGGGAGTCGGGTTCGTCACCACGAGCCTGCATTTTGAGTTGCGCCGCTACGCTAGCGTCAAAGCTGATGCACTGATTAAGGCGGTTGGCTACGCTAGCCTAGCACTCGGTTGTTTGACGTTTATCTTCTCTGTTATCGCGTATTTGCGCAAGAAATCTGGCATCAATCGCGGTGAGTTCCGCGCCTCTTCATGGATTGTTGTGGCTCTTTCCATCGCACTGATCGTGATCGCTCTAATGTTTGGTTTGTGTTTATACAGTACTTATTGATGAGGCCATCCCTCGCTGTGCGCTTGCGGGGGTGTCGATGATGGCGTCCTTGTGACTTCGATGGTATTCTCATGGTTGCGGAATTCTGCTATCGGAGAAGACGAGGAGAGAAGTTACTTGAGAAAGAAATTTAGGCGTGGCGGGGGACTTGCCGCGCTGATTATCGCGATTTTGGTCGTCGCCGTAGACCAGCATTTGAACCATCACACGGGTGCGGGAACGACTGGTGCTGCGACAACGGGCACCTATCAGAATCGCACGGAAGGCAATCAGCAGAACGCCGACGAGGTCATTGATAAAAGCGCGACGGCACAGGGAAATCTGGTGCCTGTAGTCGTCACGAAGGTGACCGATGGCGACACGATTCATGTCCGGATGCCAGACGGTGAGGACAAGACGATTCGGATGCTGTTAATTGACACGCCGGAGGACGTCAAGCCCAATACACCAGTTGAACCGTTTGCACTCGATGCGGCAGCGTTCGCCCGTCAAGAGTTGCCGGTGGGCAAACAGATTTATATCGAGGAAGGGAAGCCTGGATATACCACAGACAAATACGGTCGCCTCTTGGCTTATGTCTATATTACAAAAACAGATATGTACAACGAGGATGTCGTTCGCAAGGGGCTCGCAAGGGTGGCGTATATTTATCCTCCCAACACAGATCACCTGGCGGAACTTGAAGCCGACCAGTCGTATGCAAAGGCGCACCATCTGGGGATTTGGACGATTCCTGGCTACGTGACGTCCAAAGGGTATGACTTGGACGCGGCGAAGAAGTGGCAGGGGGCCAATTGAGCCCCCATCGATGTGCAGCTTAGCCTACTGTCCGTTCCGTAAAACGTGACAGCCATGGACCGATGACTGGCAGTGCGCAAAATTGATCCGGCCGAAGCAATCGCATTCGGAAGGAGACGAATAAATAGAGCAGCGCGCCGGTCAGGCAAGAAATGAGCAATTGCATGACGTTCCACAACCACAGTTCGCGTGGTGGGAACGATGTCCCGACGTCTGTCAGGATTCGATTCATGAAAAATAATTCGATAAACAAGGGCAAAGACGCCAACAGAAACGGGCGTGCTAGACGCAAGACAGAAAACCGCACACCACTGTGTCTCCGAACAGCCCAGACGTTGAGCGTTGACGATAGCACATACCCCAAGATAGTCGCGATGGCTGCCCCCAGCACGCTTTTCAGGAGAAAAATGAGGAGGACATTGAGT
This sequence comes from Alicyclobacillus acidoterrestris, assembly GCF_022674245.1. Classification (GTDB taxonomy): domain Bacteria; phylum Bacillota; class Bacilli; order Alicyclobacillales; family Alicyclobacillaceae; genus Alicyclobacillus; species Alicyclobacillus acidoterrestris. The sequence continues at coordinate 1,058,912 of NZ_CP080467.1, forward strand.
ATCGCTTTCAAAGCGGTACCTAGAAACATGTTTCGCACGGGTTGATAGAAGTTGCCAAGCCCTTGCAGGATATATGTCGACATTAACTCCATACTTGAGAAGATGCACATCAGTGAGATAGCGGCAATAATGTTGGCGCCCGCATACGAGTCTGACAATATGTATTCAATGGGGTGCGCGACGCTCAAGAAGAACGCTGCAGCTGGGAACGTAACAAAGAACATCATACGCATCGGTGTAATGATGTTGGCTTGAATCGCAGCCTTATCCTGCGAGGCCCGCGCTTTAGAAATTGCAGGCATCACAGAGAATCCGACGGCGATGGTGAATGCGAGCGGAAGCTGTACGAGATTTTGAGCTTGCCGCGACAGAATGCCAAAGCCAGCCTGCGCTTGATTAAACGTTTCACCTGCAAAATGGGTCAGGACGTTGACGACGGTCAGCGAGTCGACATTGCTCGAAATGGGGACGACTAAGGACCCAAGACATACAGGGATGGCCACGTGATACAACATTCGTCGCACGGCTCTATTACTTTGTTGTGGCTTGTAGTGTCGTGTGTGCTGCCTGCGAAATCGCATCACCGACAGCCAGAGAGCAAAAGCACCTGCAACCGCGCCAACAAAGGCCCCGAATGTGGCGGTGGCAGCCCCTTCAGCGATTCCCCGGCCATTTTTGATGAGAAAATAGGTTCCAAACACCGCCACGAATACGCGAAATAACTGCTCTAGCGCCTGCGAGAGCGCTGGACCCTTCACTTGCTGAAATCCCTGCAAGTAGCCTCGCAAGGCGCTTTCCAAGGGAACGACTAAAACTGCCGGTGCGAGCGCGCGAATGGATAGCGTCATGTTTGCAATCTGTTCGTGGCTCGCGTGGATCGCAACGAGACGGGCGTAGTAAGGTGCACCAAACCAGATAAGAAGTGCTCCAAACACCGCGAAACAACTCACCAGTTTTAATGTCACACGGTAGAGTTGCTCGATTTCCATATCATTTTTTGAGGCGGCGCGTTCTGAGATGAGTTTGCTCAGTGCCGTTGGTAACCCACTGGTCGCGAGAACCATGAGAATGGTGTAGAGATTATAGGCGGTTGAGTAATAGCCTTGCCCGATATTACCCAGCAGCTGGTTAATTGGCACGATGGATATAATGCCTAAGAATTTGGTGATTCCAATGGCCGTGACCATGATTGATGATCCGCGAATTAAACCCGTTTTTTGCATAATCTACCCTTATCTCTTCCAAAACTTAATCCATCATACTACATTCAACAATAAACTGAAGCTATCAGGAAATCGTGTGAATACTTTATGACAGAGCATCTTCAAGAAACGGACACGATATCATACGATGATCACTGAAACAAGGAATCAAAGAAATAAAGAAAATTTGAATAAAATAAGGTTAAGGGGGGATACGCAATGTCAATACATGAGCATAAAAAGGGCGGAACCTATGCAGCAGGCCATAAATGACACCTATATCCTACAAGCATCAATCCTAAAGAAACACAATTCATTTGAGTTTCATTCATACGGAGTTCAATCGACATACGAATCCCAGGATGTATACTGATAAAATCAGAATATTCATACCCGATAAATCGACAACATTTTCCCGAGAAATGAGATACCTTAAATTACATACTCAGGTTACATGAGTAAAAAGAACCATAATAGGAGGAGTTATCTTGAAAAAACGATAATTGGTACACTCGCAGCTATTACAATGTTGTTGACAGGCATTTCAACTTCCTTTGCAGCTACAACGCCCAGTCTGTCATCAAATGCACCTGTTTTGAATGGAGTATCAACTACGCCACCATCTGATTCAAATTCCTCAGGGTCGGGTATATCCCCTATGACAACCACGCCACCCTCTTCGTATTGGAATCTTAGTGCAAACAACTACAATGGTTCATTTTCGCACGTTTCCAATGCAACAGGAATTTATACAAACTACTATTTTTCACCTAATAGTTCTGGTGAAATTTCAATGAATGATAATCCCGGATTTCGACGATTGTGTCCTCATGAACTGGTGTGAATAATTGAAAAGGTGCTCCCCGTATGGCTAAGATGAGTTTGTCGAGAACCACATCTTCGCTAGGAAGGAGCACCTTTTGGGTGAAACAATATAATCATACACGAAGTCAGTTTGCTCGTAAAAGCTCTACAATTCATACTCGCTACGATTTGAATGCCGCCACCTCCTTTGGCGGTGCAAGTGGTCTCATAGATTTCGTTTTGGGAACGGGTATTGACAGGGAGTTTTGGGTACATGGATTACGCAAGGGCAGAAACACCCAGTTCCACATGGACGATATTGCTCTGACCGTCATTTTCGGTTCCTTGCTGGGTCAGGAACGGATTTTCCACTTTGAGGACATCGAACAAGATCCCCTGTTGAAGCTGAAGTTGGACGTGCCGAAACTGCCTGATACGACTCTGTTGTATAAGGATCTGAAGCGGCTCGGTTCCGACGCTGGCATCAAAGCGATACGTTCGGCGCATAGACAAATCCTAAGGTCACTTCTCCCCAAAGGACAAGGCATCGTGGTCGATATCGACTCCTCTGTAGAGACTGTTTATGGCGCGCAGCAACAGTCCGCTGTTGGATATAATCCACACCATCACGGACGAGCGAGTTTCCATCCCTTGCTGGCGTTTGATTCACTCACTGGTTGTTGTCTCTATGATGAGTTGCGCTCTGGTGACGCCCATACATCAGATGGATTTGCGGATTTCTACAAGGCGATGAAAGACCAGTTGCCGGATGGCGTCAACATTCGTGCCGTCCGCATGGATAAAGGGTTTACCGGAGAAAAAGTGTTTCAGATATTGGAGCAAGATCAGCGGGATTACGTCATCAAACTGAAGTGGACCAAGCGACTCGCACAGTTGGCGCAAGCGCCAAATCTCCTCTGGCACTGCATCACAGAGAGTGACCGGGAACATTGTGACGTTACTTCCATCATGTATCAGGCAACATCCTGGGACAGGCCTCGGCGGGTCGTGATTGTGCGTCGCTTAGACATTGACCCCCAGGAGTGCCTGTGTGCGGATTGGCTCTGGGAATACGAGGCGATTGCCACAACGTTTGACTGGAGCGGCGAGGATGTATGGCACTTCTATAACTTTCGTGGTAACGCTGAGAATCACATCAAGGAAGCCAAATATGGATTTGCCATTGACCGATTCTCCAGCCAGAATTTCGATGCCAACAAAGCGCTGCAAGGTCTAAAGCTACTTGCGTATAATCTACTCCTGCTGTACAAGCACGTCGCGCTTCAACCAGGGGTGCGACAGTGGACCGCCGGACGGCTCAGACGAAGACTATTCCATCTACCTGGGATTCTAGTGCGTCATGCACGCCAGTGGAGCATTCGTCTTCCCGTGTATGCAAAGCATCGGTCGTTGATCATGCTTCATGCCGCCACGTAGATTTTTCTTCCAATTGAAAAAGTGGAGTTCATAGCCTGGCTTGGGGAGGGGGGAATTGTGTCCATTGCTCTAGTTCCGTACCATGATTTCGCCGTGTTCGCTAACAAATCCACCAAATACTTGAAAACATGCCCCGGTCAATGACCTCAATCACCTAATCGTCGAAATCCGGGATAATATAACATCCGGCGGTGGTTCACCCGCCAATTACAATTTGTATCTGTGGGACTATTCCACAGGACAAGAGGTTAAAGGGCAGACAGTAAATTTGGGTAGTAGTAGCTTTAAGTGGACAGGACTTAATGCTAATAACTTTTACTATATAGAATGGAAGGCTAATGGTGACTATAATTACATTGATGGAACTTTCTCGGTACACTATTAAGGCTTACTAAGTATTAAGGGAGTCTCATGGCTTGATGTTTGTGGATTTTGACTACAATTTTTCAACCATGAGACTCTTCCTAACTTTTATTGTTTACTAGTTTGAAAAGGAAGTGTAACAGTCCTTCCGTCATGAAGAACTAGAGACAAACTTCCACTGGAAGATATATTTTGGGGAAATGGGAGAGCTATATTCCAAAACCCTTGGGTATTCACACTTGATTTATAAAATTCGCCCTTTGTACGGTATACAACCTCTTTAGCATTAGAATTCCCTGTGATGCCCCAAATGAAAGTTTGCTCATTTGCTATGAGCGAATTAACGGAATGATTGAGTGCATCGATGGATGTTGCTTTCAATCGCCAGCCAAATAAACTTGTTTTCTCGAAATACCAAGCCTCATATCCCGCTTCTTTTGTGGATTTCGGGTCCGTTTGGGTAATCAATACAACGCCTTTGGAAAATGGAACGGTGACAAGTGGCAACACATTGGAATCCATGCTTTCTTGTGCACGTTCTGGAGTTGAGTGAGATGTATATTCATATCCAAAAATTCCTCCCAGAACAACTACAGCCAGGATTGGACTGAGTTTCACCCATATTCCTTTTTGCCTTAATAAGAAATTATAGCCGCGTAAAATCGCGTAACCGAACAATGCACCGACTGTATTGCAAATCAAATCATCGACATCAAAACTTCGATAGGTGAAACCAAGAATCGCGGAAATTATGAACTGGCTGGATTCCACACAAAGTGTGCCCAGAAAACCGAACAGGAGAACTCTTGTATAACTATTTTGTTTTCTGAACAGTAAAGGCATCAGGAATCCAAATGGTGCAAACAAGAACACGTTTCCACCAATGTTTGAGAGAGCGTTTGAAAGTGAACCCAATTTGAGAATTCCCATGATCGTTTTGAATGGAATCAGGTTGTTTTCTTGCAGATTCCCACCATGGTGTGCATATGGGATTGGGAATAAGGTGATATCAACCACAACAAGTAGATATGCAAAAAACAGTAATGACAGTACCTGCCGCCGGATTGAAACTTTCTTCTTAACCCCGAGTTCTATAGCTAATATCAGATACAACACGGTCGCGACGATAGCAAACGGTGTAATGGTCAACAGATACAATCCCTCCTTTTCGTATATGACTTTCAAACAACCACTTTGACCCGTCTTATAAACTTCGCATCAATCCGTTGACAAATATAGAAAAACGAAACAACCTCAATGAAATGAATCAGTAATGACAACAACGTGAACCATGCGTCCCTCCAATCGACTGGCGCTTGTCCCCAGAAAATCGGATTGTGGGTCCATTGCCACAATGTTGATTGAACGGTACGCCAAACAAATACATATGTAGTCAAGGTCATTGATATCAACCAAGGTGTTAGACTAACGACAAGGTTGTGTGCCCATAAATAAAGCAAAGTTCCAAACATAATCAGCATCACAAATTCGTAAATTGATGCAATGTTTACCGGCTGAGTGATGAGGAATGCTGAGAATATCACACGCTGGCTCTCTTTTATGAAAGGTAGTGAAATACTACTAGGTAATAGGGATACACAGCATGGTATCCAACTCACTAAAACAGCCAATCGATCCGTTTGTTTGCGGGTAAAAATCATCATGAAACACATAATTCCAAGCGTTGCCCATCGAGCGGGGTTCAACGGAAAATAATGATGCAGCCAAGTCACCACCACATGGTTCGGTATCATCTTCCAACCATCAGGATTACCTGTACTTACAACGACATCGTCAAAGCGCATATTTGTGAACAAAGCAACTCCTAACGAAAAAATACAAAGAATTGTAGCCATTATGAACCATCGAGGTGATATCATGAATGTCTCCCGAACAATCTGCTGGCGAAGTTCCCTTGGCGTTCCGAATGATGTAATGGCCTTTTGATATGCTTGTTCATTTGGTAATCCAATGACTTGATAATTTTGCACGGAATCCTCTAGATGGCTTTGCATTTCCTTGACCCAGGTTTCTCGTTCGCGTTTGCGTAGGTATGTCCCCTTGACGACTTCACGAAGATACCCGTCGATACTGTTCATTCAAAATTCACCTTCCCAAAGAACGTGGATAACATACGTTGTTCGGCGTACCACTCCCGCTTAAGTTCTTTGAGATGGGTCTTTCCACGTTCCGTAATTGAATAGTAACGTCGACGTGGACCTGTATCTTTGTCCGTCCCCCAATAGCCCCCTATAAAGCGGTTAGCTTCCAGCCGCTTTAATGCGGGATAAAGCGAACCCTCTTTTAGTAGTAAAGCACCGTGCGTTTGTTCATTGACTTGCTGCACGATGTCATATCCATACGAGTCACCTTCAGAAAGAATCGATAACAAAATGACATCTAAGTACCCTCTTAAACGTTCGTTTCGCATAAAAATCCCCCCCCTATTGCATTGATTGTCTATGTATATAGTATATAAACAGGTGGCATTATACAATATCTTTTTATTATGGTATTTAATACTTCCGTGTTAATTATCTGAAGGAAACACAACGTTATTGTGTTTTGTGTTGCTCTTTTTTTTCGGGAAGTGTAGAGGGGGGGGATGCCTATTCTTCATCGTTTTATTGCGTATATTCCGTATATAGATGACACTGTCGCACATAGCGGTATAATAAATTGTGTGGCATTGGGTTATATTGGGTAGGAATCAATTGCCTGTTGGGGGGACGTAAGGTGACCAAGCTGAGGAAGACGCGCATTCACATGTCGGACGAAGTTCGACAACATATGGTGGAATTATTGAACCGACACGTGACGGACTTGACGGATTTATTCATCCAAACCAAGCTTGCACACTGGAATGTGCGCGGTTCGCACTTCATTGCATACCATGAGCTATTTGACGAATTAGCTGGCCACTTGACTGAACTGACGGATACTGTGGCTGAACGGGTGACCGCATTGGGCGGCGTTGCCGGGGTACCTGTGCAAGATATCGCCACACAAACCTCGCTTCCTGTTTGGCCCCTTCAAACCAGTCAGGATTTGTCTGTGTTGCAGGCACTTGCAGAGCGCTGGGCCGTTGTGGCGAATAGCGCGCGTGAAGCCATTTTCAAGTCGGCTGAGGAAGATCCCGATACATCCGATTTGTTTACGGAAGTCTCGCGCCAACTGGATAAAGACCTATGGTTCTTGGAAGCCCATTTGTCCGATTGATGCCAGTAGGATGCGTATACAATGCAGCAATGCCCTGCGAAGCCGGGATAGGCCATTGAAGGGACAGGTGCTGCTAGTCTAGGGATGGCGCAATGAATTTTTCAAAGGAGTCACCAACGGTATGCACAGGTAGTGTGTAGATTGGTTGGCTCTTTTTTGTGTTGCTGCATATTTTCACACTTCACTCGAAGGGCATTCATTAAGTCACTGAATATAGAAGAACTTGTTCCCTTTCAAATGAACGACGAAGTTGGTAGTTACCCATGTGGACGTATCTAAGCAAATGGGATACGCCCACCGAATTGACGAACGATTTATGGCTTATCTTTCTGTGTCTGTGGGAAAAATGTCAGGCAGAGTTGTTCCAGAAACGACTCGGGTGAATAACCGCGTACATCTCTCTGAAACACATAGAAATCCTTTTTGAGTGCCATCAACAAGATATCCGTCCGAAATACGTTGTCTGGCTCTGTCAGCTCGTTTACCGTCATTTCGCGGAACAATTTGGAGATAATTTCATGGAGCTCATCATATACAGGGCTTGGCGTCCTAGATTGTGATTTGTTCGCCGGTGAGACTTCCTCTACACCTGCCAGCAACTGCAGTTTTTTCTCACGAAAGGCGATAAAGATGGTCAGAATACCTTTTAAGCGCTGGCTCGGTGGTTCATCTTGATGCTCCTCGAGATAAGCCTCAATATCCTCGAACAGGAGAACGATGTTGTCTTTGATTAAATCCATGCACAATTCGCTTTTGTTGCCGTAGCGGCGATACAGCGTTCCGGGGCCGATGCCTGCTTCGATGGCGATTTGATTCATACTGACTTGCTCTACCCCATGCTGTTCAAACAGCTTTAGTGCAGCATCTAGTATGCGTTGGCGATTTTCTGCTGCATCCCGTCGTTCTGTGCGTGTATGCCGTTGTCTCGCGTGATTCATAACAATCAATCCCTAAATAGAATTTGCTTCATTGACAAGTGGAGACCTCTCCAATTATCATCATGTGGAGAATTCTCCGGTTATTATAACCGAAATTAAAGGAGTGTAAAAACATATGAACCATCCAGCACTGCTAGTTATGGACATGCAGAACGGCATTGTTTCTCGCTTTCAAGAGAATCAGACAATGATGAACGCAGTTCAAAAATCTGTAGAGGTTGCTCGGCAAAAGGGCATCCCTGTTATTTTTGTACGCGTCGCCTTTAGTGAAGGGTATCCGGAAGTCAGCCCAAAAAACAAGGCTTTCTCGCAGGTGCAGCAGATGGGTGGTATGACTGTCTCTGAATATGCGACGCAAATTCACGAATCTGTACAACCAAGGACTGGGGAACCCATTGTTACGAAGTACCGCGTAAGCGCATTTGCAGGAAGTAACTTGGAAGTCATTCTTCGCGCGAAACAAATCGATACGTTGATTCTCACCGGCATCGCGACGAGTGGAGTCGTTTTGTCAACGCTTCGTGAAGCGGCAGACAAGGATTTTGCGATCACCGTGCTCGAAGATGCCTGCGCTGATCCGGACTCTGAAGTTCACCGCGTGCTCATGGAAAAGGTGTTTCCTCGCCAGGCAACCGTGCAGACTGTCGACGAGTGGGTGAAGACCCTCGATTCAATTCATGCGCAAGAAACAAACTAAGGGGTGACCATCTTGCCAAGTGGTAACCCCTTTTCATGGAGATTTGTGGCTCCGTTGTACATGGGATCGACACTGAACCCAATCAATAGCTCCATGATTGCAACCGCGTTAGTGCCGATTGCCATGTTTTTGCATATTTCAGCAGCCCAAACCACCATTTTGGTCACGGTGCTTTATTTGGCGAGCTCCATCGCTCAACCGACGGCTGGGAAACTCGCGGAGGAGTTCGGGCCTCGCCGAGTATTTTTGGCGGGCATCCTGCTCGTGCTCATCGGGGGCTTGTTAGGTGGGTTCGGCAGGGACATGGCCATGTTGGTCATCTCCCGAGTGCTCATCGGCGTGGGTACGTCAACCGCCTATCCGTCTGCCATGCTGCTGATTCGTCGGCGTGCAGAGTCGGTTGGGATGTCTAAGCCACCAGGTAACGTATTAGGTGCACTTCAGATTGCTGGCGTCGTGACAGCCGCAGTAGGGCTCCCCATTGGGGGAGTCCTCGTCGATGCTTGGGGGTGGCGCACGACGTTTTTCGTCAACATTCCATTTGCGCTCATCGCGTTTGTGATGGCCGCATTATGGATTCCAAAGGATGCACCTGTCCAGGGGAAGATAACCCTTCGGGAGGTATCTTCACGGATTGACGTGCCAGGCATCATCGGGTTTGCGCTTACGATTACATCGCTGATGGTATTTTTGTTCTCTTTGCCTAAACCAGACTGGCTGGCGCTTGGTTTGGCCGTCCTGTTCGGCGTGGTATTAACTGTTTGGGAGTTGAAAGTAGCGCGTCCATTCATCGACGTGCGTTTGCTCGCGACGAACTTGGCGCTCACGCGCACTTATACGCGATTTGCCTTATTGACGCTGTGTATCTACACGGTGCTGTACGGCGTGACGGAGTGGATCGGTGCAGCGCGAGGCACATCGTCACTCGGCGCAGGGCTTCTCATTTTGCCAATGAGTGTCGTTTCAGCACTCGTCGTAGGACCAATTTCGAAGCGAAACCTGGTACTTGCTCCGTTGATTGCCTCTGCTGTGTCTTGTATTGTCGCGTCTGTTGGCGTGCTCTTTCTGACCACAAGCACACCAATCATTTGGATTTTGTTGATTACGTGTATCTTTGGGATCACGATGGGGACAATGGTCAGCGGAAACCAGATAGCATTGTACACACAGGTTGCTGCAGACCAAATTGGAACGGCTTCGGGTCTGTTCCGCACGTTCGGGTATATTGGCTCAATCGCTTCTTCGGCGTTAATTGGAATTGCCTTTCATAAGAAGGTATCGGATGCCGGTATGCATCATGTTGCCGTTGTGATGATAGCCGTCAGTGCCTTAGCGCTGTTGATGATATTGACTGACCGTCGACTCCGGGGAGTAACCAGACGAGAAAAAGCCACCTCTTAACCAGGGGGGTGTACGCCATGCGGTGTCGAGTGTATACATGTCTACACGCGGGAGGCTGCGCGTTACAAACACTGAGGATTTTTCTGGTATAACAGGTGAATACATGAATCCTCAAAAGTACCTCCATACCTGAAGGTCGGTGTGCGTAATACTATAACGAGAAGGCAAACTTGCCCCATGATACCTGTAAGCGAGGGTTGCAAGTTTGCTTCTCCTCCCAAAAAGTAATATACTCCTCCATTTTCATTAATCAAGTGTAAAACACCGTGGCTATTTGACGCTTTTTCCATTAAGTCAACTGAGGAACCACAATAGTCCTGGAATGCGTAGCATTTTGGACCTCTCATATCCTTGTGGACGCTCCACTTGGTTTCCAGTGTGGATCGACTAGGACGACCTTCTGCCGCTCGAAAATCGACCTGACCTGATTTATGTGATAAACTAAGTAGACAGAGTGTAGCAAAAGCTACATGTAAAAAAGGGGGAAGGCTATGGAGTCATTTCTCCTGTTATTATCTGTCATTCTGTTAGCCGGAGTTTGGTCTGCTCGTGTGGGGAACCGGATTGGATTTCCCGTCCTCATTGGGTTCGTAGCCATCGGCATCTTGCTTGGGCCGGGTGGGTTAGGAATCAGCCCCAAAGTACCACTATCTACTGCGCAATCAGTTGGTTACATCGCGTTGATACTCATTTTGTTTGAGGGCGGTTTGCACACTTCTGCGGCGAGGATACGCAACGTATGGCTTCCTGCATTGTCGCTCGCGACAGTCGGCGTGCTCATCAGTGCTGCGGTAATGGCTTGCCTAGCACACTATCTATTGAATCTGCCGTTTTTCCCCTCTGCTTTAGTTGGCGTTGCGGTGAGTTCCACGGATGCCGCTTCGGTGTTTTCCATTCTCGGCGGTCAGCCTTTGCGACGACGGTTAGTCGATGTGTTGGAAGTGGAATCAGGTACGAATGATCCGATGGCCTTCTTTTTGACTATCGTCCTGATTCAGTGGTCGACACATGGGATGGGCTCGTTCTGGCATGCGTCTTTCTATGTTATCGGAACTTTTGCGCTACAGATGCTGGTTGGACTTGTCGTGGGGTTAATCACGGGGTATCTCGGGTCTCTCGCGAATCAGCGCATCAAGCTGGACACCGGTGGATTGTACCCGACATTGACGCTGGCATTTGCCCTTCTGTCCTACGCGGCCGCTGTTTTGTTCCACGGAAGTGGATTTCTCTCGGTATACGTCGCTTCTGTGGTTATGGGAAATCGTCGGCTTGAACACCGCTATAGTATTATGCGATTCCACGAAGGCCTTTCGTGGACAATGCACATACTCATGTTCGTGGTCCTCGGATTGCAGATGTCGCCATCACGGTTGTTTTCCATCATGTTGCCAGGTCTTGGTTTAGCAGTCGGGGCGTTGTTTGTGGCTCGCCCTGTGGCGGTCTGGCTATCTACACTTCGCATGGGTTTCAAGTGGCGAGAAAAACTGTTCATGTCCTGGGCGGGGTTTCGAGGGGCAGTACCGATTGTACTCGTTCTCACCGCGATACTTTCACCAGGTTATACACCTAGCACGATGTTGGACGCGGTATTCTTTGTCGTGATTGCATCGACTTTGGTGCAAGGGTGGACAGTCAAACCGCTGGCGAACAGACTTGACCTGTTTGAGCGATCTCCGTCTGAAGGTCTTTTAGAATTAGTCGCTATCGCGCGGGAGAATGCGATTGTGACACCGATTGAAATTCCAGGCAACTCGAGTTTTATTGACCGGAAGATGGTCGAGATTGAGTTTCCAGAAAATACGTTGTGCTATGCTATCATCCGCGATAATCACGTCATTGTGCCGAGAGGCGCGACGAGACTCCAAGCGTATGATCACCTATTGGTTCTGTCGGATCGTCGGCATATCAGTGACCTTCGACGCCTGTTCAACAGGGAATTGATTGGTGACCCAGAGTTTTTGCCATAGCACATGGGCGCGGCTATCTCAGTCGCGCTTTTTTGTTGAGGCGGGTATGGGTTTCTGTTCCAGCCGCGCGGCGGCGTTGAAAGATACATATGAGCGTTTTGCAGAATTCGATTTTTCACCGTTTCTCGCACATATATAGTGTACGAACTATCAATGGAACACTATATATAGTGTCAAATGCGTTGTGAACGTTAATTCTGCAAAACGCTCATATAATAAGGTGAATAAGGTCATTTTTCTACTCTATTTATGGAAAATTGCGAGGTTTGACGGATTTAAGACATATAAAATGCTCTATTTACTTAGAAGCTGCCCGATAAAGGATGAAATCCGACGATTAGAGTATTTTTTATGTCTTATCGGTGCTGAGAGACTCAGGAATGTCTTAATAAGACATTCGATGCGGGATGATGCGGGATGATGCGGGATGATGCGGGATGATGCGGGATTTAGCACGACAATGATTCTGAAATACTGCATATGAAAAAGCCACCTTCCATACGCCAAAGGAAGGTGGCTCACTCAATTTGACATTCGCTTCATCAAAACAATGGTCGGAATGACAGGACTCGAACCTGCGGCCTCACGGTCCCGAACCGTGCGCTCTACCACCTGAGCTACATTCCGAAGTGCGTTCTGTGAAACGGACAAGTGATACTATAGCAGGTGCGCGATAGGTGCGTCAAGTATGTTTTTGTCCTTTTTTCTTTGTCAGATATTCGCTGCAGTTCTGTCACGTTATCCATGCGAATGTGGACGCGAACAAATGATCGCCTCATAGCTGGTCGGCTGGTATAATAGACATAGACAAGTTTTGAAAGGTGTGGCGCGCGTGGCAATGATGGAACAACCGAGCGCACAGTCTATATTAGAAGGACTCAACCCCGAGCAACAGCGGGCGGTTCAGACGACCGATGGCCCGTTGCTGATCATGGCGGGCGCGGGGAGTGGCAAGACCAGTGTGCTGACCAGGCGAATTGCGTACCTCATTGCGGAGCGCCGAGTGCCTCCGTGGGGCATTCTGGCCATCACATTTACGAATAAAGCGGCGCGTGAAATGCGCGATAGGATTCAGAGCCTCGTTGGAAATATCGGAGCAGATATATGGACGTCGACTTTTCATGCGCTGTGCGCGCGTATTTTGCGGCGGGACATTCAGCACATTGGCTACGCGAGTTCGTTCACTGTGCTCGATGGGGCTGATCAACTTTCCGTCGTCAAGCGCGTCATGGCGGACATGAATATCGATGTGAAAAAGTATGACCCGAAGGGCATTCTGCACCAGATTAGCCAGCATAAAAATGAGCTGCGTGATGGGGCGAGGGTGCGGGATATGGCGGGATCGCTGTATGAACGCCTGGTAGGCGACGTCTACCTGGAGTACGAGCGGCGCCTGCGTCAAAATCAATCGCTTGATTTTGACGATTTGATTATGAAGACGGTGGAGTTGTTTCGGCAGTCTCCGGACACGTTGAATTATTATCAGAATCGGTTTACGCATGTGCATGTGGACGAATACCAGGATACGAACCACGCGCAGTACATGCTGGTGAAATTGCTGGCGGACAAGCGTAAAAATCTTTGCGTCGTCGGCGATTCCGACCAGTCCATCTATGGTTGGCGGGGAGCGGATATCCGCAATATTCTCGACTTTGAGCGGGATTATCCGGATGCACAGGTCATTCGTCTGGAGCAGAATTATCGCTCCACGGGCAGAATTCTGCGCATTGCCAACCAAGTCATTCAAAATAACCGCAAGCGGCTGGAAAAGAATTTGTGGACAAGCGCGGGCGAAGGTGAAAAGGCGACGCTTCACCATGCGTCGGACGAGCGGGCTGAAGCAGTGTTTGTCGCAGGACAAATCGAGTCGCTTGTGAAGCAAGGGTACAAATACCCGGATTTTGGCGTCTTGTACCGCACCAATGCACAGTCTCGCGTGATCGAGGAAATTTTCCTGCAAAAGGGCATTCCGTATCGCATTTACGGTGGGCTGAAGTTCTATGACCGCAAGGAAATTCGCGATGTGCTCGCCTATCTGCGCCTGGTGCTCAATCCAGATGACGACGTGTCGTTTGCTCGGGTCGTCAACGTGCCAAAGCGCGGGTTAGGGCAAACCACGGTAGATAGGTTGGAAGCCTACGCTCGTGATCACAATTGTTCCTTGTTTGACGCTGCCCAGAAGGCGGTTGATGCCGGCGTTAGCAAACGCGCTGCGAGTGCTTTGGCAGGGTTTGTGCAACTCATTCTGACGTTTCAGCAACAGCGGGCGTTTTTACCGCTGACGGATTTAACTGAGGAGTTGCTGTCGAGGTCTGGCTATCGCGAGGCCCTGCAGTTAGAAAAGACGCTGGAAGCGCAGAGTCGACTGGAGAACTTGGATGAATTCCTGTCGTTGACGCGGGAGTTTGACGAGAATGGCGCACAGGATACGGAAGTGAGCGCCCTCGAGCAGTTTCTGACGGACGTGGCGCTGGTGGCAGACAGTGACTTGAACAAAGGCAAGCCGGAATCGCAGGAAGAGAGTGAGGGTGTCACGATGATGACGCTCCACTCAGCCAAAGGCCTTGAATTTCCGGTGGTCTTTCTGGTCGGCATGGAGGAAGGTATTTTCCCGCACAAGCGGGCTTTGGATGAAGAGGATGAGATGGAGGAAGAGCGCCGTCTCTGTTATGTTGGCATCACACGAGCGATGCAGCGGCTCTTCTTGACCACGTGCAGCAGCCGCATGATTTTTGGCGAGCGGCGGCCATTTACGACGTCGCGGTTTTTGGCGGAGATGCCGGCGCAAGACGTGGAGAAAGACGGCGTGTTCTTTCAAGCGAAATCGGACTACAGCAGCGCTTTCCGGCAGAATTCGTCGACTGCGCCTGCGGCGAATGCGAGTTTCCACGGGAGCCGCATGACGATGCCGCAGTCGTTTGGAGCCGATTTGTCGGTCTCCTACGAGCCAGGCGACAAGGTGGAGCATCGCAAATGGGGCATTGGGGAAATTATCTCCAGGTCAGGTAGCGGTGAAAGCCTGGAACTCGTCGTTCGCTTTCTCGATCCCGTTGGGGAGCGCAAACTATTCGCCAAATTTGCCCCTATCACCAAGGTCGCGGGGGATTGACGACGGGGTTTCCGCGTTACCGCGTGTTCAGATTTGGAGGCTGACGTTGTGGGTATGACCCTAGATGAGGCGCGCATACGCGTCGATGCGTTGCGCAAAGAGATTGAGTATCACAACCAACTCTATTACCGCGAGGATGACCCGAGCATCACGGATGCCGAGTGGGACGCGTTGATGCGGGAATTGATGGCGCTGGAGGCGGAATTCCCGGAACTACAGTCGCCGAGTTCGCCGACCCAGCGGGTGGGGGCCAGTGTATCTGAGGGATTTGTGAAAGTGGAACACGAAATCCCCATGCTATCGCTGTCCAACGCCTATTCGACGGAGGAGTTGCTCGAGTTTGATCGTCGGGTGCGGCAAACGGTAGGGGACGACGTGCAGTATGTGTGTGAGCTGAAAATTGATGGCTTGGCGGTCTCCCTTCGCTACGAGCAAGGCCGACTGGTCCGAGGCGCGACCCGCGGCGACGGTGAAGTTGGTGAGGACATCACCTCCAACATTCGCACCATCCGCAATGTCCCGCTGGAGTTGACCGAACCGGTGACGTTGGAGGTTCGCGGCGAGGCGTATATGCCGAAGCAGTCGTTTTTGCGGCTCAATGAGCAGCGCGAGCAGCAGGGCGAGCCGCTGTTTGCAAATCCGCGCAATGCGGCAGCAGGTTCACTGCGGCAGTTAGATCCCCGCGTGGCGGCCAGTCGACGGTTGGGCGTCATCGTTTACCAATTGGCGCAGGCTTCTGAGTACCCAGTTGAACGCCACAGCGAGGCGCTCGACTATGTGCGTCGGCTTGGGTTGCCTGCCAATGGCGAGCGGAAGCTATGCCAAGATATTCAGGAAGTCATCGCCTACATCGACGAGTGGGCGGAGAAACGCCGAGATTTACCGTATGCCACGGACGGTATGGTCATTAAGGTCGACGACATTCGCCTGCAGCAGGAACTCGGCTTTACTGCTAGGAGTCCGCGCTGGGCGATTGCCTACAAATACGCGGCGGAACAGGCGACGACGACGCTTCGTCGCATTGATTTGAACGTCGGCCGGACGGGTGCGGTGACGCCGACGGCGGTGTTTGATCCCGTCCAGTTAGCAGGCACGACGGTTTCTCGTGCGTCGCTGCACAACGAGGACCTGATTCGCGAGAAGGACATCCGCGTCGGTGATAAGATTGTCGTTCAAAAAGCTGGCGACATTATTCCGGAGGTCGTTAAATCCCTGCCAGAGGAGCGCCAGGGGGATATTCCGCCGTTTTCCATGCCGCGTCATTGTCCGCAGTGCGGCGAACCGCTGTTGCGCTTGCCGGATGAAGCCGCTTGGCGCTGTGTCAATCCGAATTGTCCCGCGCTGATCCGCGAGGGGCTGATTCACTTTGTCTCGCGCGACGCGATGAACATTGAGGGACTTGGCGAGCAGTGGATCACGATTTTACTGGACAAGAACATGGTGAAGACAGTCGCCGATTTGTATCGCCTGACGAAAGCCGAGCTTCTGACGTTGGAGCGCATGGGTGACAAGTTGGCAGAAAAACTCCTGCAGTCCATCGCGGCGAGCAAGGGGAACTCACTTGAACGCTTGCTGTTCGGCTTAGGCATTCGACTCGTCGGCGAGAAGGCAGCGAAGATTTTGGCGCAGTCGTTCATGACGATGGACGCACTGGCTGAAGCAAGTGTGAATCAACTGGTGGCGATTCCCGATATCGGCCCGAAGATGGCGGAGAGCATCCAGTTGTACTTCCAGACGCCGGCGGCGAAAGCCTTGCTTGCTGAACTCAAGGAACTTGGGCTCAACATGACGTACCTTGGCGCAGAGCGCGTCCAAGTGGAGAGCGTCTTTACAGGCAAAACGGTTGTCCTGACTGGAACACTCGCGACGGTGGACAGAAAAGAAGCTTCGCGCTGGATTGAACAGTTGGGCGGTAGCGTGACGTCCAGTGTGAGTGCCAAGACCGACTTTGTCGTAGCAGGCGACAAAGCGGGCAGTAAGTTGGAGAAAGCCGAGGCGCTCATCTCGTCCGGAAAGAACCCGAATTTGCAGATTCTCGACGAGGAAGCATTTTTGCACGTGATCGATCAGGCTGGTTTGCGCGCTTGAGGATCACATCGTTGGATTTCTGCACACCTTTGCACAGCATAGAGGCGCACTAAGTTGGCAGCACAATAAGTCACCCCGAGGATGTCGAGAAACGACGGGGTGACTTATTTTTTCACAGCGTATCTGGCTACCGCGTTCCTTGCGTCTTTCTTTACGCCGGTTCACACAAGGGACTACTCGCGCGTGCGCAAAAATTCCGGCACGCTTATCTTTTCTTCTGTGCGTGTATGAAAAAAAGTGACGCGAGTGGAGTATCTGCCGACTAAGAACGCGATGGGCAATGCGATGATCAATCCGATGATGATGTCGTGCGTAGGCATTTCTGCAACACTCCTTCGATGCGCCGCGATGGGCCTCGTAACCTTGATGGGCGCTGTTTTTCAGAACCCATCCTCGTTTCTACTGATATCTATGTACAGGCGTCGACAAGCATGCCAAAAAGTTTGTGACGTGCCGGAGACAAATGTACGAAATCTCGATGTTGTTTCAATGTAGCGTGCTATAATGGTCGTTGTACGGTACATTTGTCCGTGGTTGAATGGGAGGTCTTTCGGCCCGTCATGATTCCAATTTGGTATTACTTACTATGCTTTATCGTGGCGTTTGGCATTTGTTACGCTGCTGTTCCAGTGATTCGAAAAGTAGCGCTCAAGACTGGTTTTGTGGATAAACCAAACCAGCGCAAAATCCATAAGGAGCCGATTCCACTGCTTGGCGGCATCGCGATTTACGTTTCCTTCGCGCTGACGGCCGGGGTGCTTGGCCATGCAGGAATGACGTTCTGGGGTATTGCGGTGGGCGGCTTTTTGATTTTCGGCATCGGTGTGATCGACGACTTTTACAAGACGCGAGGCCGTGATTTCAAAGCTTGGCCGAAATTTTTAATGCAGATTGTCGCAGCGGTGGTGTTAATCGCCTTTCAAATCCGCATGACGGGTGTGAACTTGCCGTTTCACCACACGTATTACAGCTTTCCACTGTGGCTTTCCTGGGTGGCGACGGTGATTTGGGTCGTCGCGATTACGAATATGATGAATTTCCTCGATGGGGTCGATGGACTCGCTTCCGGTCTCGCGGCGATATCCGCCCTGACGCTTGTCTTCATCGCCATTCTCAAAGGGCAAGGCGTGAGCGCGATTTTAGCCGTTTCCCTGATGGGGAGCTCCGTTGGCTTTCTCAAACACAATTTTCACCCAGCCCGCATTTTCATGGGGGATGCAGGCGCCACATTCCTTGGTTACGTACTGGCAGCTATCGCGGTGGATGGCGCCTTCAAGAGTGCGACACTGGTGTCGCTTCTGGTGCCGGTTCTGGCGCTCGGGGTTCCTATCTTGGACACAGTCTGGGTTTTTTACCGGAGATTCCGTGAAAATCGGCCAATTTACGTCGCGGATAAAGGACACACGTTCCACTTGCTGATGAAGTCTGGGTTGACGCAAGTGCAGACGGTGGCGTTTATGTACCTATTGGGCATCTGTTTTAGTTTGGCATCCATTGTAGTGCTCTTGGTATCGCACTAGTGGGGGGCGGCGCTTGAGCAACTGCTCGTTCGAGCTGCTTCATGGATGCCCTAGATGCCTTCCATTATGCGGAAAAGCTCTATGGTGTGCTATAATCCCGAAAAGAAAGATACCTTCGACGTTTCCTTAGGAGGGACAAGCTGTTGAAGATTACCGAAGAGACGGTCAGCCACGTTGCGCGCTTGGCTCGTTTGGCCATGCCTGAGGCTGAACGATCCCTACTCGCACCTCAATTAAACGACATTTTGGAGTATGCGGCATCGCTCCAGCAGGTAGATTTGGAAGGCGTACCGCCGACAAGTCATCCGTTCGAGCAGACGAATGTGTTGCGCGAAGATGAGGTACGCCCGAGCTTGTCTCGTGACGCGGCGCTCGCCAATGCGCCGGAAACTGAAGACGGTCAAGTTCGTGTGCCGGCCGTACTTGAAGGAGGCGGAGGCGCATGAAATTAAATAGCGTCAAAGAGATTTTGGCATCTGTACATAAAGGTGAAACAACCGCAGCCGATTGGGCCAAGGCCTCACTCGATGCGGTTCGCAAAGTCGATGGGGAACTCGAAGCGTTCCTGACGGTGGATGAGGACGCTGCGCTGTCGCGCGCCAAGGCAACGACAACGGGTCAAGGGGTGCTAGCTGGCGTGCCGTACGCGCTCAAGGACAACATCTGCACACAAGGGATGTTGACCACGGCTGCGTCGCGGATCTTGGAAAATTACATTCCCCCTTATAACGCGACGGTCGCGAATCTGCTCAATGACGCGGGCGGTGTGCTGATTGGCAAGACCAACCTCGACGAGTTCGCGATGGGGTCTACCACCGAGACATCCGCATTCAAGAAGACCAAGAATCCATATGCCAAGGGGCGGGTTCCGGGCGGATCGAGTGGCGGATCCGCGGCGGCAGTCGCAGCGGGCATCGTGCCATTTGCACTCGGTTCCGATACAGGAGGATCCATCCGTCAGCCGGCGGCGTTTTGCGGCGTTTTTGGCCTGAAGCCGACGTATGGTCGCGTCTCTCGGTATGGGCTGATTGCCTTTGCGTCATCGCTCGACCAGATTGGTCCATTTACGAACACCGCTGAGGATGCAGCGATTGTGATGAATGCCATCAGCGGCTATGACAAGTACGACTCCACTTCTGCGAAGGTGGAGCGAGAAGATTTCACGCAGGACTTAGAGCTCGGTGTGAAAGGACTGCGCATTGGCATCGTCCGCAACTTGCCGGAAGAGGGACTGAATCCAGCTGTGAAGCAGGCGGTGGATGCGGCGATTCGCAAGCTCGAAGGCGAAGGGGCGACCGTGGTCGAGGTAGACCTTCCGCACTCCGAGTACGCGGTGGCGACGTATTACCTGATTGCGCCAGCTGAAGCGTCCTCGAACCTGTCGCGCTACGATGGCGTTCGTTTTGGGCGGCGCGCCGAGGCCAAGAGCATGATTGACATGTTTGAGCAAAGTCGCAGCCAGGGGTTTGGCATGGAGGTCAAACGCCGTATTATCATCGGCACCTATGCGCTTTCGTCCGGTTATTACGACGCGTATTACAAGCGGGCACAGCAAATGCGTACGCTCATCCGTCGGGACTACGAGCAGGCGTTTGAACAATGCGATGTCATTCTCATGCCGACGACGCCGACGACGGCTTTCCCATTTGGCGAAAAGTCGGATGATCCGCTTGCGATGTACTTGAATGACATTTACACCATCCCGGCAAACCTCGCGGGAATTCCGGGCGCGAGCGTTCCGTGCGGCTTTGTCGACGGGTTGCCGGTTGGTTTACAGGTGCTGGCGAAGCCGTTTGCTGAGCGCACCATTTTGCGCGTCGCGCACGCGTATGAGCAAGTTCGCGACTTCTCGTGGCCACAGCCGGAATTGGGGGTTGCAGAATGAACTACGAGACGATTATCGGTCTTGAAGTGCACGTCGAATTGAAGACGGAGACCAAGATTTTTTGCGGCTGTAAAAACGACAGCAATTCGGAGCCCAATACCAACGTGTGCCCGGTTTGCATGGGTCACCCAGGCGCTTTGCCGGTGCTCAATCGCCAGGCCGTGGAACTGGCGTTGCGGGCGGCGACAGCCCTCAACTGCACCATCAACCAGCAGTCGAAATTCGACCGCAAAAACTACTTTTACCCGGACTCGCCAAAGGGCTATCAGATTTCGCAGTTTGATAAGCCGATTGGGGAGCATGGATATATCGAGATCGAAGTCGGCGGCGAAAAGAAGCGCATCGGCATTACGCGCTTGCACCTCGAGGAGGATGCAGGGAAATCGACGCATGCCCCGGACGGGTCGCACACGCTGGTCGACTTCAACCGCACCGGTGTGCCGCTGATTGAAATTGTGTCGGAGCCGGACATTCGCACGCCGGAGGAGGCGCGTCTGTACTTGGAAGCGCTCAAGAGCATCATGCAGTATTGTGATGTTTCCGACTGTAAGATGGAAGAGGGGTCCCTTCGCTGTGACGCGAACGTCTCCTTGCGACCGGTCGGTGAGACCAAGTTTGGCAACAAGGCCGAGTTGAAGAACATGAACTCGTTCCGCAATGTTCAACGCGGCCTTGAGTACGAAGTGGAGCGCCAGACGGCGGTGTACGAAGAGGGCGGTGAAGTGGCGCAGGAGACGCGCCGTTTCGACGAGGCGACGCAGACCACCATTTCCATGCGCTCGAAGGAAGAGGCGCACGACTATCGCTACTTCCCAGAGCCTGACTTGGTCGATCTCGCCATCGACGACGCCTGGCTCAACCGCGTCCGCTCGGAATTGCCGGAGTTGCCCCTGGCCAAGCGCACCCGCTATGAGCAGGAACTCGGCTTGCCGGCGTATGACGCGGGTGTGTTGACGGCGGATCCACTCGTCGCGCAGTACTATGAGCGGGTCATCGCCGAAAACGTCGACGCGAAGGCAGCGAGCAACTGGGTCATGAGTGATATCCTCGGCGGCCTGAACAACGAAGGCAAGTCGCCGGCGGAGTGCCCGATTTCGCCGGAGAACTTGGCGGGTTTGATTCAAGAGGTTTCGAGTGGAAAGATCTCTTCCAAACAGGCGCGCGACGTCTTTAAGACGATGTGGGAGACGGGCAAGTCTGCAAGTGTCATCATCAATGAGCAGGGCATGGAGCAAATCAGCGACGCGTCCGTGCTTGGCCCGATTCTCGACGAAGTCATCGCGAAGAACGAAAAGTCGGTCGCCGATTACAAAGGCGGCAAGGACCGGGCGCTCGGCGCACTGGTCGGACAAGTGATGAAGGCGACGAAGGGCAAGGCAAATCCGGCGCTCGTCAATCAACTTCTGATTGAAAAGATTCAAGCGCTGTAAGGCGACATTGCGAATACAGGCGTATAAATTCAGTGGAGACCGACCACCGTGTAAATGGTGGTCGGTTTCTGCAATCATGTCCGCTATCACAGTAAATTACGCAGGACCCTACAATTAGCACGATTGAATTCGGAGGACTACATACATGGCAGATGTGAAAGACAGCCACCCGCTTGAACAAGGTGGCACATATGAAGTGACTGCACTTCGACTGAACGACGACGGCGAAGGCGTCACGACCATCAATGGTATGACGGTCTTCGTGCCGTTTTTACTACCAGGTGAACGGGGGAACGTGCGCGTGATCGAGCGTCAGCGCCGTTTTGCTCGCGCAACACTTTTGGATCGTTATGACACCTCGCCTGATCGGCGAGATGTGCCTTGCCCTGTCTTTGGCGCGTGCGGCGGATGCCAGGCGCAACATCTGCGTTACGATGCGCAATTGACCTGGAAGGAGAACCGCGTGAAGCGCGTCGCGCAGCAATTGGGGCTCGATGCGGACGCCATCGTGCGCGACATTGTGCCATCACCGGATGCGTTTCGCTACCGCAACCAAGTACAGATGCCGATGCGGTTTGACTCCGATAAAAAGCAGGTGCGCATGGGGTACTATGGGTTTGCATCGCACCAGATGATTGAGACCGACTCCTGTCATCTCCAGAGCGAAGCGATGCAGGACACGTTAAATCGAGCGCGCGTCTTTCTGACGGATAGGGGAGCGGATTTGGCGGGCCTCGTTCACCACGTCATTGTGCGCGAGTCGCAAACCACAGGTGAACAACTCGTCGTCTTCGTGGTGCGTCACTCGCGTGGTCACGTTCGTCGTGCGCTGGCGGAATTCGAAGCCCCGCATGTGACGTCCGTATGCCTGACCGCGCAGCCGAAGGCGGTCGGCCCTGTGTGGGGGCGCAAACTCGAGACGTTATACGGGCCGGGCACGTTGAAGGAGAACATTGCCGGTTTGTCATTTGCCGTGTCTCCACGGTCATTCCTGCAAATTCAGGCACCCGTCGCCGAGAAGATGTATCAAACCGTCGTTGACTATGCTGATCTTCGTTCGACCGACGTCGTGATTGACGCCTACTGCGGCATCGGTACGCTGACCCTGCTTTTAGCTGGGCGTGCGGGTCAAGCTATCGGGGTTGAGGAGGTTGAGGCATCGGTCGAGGACGCGCGGATCAACGGCGATGACCTCGGCATCGACAACGCCGAGTTTCACGTCGGCCGCGTGGAAGACTGGTTGCCCAAGTGGGTCGAGGACGGCAATCGCGCGGATGTAGTCGTGTTTGATCCACCGCGTAAGGGCATTGATGCCTCTGCCATCCAAGCAGTCCTCAAGGCGAGCCCGCGTCGCATTGTCTACGCCTCCTGCAACCCAGCGACATTGCAGCGCGACCTCAAGCTGCTCTTGGCAGGTGGATATCGCGTTGAGGTCATGCAGCCGCTAGACATGTTTCCACAGACGGCACATTTGGAGTGTGTCACGCTGTTGGTGCGGGATTGTTGTAGATAAATAAAATTCTCCTGCCAAAAACAATAAACATCTGCTCCAGAACAAATAAAAACCTGATCCAAGCCAGGGTGAAAGGCAGAGGAAAAAGGGCAATCCCTTATCCCTCAACCCTTTTCCCTTCTCTTTTTGCTCGACTTTTTTATCCCAAGAATAAAGTCTTGACGGGAAAAAACAGGGTCAAGGCGAGAAAAAAGGGAACTGCTTGCGAGACATTATTATCACAATTCGCAATTGAGGACGGTGGAATGCGGGATTGAGGCGGGGAAAATGTCAGAGGTTTATTTGATGGGAACAGATTGATGTAGACTAATAATAAAGTCCTTCGAGAAGAAAGTTTGAGCAAAATAGAATAAACATGACTAACCAGCAGGGAAGAGCGAAGAGAAAACGGGTGAAAACCCGACGATTCAAGGCTTTTCCCTGTGTTCTTTTCACGGCTTTGTTTTGATTCCAGTAAAAGTACGGAAAGGAATATTTAGAATTTCCATGTGGCATAAAATTCCCGTGTCCCTGATGTGGGCTCGATTCCTACAGAAACTTCGTCACTTAGCTCCAACTGAACATCGGAACCCTACCACGGAGTCTGCAAAGCTCTTAATTATCGATTTTATTTTTCAAAACTTCTACGAGCTCAATAATTTGATTGAGTTTCTTTTGTGTTGAGCGGTAATTCGCCACAAGCCTAACGAACGCTAGTATGATTAACAAAATAATGATGAGAGGTAAAACCCCAAAGATTGCAGTTCCCAATTCAAACATACGGACAGCACCCCTTATATCATCTAGTCCATTTTAATTCTGGCTATTCAGTAATACCGTAGGATTGGGCGTTTATTTGTTACGGCGTATAACAACGAAAGAGTGATACTGATTTTCTCGTACTGCTGTTTCGTAAAGACGGGTGGGGAATTGATCTAGGATGTAACTATAAGTGATCCTCGTCATAACTTTGCTCAACGCCTAAGAGCCTTTCGGTTAGAATTTAGAGAAGTTGCCCTTTTAGCTTGCCCTATTCCATTTGCGAAAGTATATGAATAGTGACGTGGATACTGGCTGAGCCGTTGATTTTGTGGACTGTAAAAAAACACCTTGATCATTGGGCGCAAAAAATTCTGGATACATGTTTAAATGATATTGACGGCATGCATAAATGGATATATTATTTAACAAAAATCTAAGCGTTTACATCTCTGAAAATAAAATTTGAGATAAAGCTTTATGTTTTATAGTTGCCTTTATATCCCTTTATATCATTGCTAATAAAGAAAAAATACATGATGTGATTTTGAACCGTTTATCAAGAAATCTAAACGTTTATATTATTAGGGGTGGTGAATTGTGGCAGCGACCATTAAGGATGTAGCTAAGCGAGCAGGTGTGTCAATCGCAACGGTATCCAGGGTAGTGAACCGTCTCGATGGAGTGAAACCGGATACGGAACGAAAAATTCTCCAAGCGATGGAGGAACTGCGTTATGTACCGAATGTCTTAGCGAGGAGCGTTGCTTCTCAGAAGACCAATCTAATTAGCATGATAATACCAGACATTAATAACCCATTTTTCCCCAAAGTGTATACCGGAGCTAGTCAAGTTACAAGAAGCCATGCTTATACCATCATGCTAGGTGACTCTGGAGGTGATGTTGAACTTGAAGAAGCATTGTTGCGGACGACCCTGGAACACCGAGCTTCGGGTATTATCTTAACCCCAGCACAGGAGGTATCTCCATGGTTAACGATGATTCCGCTGGAAGTACCTGTGTGCCTGGTGGACAGACAGCTTGCCGATTTCGAATGTGATAAGGTGCTCATTGATAATCAATCTGGAGCCTACGACGCTACGAAATTGTTACTCGATAATGGCCATATAAAAATCGGAATTATATCTGGGCCTTTAGATAGTACGCCAGGCAAACAGCGCTTTGATGGTTATGCGAAATGCTTACAGGAGTCGGGAATATCTTTGGATCCTAGTCTAATTAAAATTGGGGATTTCCGGGAAGAATCTGGTTACCTGCTAGGGATAGAGCTATTACAAATGGATCAGCCACCGACAGCCATACTCAGTTGTAACAATTTGATGACCATGGGCATGATTGAGGCAATTAATACGAGTGGTTTACGAATTGGTGAGGACATCGCAGTCGTCGGGTTTGACGACATCCCCATTGCAACAGTGATGAATCCCAAGTTAACCGTGGTTTCTCGCCCCATGCAAGAAATGGGCGAATGGGCCGCTAAATTGTTGCTGGAGAGAATTGAAAAACCGGAAAAAGCGTTTCGTGAAATTGTGATGAGACCACACATGATTATCAGGGGTTCCGAAATGATGGTGAGTAAACAAAATAGAAAGAAAAGGAGGAACCTATAGTGAATAGCGCTCATGGAGTCGTAGTAGTTGGAAGTATGACAGCGGATGTAACTGCGGTGTCAAAGAAACTTCCACGCAGCGGGGAAACCGTGTTGGGGACAGGATTTACGCTTGTGTCTGGTGGGAAAGGCTCTAATCAGGCTGTAATGGCCTCTAATATGGGGGTGCAAACATGGATGGTTGGTTGTGTAGGAGATGATCCGTTTCAACATGTGATTTTGGATAGTCTTCGTGTACATGGTGTGGATACCACATTTGTGGATTGTCTGAGTGGAGAGTCCACAGGGGTTGCGCATATTCGAGTCGATGAAAGCGGTAACAATGATATTGTTATTGTTCCAATGGCGAACAATCGAACGAATGCTGAGCAAGTGGATGCGTTTTTTGCACATAACCCCAAAGCAAACATTCTTCTACTACAGTTGGAAGTTCCTGCGGCAACAGCTTTATATGCGGCAAAGAAAGCCAAAGCTCTTGGTATTATAGTGATTTTTGATCCGGCCCCAGCGATTCCGTTTCTCGACGAGATGTATCGATATGTAGATATTGTTACTCCGAACGAAACAGAGGCTACGGCACTGACTGGGATCGAGGTGACTGATTTGCAGTCGGCGGAGGCAGCTGCGCATGTCCTGCAAGAAAAGGGAGTTCAAACCGTGATTATTACGATGGCGGATAAGGGTATTTTTGTCCTGGAAGGACAAAAACCCCGGCACTTTCCAACCTATTCTGTTCCTGCGGTTGATACAACGGCAGCTGGGGATGCCTTTACAGGCACGTTAGGTGCATGTCTAGCCACCGGAACATCACTAGAACAAGCGCTACAATACGCCATGGCGGCTGGAGCTCTAACTGTAACTAAGTTAGGAGCTCAGTCATCGTTGCCGACAAAGGAAGCAGTAGAACAGCTGATACATGGAGGAAAGCAATGAAAAGAACAGATGGTATTCTCAATTCACAATTGTCTCGTGTCATTGCTGAGACAGGGCATACAGATTTGCTCGTTGTGACAGACGCTGGCTTGCCTATTCCTTCGAACGTCGAACGGGTGGACTTATCCATTATTCCGAATATACCTAGACTTCTAGATGTTCTAAAAGCTGTACTCCGAGAAGTGGTAGTCGAAGGGATTTTCCTGTCAGAGGAAGTCAAAATCATCAGTCCTCACATGCATGAAGAAATTTTGTCTCTTTTCCCATCAGATATTCAAGTTACGTACATGCCACATGTTGAGTTCAAACGCAAGACGCAGGCTGTGAGAGCTGCCATACGGTCCGGGGAATTTACTCCTTACGCGAATGTGATCTTACAGGCGGGAGTTGCGTACTAAATCAGAACTGTAAAAGGGTGGTGGCAAATCTGGATATTACATTGCGACAAATTCGTAAAAGTTTTGAAGACAATATCGTACTTACCGGGATAGATATGTCCATTCGTGATGGTGAAGTGATAGCCATTGCAGGTGAAAATGGAGCCGGTAAGTCCACCTTAATGAAGATTTTATCTGGCGCTCTAGAGGCGGACTCTGGGGAAATTCGAATTGATGGCGTTTCGGTGACGTTTCATACTCCTCAAGATGCAATGTCCCACGGAATTCGCATGATTTATCAAGAAATGAATTTATTTCGAGAACTTTCAGTGGCGGAAAATCTCTTTATTGTGGATGGAATACATCGATATGGTCGCTTGTTCGCAAATAAGCGGAAAATGATCGAAGATGCGCAAATCCATTTGAATGAAATGGGATTATCGA
Source organism: Alicyclobacillus acidoterrestris (assembly GCF_022674245.1). GTDB lineage: Bacteria > Bacillota > Bacilli > Alicyclobacillales > Alicyclobacillaceae > Alicyclobacillus > Alicyclobacillus acidoterrestris. Next base: position 1,086,608 of record NZ_CP080467.1, read on the forward strand.
TTGACCCAAGCGTATCCGTTTCAAGCCTTAGTATCGCTGAACAGCAAATGGTAGAAATCATTAAATCCTTGGTCCAGGAAGTTCGATTACTTATTATGGATGAGCCCACTGCAGCTCTGAATAACGAAGAGAGAGATAGACTCTTCGAACAAATTCGCAAACTGAAATCACGTGGCGTGTCTGTTATCTACATCTCCCATCGAATGGAAGAGCTATATGAGCTGGCGGATCGTATTTTTATTCTTCGGGATGGTCAGGTGGTGCTATCCGGGGACATTCAGAATTTGACTCAGGAACAGTTGGTAACGGCAATGGTTGGGAAACAAATTAATAATTTTTATCCTAAAGAATGTCACGTGAATACTGACATCTCTATATTGCGTTTGGAAGGTTTGACGAAGGCTCCGTGGTTCAACGATGTTTCTTTTAACTTACACAGGGGTGAGGTGCTGGGGCTTGCCGGACTGATGGGTTGTGGGAAAAGTGAGATACTGCGTTGTTTGTCTGGAAATTTAGAACCTGATTGCGGTGTTATATCGATGGATGGCGAACAACTCCATTTGAAAAAACCCGTGGATGCAATCCAGAAGGGCATTGTATTTCTAACGGCGGATCGAAAACAAGAAGGATTGATTATGGAACAATCGATTTATCACAATCTTTCTATTGTTTCTTTGCGAAAATTTGTTGCAGCTGGCGGTTTCATTAAAACGACAAAGGAGAAAAAAACAGCTGATGGGCTTATCGAGAGATTGCATATACGAGCTAAATCACCCTACATCACGGTACGTCACCTAAGTGGTGGAAATCAGCAAAAGGTTGTCTTCGGGAAGTGGATGATGACTCACCCACGTATTTTTATTATGGAGGAACCGACTCGGGGTGTAGATGTTGGAGCTAAATCGGAAATATATCAGCTCATGAATGAATTGACCGCAGAGGGGATTTCAATCATCCTTGTCAGTTCTGATTTACCAGAATTAGTTGCTATGTCTGATCGAGTACTCGTCCTTCGGGAAGGTCGGATTGTTCGTGAACTTGTTGGAGATAGCATTACTCAACATCGTATTTTACATCATTCCTTGAGGGGGGAAATCGATTGATATCTGTAGTCAGAAACGTTTTTTCACAAATGCGTGCGCTGATCGTATTGTTCTTGCTTGGTATTGTTGCATCGATTTTGTCTCCTGTATTTCTCACACCATCAAATCTACTAAATGTACTGTTGGAAGTTTCAGTTACGGCACTTCTTGCATTTGGGCAGACGTACATCATTATTCTTGCTGAAATCGATTTGTCGGTGGGTTCAGTTTTAGGATTGGCAGGCGCAATCACTGCAGGTATTTTAGCTCACGGGAACATTATAGAGGCATTGATTGTCGGCTTACTCGTTGGGGCAGTTTCAGGACTTATTAATGGACTGTTGACCACATTTGGAAAGATTCCATCGTTTATTACCACGCTTGGGACAATGACCGCTTTTTCTGGTGTGACTCTTGTGTACACCCAAGGAAATACGATTTCGATTTCGAGCAATGGCTATGCGTGGATCGGTCAAGGTTATTTGCTAGGAGTACCGATTCCTGTATGGATTATGATACTTTTTTATGTCATCTTCTGGTTACTTCTCTCACGAACCCATTATGGTCGATATGTGTTTGCCACAGGTGGAAATGAAGAAGCCAGTAGATTGTCTGGCATCTCTGTCCGTTGGATAAAAATCTTAGCCTTTGTTCTCACAGGCGTATTGGCCGCTGTTGCTGGATTCATTAGTACAGCGCGTTTAAATACAGCAGAACCTACACTCGGAAGTGGGCTAGAACTGGACGCGATTGCAGCGGTGATTCTAGGAGGCACCAGTCTAGCGGGGGGAAAAGGGGGGCTATTTGGTACATTGGTTGGCGCCATTATTTTAGGAGTTCTCGATGATGGCATGAATTTACTCAATGTTTCAGCATTCTATCAAGGCATCGCAAAGGGAGTGATTATCCTTCTAGCCGTATTGTTGGATCGTAATATTCATTCTATTTCCAAACTTGGAAGGTACGTAAATTTCTCCGGAATCCATAAATCAGCACCGGTTAAGGGGATGAAGAAATGAAAAAGCAAATGAAGATTGGGATTACAGGTATTACTGGAATTGCGTTTTTAAGTTTGATAACCACAGGGTGTGGGTCGCAACAGGTATCAGCAAATGGTACGAATTCGAGTGGTGGAGGCACCGCAACTTCAACGAGTCAGAGTTCGACAGGTAGCGGGAGTAAGGAAGTGGATCTTGTTATCAGCACTCTGACGAACCCTTTCTTTGTTTCGCTGGAGAATGGCGCTGAATACGAGGCGAAAAAACTTGGATATAAACTCGTTGTTCAAAATGGGAATAATGATATTTCCACTGAATTGAATATCGCCCAGACAGATATCGAGAATAAGCCAGCTTGTTTGATTCTCGATCCGGTCGATACCAATGGTATTGTAACGGCAATTAATTCTGCAAATAAGGCTGGTATCCCAGTATTCGCATTTGATCGTGCGCCTGCAGGTGGGAAAATTGAAACATTTGTCGGATATGATGCGATTGCTGCAGGAAAGCGAGCTGCGGACGCACTTGCAAAATCGTTACATGACTCAGGTAAAGTGGTTGAAATTCAAGGGATTATGGGTACCAATGTGGCTCAGGATCGGAGTGAGGGGTTCGAGAAAGAACTCGCTAAGTACCCGAATATCCAAATTGTTGCGAAACAGCCTGCGAATTTTGATCGCAACACGGCTTTGAATGTCATGACGAATATTTTGCAGGCGCATCCAGATATCAATGGCGTGTACGCCGCAAATGATGATATGGCGATGGGCGTGTTGGCAGCATTAAAGGCGGCTGGTAAGGCTGGAAAAGTCGAACTGGTTGGTAATGATGGCATTAGGGACTCCCTTAATGCCATTACAAGTGGGCAAATGTACGCTACCAATGCTGAATCTCCGTTCGAAGAAGGTATCAAGGTGGCAGAAATTGCAGGAGACATTCTCAATGGTAAATCGGTACCTTCTGCAACTACCTTAGAAGGTCAGCTGGTTACAAAGAGCAATGTCAATCAATATTGGGACTATCTAAAGACTATTGGAGATCCGAATGACTAATTTCAAATGACTATATACAAAGGTTAAATGAAGCGATTTCTATCGGTATCCACTAAATTCTTATTAATTTGACGGGGGGATTTGGGTTGTCTATCGCAAAATATATTGACCACACACTTTTGAAGGTAGACGCAGGTCAACCGGCGATTGAACGGCTGTGTCGAGAGGCGATTGAACTTGGCACGTTTTCAGTTTGTGTTAACCCTTATTGGGTACCGTTTGCGAATCAGGCGTTAGAAAATTCTTCAGTCAAGGTGTGTACGGTCGTAGGGTTCCCGCTTGGAGCTACATTTGATTCGACGGTATTGGTCGAGACGGAACAGGCGATAAGCCGTGGGGCACGGGAAATCGACATGGTGATGAATATAGGCGCATTCAAATCGGGTGACTATGATAAGGTCCTAAGCAGAATGAAACTGGTCACCGATATGGCCCACAACTTGGGCGACATTACGGTGAAAGTGATTGTTGAGAGTGCTACTTTGACGGATGATGAAAAGCGTATGGCTGCTTCTCTCGTTGTAAAGTCAGGTGCTGATTATTTGAAAACATCAACAGGTTTTGTTTCGAATCCTGATTTGTTGGGCGATGTGAGGTTATTTGTAGATGCGTTGCCACAGGGCTTTCCGATAAAGGCGGCAGGTGGAATACGGGATTATCAGGTGGCGAAAGCACTCCTTGATTTAGGTGTGGCTCGTATTGGAGCAAGTTCCACTGCTAAAATAGTTGAGGAAGAAGCGGCTACGGTGCAAGTAAGGTAGTAAAACTACCATCGTTCATAAATTTTAGTCAAAAGAGGACGTTGTCAATTTAAGTAAATCGCCACAACTGTGGCAACTTTGCATAAAAGTCACCCCGAACGCTGCTAAATCAGACGGGGTGACTTTTATTAACTCAACTTTCGCAGTGTAAAAACGCCTTTAATCCCTTGCGGTGCCACAGTTGAATAAAATAAAAAAGCACCTTTCCGTTTGGTATAGTGAAAGTGCGAACCAACACTACCATTCAGAAGAGGTGCTTCTTTATATGATAGAGCATAACGGAGAAAATAATCAATTGCCAGTTGAAATTCGCCCTGCCTTTCAGGAACTCAGGGTCCTCGCACATCTGCGCAAAGCCGGCATTACCAAGAGATTTGGATTTTCTTGCTCCTATTTGTTCCAGCTTGTGTTTGTGCTGATATTTCATCATCGAAACTGGTTTCAGCTTCTTGACGGTGCAAAGGGATCTTCATTGCCCGGAAAGGATACTGTGTATCGTTTTCTCAATCACACTGGATTCGCTTGGCGACGTTTTCTCTTATCACTGAGTGTGGAAACCGTGAATAAAACCAAATCCTTAACGTCTGACGAACGCGTGAACGTATTTATTGTCGATGACTCTATGTACGAGCGGAACCGAAGCAAATCTGTAGAGCTCTTGGTGCGGCTCAAAGATCACGTCTGGAACTGCTATTACAAGGGATTTCGCATGCTCACGCTCGGTTGGTCAGATGGGCACACGTTCATTCCCCTCGATTTTTCTCTTCTCAGTTCCGTTAAGTCGCAGATTCACGGTATAAACCCATCGATTGATAAACGCACGCATGGATATAAACGAAGGATCGAATCTCTTCTTCCGGCTCCACAAATCGTCCCCACTATGATTGACCGAGCGCTGGCTGCTGGAATGAATGCCCCATACGTCTTGATGGACAGTTGGTTCACGTACGCACCCCTGATTCAAGCGATATTGGACAGAGGTCTGGATGTGATCGGCATGGTTAAAACGGACAATAAACGCTACTTACTCGGAGAGCGTCGTCTAACCTTGCAAGAACTGTATTATGCCGCTACGCCTGTTCAAGGTACCAATAAAAACATTCTCCGTGCTATAAATACACAGCTCAGTCCAGGCATCCCAATTAAGATGGTGTTTGTCCGCCATCGGGCTCACAAAAAAGAATGGCTAGCGATCCTTTGCACGGATACGTCCCTCACAGTGGAAGAAATCATCCAAATATACGGCATCCGCTGGGAAATTGAAGTTTTTTTCAAATGCACAAAATCCTTGTTACGTCTGCAGAAAGAGTTCCAAGGTCGTTCCTATGACATGCTTATCAGCCACACGACGATTGTGTTCTCGCGGTACATTCTTCTAGCTTGGCAGCATCGACAGAGCACGGATGACCGCACCTTGGGAAGTCTGTTTCTAGCACTGTGCGATGAAGTCAGCGAATTAGATTGGGCTATTGTATTGAACCAACTGGTTGATTTTGTGATAAGTGTTGCTAAAAAATCCAGCAAGCGCATCTCAACATTCATCATCAGTCAACTGCAGAACTGGATCAACAGTTTACCTAGATACATCAAGGCATACTTGCCTGTTTTGGTCTGCGAAAGTTGAGTTATTTATGCCAACGAAACATAAAACAAGACGCATAAGTGGTTACAGTGTGTAAAGCATAAAATTATTGATGAAACTATTTGGTTTACTGAGAATACTGCTAATTTCATTTGTGTTGAAATCACAATAATAGAGTACATTCGATTGTGATGGCTCATTGGTCTTGTAGGCTGTAAAGAAAATACCTTATTCGTCAGGCGCAAAAAAGACATCACCAGATGGAATGCAATTTGGGATGTTTAACACGGATTTTTTCTCTGTTTCAAGGTCAATCATGTACAATTTGGTAGCGTCAAGAAGTTTGTGTAAATCCACATGTAGGAAGCAGGGGGGGTCTCCTCATCATTGCAGGTCTTTGTGTTTTTCAAGTATCCTCATTGAATATTCCGAACAAACGCCTTGCTGTCTCATGTGTTCCCAAGGTAAATATATCCATCCCTCACGTCTTACAGTCTGAGTGGGAGGGGTGAATGGCCTTTGGCCAGAGGGGAGGAGCGAAGCGGCTTCCCCTGCCCAGAGCCTGTGGATTTGATGGGCAACCCTATTCCTGGGTTGTCCATCAAATCCACAGGCTTTATTTCGTTTCCTCAGTGCCGTACCTTTCAGCAAACATCTCACGGAGGCGCTTCTGGGTACCTTTATCCGCAAATCCCCGCAGGGCCCGCTTCGACCATTTCTCGTTATAGCCTGTTGCGAACAGATACACGATCTTCTCAGCCGCCTCAAGGTTCGCAATGCTATTCATTGGCTTGACTCGCTTGCGGATTTCCTTAATTGTCCGCTCGATCGCGTTAGTCGTATAAATAGCATACCGTATCGCCGCAGGATACTTATAGAAGGCCAGGAGGTTGTCCAAGTCCTCTCGCCACGACTGTACCTCACGTGGGTACTTCGCGTTCCACTTGCTCTCGAATTGCTTGAAGCATCCTAGCGTTTCCTCGTAGGTCTCACTGGAATATACGCCCTTCAAATCCGCAAGAACCGTTGGCTTGTCCTTGGCTCGAACCTTCACAATGATGTTACGCAATTTGTGAACAACACAGCGTTGGAAATCGGCCTTCGGGTAGACGGATAAGAAGGCTTCCTGCAGTCCGGTCAACCCATCTGCTACACCAATCAGGATTTCCTCAAGCCCACGCGCACGCAGATCATTGAAAATCTCTCGGCAAGATGTAGCGCTCTCCGTGCCACCCACATAGTAGCCAAGGATTTCCCGGTGTCCATCCTCATCAATCCCCATCACGACATAGATGGATTCGTTGTCCACGGTATCCCGCTTGAGCGCCACATACATCCCATCCATGTACACGACAGAGTACCGTCGTTTTAAAGGGCGCTTGCGCCAAGCATCTACATCCTGCAACACGATATTCGTGATGTTGCTAATGGTGGTCGGCGAGTATTGAACACCAAGCATCCGTTCAACGAATTGTCCCACCTCACGCGTACTCATACCGCCCTTGTACATTGCGATGATGGTTTCTTCCAACCAAGCATCTCGCCGACTATACGGTTCGAATATGCCAGTCTGAAACTCACCTTCCCGGTCTCGAGGAACATGTAAATCCTCAATCCGCCCAAACCGCGTATCCAACGTCCTCGTATAATATCCGTTGCGACTGTTCTTCAATTCCGGATGCTCTACCGTCAGGAAGTTGTGGATCTCTTCACGCATAATGAGCTCCAAACGCTCTTGGATGAACTTCGACATTTCCATTTCTAGTTGTGCAGCAAGCAACTCTTTGTTAGTCTGATACAAAGTAGGGTCATCTCCTCTGGACTTTAGCAATCTTGAGGATACCCTACTTTTCTTGTTTTGTGGCCTCTTACACAAACTATTTTACGCCATCAAGTCCGACGGTCAGAAGGCTTATTATTACCGCTTCCATCACGGCGGGTGGCAAAGGCATCAGCATTATGCAGACGTTTTTGCCACTGTTTTTCCTAAACCATCTGCACTATAGCAAATCTGTATCTGGCCTTTTGTTCACATTGTTTACGGTGACCAGTGTGATTGGCCCTATCGTCAGCGGTAAGCTGTCGGACAAATTCAATCGCTCCAAGTTCCTGAGTTTTCTTTTGTGTGGGGCTTGCGTCATGAGTTTGTCCATGATCACGTTTTCGCTAACGGACAGCAGTATCGGCATTCTCGTACCAGTTCTCATGGTCATGGGGATGTTTGTGTACGGGTACAGCCCAGTGGAACAAACGATTATGTCAGATATTACGTCACAAGAATTGCAAGCGAGCGCGTATAGTCTATTTTTTGCTATCTCGTATGGCGCTTCGGCGGTCTGGCCTCTGATTTTATCGATTGTCGTGAGTCACTTCGGCTTTACTGCATTCTTCACAGTCGTTGGCCTTTCTTACCTTGCAGGGGCTGTCATATATTGGACCGGAAATTGGACGCCGCCTGCATCGTCTAGTCAGAATGTAGTCTCCTAATATTCAGTAGCGTAATAAACGGGGGAGTAATCCATGAATCTACGAATGAAATTGGCTGAAACCGTGCGGTTGTTTGAGGCGACTCATCTATTTGACATGAATGGGCACGTCAGTGTGCGGCTCAAGGACGGCTTCTTAACGCATGGCCAACAGGCTTCCAGGGCTGCGCTGACGGTCAATGATGTGATAGAGGTAGACTGGGATGGCGCTTTAAAGGAAGGGCAACAGGAACCGCCAAATGAAGTTTATTTGCACTCAGAAATCTACCGTGCTCGGAAGGACGTCCAGGCTATTGCACATTTTCATGGTCACTGGATCAATATCCTGAGTGTGGCTGGGGTAAAAATTGTCCCAGTCAGTTCGGTGGCTTGCGGCCTAGGCAAAGATATCCCGGTATATTCTATGCCCGATTCCATTAGTACGGCCGCACGAGGGCGAGAAGTGGCAGCGTGTCTCGGCAATCAAAAAGTACTCATCCTTCGGGCACACGGTGCGATTGTCACCGGAAGCACATTGGAGGAAGTGCTCGTGGCCGCGAAGTACTTGGAAATCAATGCGCAGCGTCAAGTATTTGCCCAACTTCTGACACCTGGAACGAGGTTGGCCGATGACGAGATAGAGAGAATCGGAAAATCCCTTTGGACGCAGAAGAACATTAAGAAGAGTTGGACCTATTACTATGAAAAGGCGAAGCGGGATGGCCATTTTTATGGGGTGATTTAGTAGATGTTGGATGATGGTGGGGCGTTGTTGTTCCCAAGCATCCTTTTCAAGGCGACATCGAATCCGCTATAGGCGACCGTACGAGGCAATCCGCGTTTGTCTGCATATGGTTTGGTTAGGGAGGGGGACTATGTGCGACAAAAGAGTCAATTTGCGGGTTGAACGGCGGCGCGAGCTCTTAAGGTATGTGTATGACACGCATTACGTGGCCAACAAGCGGGGATTATTTGTGAATCCGCGCGAGTTATCGGGTACGGACTATATGCACTATTTGTATCTCGAGGATAAAGAGTACATTCGTATTTGGCGTGGAGAAGTTTGGTGTATACGAATTACAGGGGACGGAATGGATGTCGTCGAGTTGAATAAGCCCCTTCAAGGTGACGATGATTAAACGCTCGCTTCTGCGGGTGTTTTTATTTTGCCTGTACGAAATCTGAGAGTTCGGGACAAGCCGATTGGGTTTGACAAGTATAATTGACATCATAGACAACTAAACATTACAATCGTCAGGACGGGAGGCGAAATCCATGCTGGAGAACCAACTGCGCGCATTGCGAAATCGTGCGCATATGTCGCAGGCACAATTGGCATCTGCGATTCAGGTCTCTCGCCAGACGATTCAAGCGATTGAATCAGGGACGGCGATTCCAAGTACATTGGTTGCGCTACGGCTGGCACGTGTATTCGGCGTGCGCGTCGAAGACATCTTTCGTGAACGCCCTGAAGAACCGGATAATCGTTCGTTTGTGGGCGATGAAGAACTGGAAGCTGGTGACCGTGTCGTCGTCACGGAGATTGATGGACGACGCGTCGCGCATCGTGCAGTGTTCGAACTTGGGCAGCGCATTCCGTTGGCCACCGAGTCGCATATCGTGGCGAAACGATTGGGGAAAGATCAGGTAGAGCTAGAGCAGTTTGACACCGAGCAGAGCCGTCCATGGACGATTGTCTCTGGATGTGACCCGGCGCTTGGCCTCCTTGCCAACTACGTGTTCGACTCGAATCGCGATTGTCCGGTGTATTGGCTGAACGCGGACAATGCAAAAGCGACAAAGTTGTTAGCTGGTGGGGCCATTCAAATTGCTGCGATCCACCAACCGTCTCGGATGAAAGCATCGCTGCTGGCGCCGTTGGACGACGTGAGGTCGTATCATCGCGTTCATCTTGCGGATTGGGAGCTTGGATGGGTTGTCAAGCGAGGGAATCCGTGTGGTTTTACAGATGCGTCCGATTTAGCATCCGGAAAAACCCGCCTTGTGAACCGTCCTATCGGCGCGGGCGCTCGAACGCTGTTGGATGAAAGATTACAGGAAGCCGGAGTTCAGCCGCAAGCGGTCGCGCAATACTCGTGGACAGTCGCTGGACACATGCAGGTTGGCATGGCCATTGAGTCTGGTGCAGCGGATGTAGGGATTGCGATAGCCGGTATCGCGAGTGCGATGCATCTGGATTTTATACCGATTCAAGAAGAGTGTTGTGATTTGTGGATTCCAACAAGGCTCATGGAACAAAGCGGTGTGCAGCGCGTGCTAGATTGTCTGTCTTCGGATATTTTCCGATGGGATTTGGCACGTTTCGGCCCCTACGACACGAACCGTACCGGTGTTCTTGAAACTGTTCACGATGGCATACACGGGTGAACGGAATTCGGTCTATGAGACGTGAGAACCTTGGGGTTCGCGTCAATTCATATCGAAAGAAGGATTTCGTACAGATGAAATACTTGCCAGTACATAAACGGTTGCTCGCCTCAGGAATTGGGTTGCTCGCATGTGCCGCGATGGTTGGCTGTGGCACGGACGAGAACAATACCAGCACCAATAGTGCGACAAACACTGCGACGAGCAACACCTCAGCGTCGACGACCAAAGCATCCGGTAAGGCTGATGTGGCTTATGCCGGATCGTTACAGCTCACCAACGACAGCCACGTGGGACCCCTGTTTGAGAAACAGACGGGGATGTCTTACGAAGGGTATGGCAATGGCGCAGATGCGGTAGCCAATTTGATTAAATCAGGTCAAATTACGCCGAACGTCTTTGAAAGTATCGGTACGGCTCCCATTGCGTCCCTGGGCTCCAAGTTTACGGACTGGGCCGTTGGTTTCGCGAGTTCGCCGCTCGTCATCGCATATTCCAAGAAGTCTCCTTATGCGAGTCAACTCGAGGCGATTGCCGATGGCAAAAAGCCGATCTCAGATCTTTTTACGCTCATGGAGAAACCTGATTTTCATTTAGGTCGGACGGATCCGAATACTGATCCACAAGGGCAATATTTTGTCATGATGACGCATCTGGCAGAAAAGGAACTTCATCTCCCTGCAGGAACGGCCGATAAAATTCTCGGTTCCTTGGACAATTCGTCGCAAGTGTACAACGAGACGGATATTCTCTCTCGGCTGCAGGCAGGCCAGATGGATGCGTCTAGCGCATATTTGCCAGAGGCGATTCAACAGCACCTTCCCTATATCAAATTGCCAGACACCATCAATTTAGGTAATCCGGCGGACGCCAAAATTTACGCAACGGAAAGTTTGAAACTGTCGAACGGTCAAACGGTCACCGGTTCTCCAATTGAAGTCTATATTACGACGATTGAGGGCACGCCTGATCCAGATGCAGGGACTGCGTTCGCGAAACTTACGCTGTCGAAGCAAGGACAACAAATTTATAAACAAATGGGATACACGTTGACGCCGTTTAAGGTCTGGGGTTCGAAATCCGACATTCCAGCGGCTATTGAGCAGGAAATCTCTAAGCAGTAGTATCTAGGCATGAGACTTCTTAAGTACGGACTTATTTTCATCGCGTTTTTATGTACGGGCTTCTTACTGCTGCCCGTACTGGCGCTCGTATTCCACGTGTCTTGGCGTACATTGGGGCAGGTGTGGCGGGGGCCGGGGGGTCAACCCTTTGTCACGTCGCTAGAGGCGACAATGATCGCGATGGCAGTGGTTGTCGTCTTTGGCACGCCACTGGGTTGGCTGCTCGCCCGTGGGCGGTCTCGACTGTGGAGAACCATTGAGTATATCATGGTTATCCCACTGTTGATGCCGCCCCTCGTCATTGGGCTTTTGTTAATTTACGCATATGGTCCGTATAGTTTCATCGGACAAGTGCTTTCACACTGGCACATTTCGGCTTCCAATTCCCTGTTGGCTGTCGTCATTGCACAGATTTACGAGGCCATACCGTATTATGTTTTTTCCGCTCAGGGGGCGTTTTCTCAAGTCGATGCGCGGTTTGAATTGACGTCGTACTCGCTTGGGGTACCGCCGCTCCAAACGTTTCGCAGAATCACGCTTCCACTGGCGCTTCCTGGACTGGCTGTTGGGGTTACGATGGCGTTCGCTCGCGCCATTGGCGCATATGGGGCTGTCATGGTGGTGGCCTACAATCCACACACGTTGCCCGTGAGCATTTGGGTGGCGCTCGAGGAACAAGGGTTGCCCACTGCGTTGCAACTCGCGCTGTTGCTGCTCGTCACAGCGCTCCCACTGCCGTTGGCCATGATTCTCTGGAGGCGTATTCGACATGCTTGAATTGAGTCTACAGTTGCCTAGAAAGTCGTTTTCTGTCTCAGTCGATTTGATGATAGAAAAGGGCGTCGTGTTTTGTTTATTCGGCCCTTCGGCTGCCGGAAAATCTAGCATTTTGTCGTTCATTGCTGGATTTGAGACTGGCTACGACAAGGCGTATTTAGCGATTGACGGAAATGTCCTTACGGACACGACGAGCAAGGCAAGCGTGTTCTCCCCTCCGTGGCAGCGAGGCGTCGGCTATATGGAGCAGTCGGCGCGCCTGTTTCCCCATCTGACTGTGGAACAAAATATCCTTTATGGTGTGCGTGGACAGCGTGATGCCCACATCGATGACATCATTGCATTCCTCGAATTGGAGAATTATCTCTCTGCCCGTCCTTCGCAACTTTCGGGTGGTTTGACACAGCGTGTTGCGCTCGCGCGGGCGCTCGCCACGAAGCCGCGTGTGCTGCTCTTGGACGAGCCGTTCTCCGCGTTGGATGCCATCGCACGGCGCGCGCTGCAAAACCTTGTGCTCCATGTGCATCAACAGTTCCCGATGACGATTGTCCTCGTCACACATCAGTTGACGGAAGCACAGCGGATGGCGGATCAGATTGCGTTGATTGATAAAGGTGCGATTTTACAAGTGGGCTCCCCGAACGAATTGATGGAATCGCCGTCGTCCTGGCGCGCCGCGCAGTTGTTGGGATACGTCGCATGCTTGCAGGCGTGTGACGGACAAACGTACGCGCTGCACCCGGACAGGGCTGTTCTTGGCTGCCACACGGACATTGGAATATGCGTGGATGCACGAATTTGTGACATGGTTTGGCACGAGGGGCGTCGTCGGGCACGGATTCAATTTCACGGTGCCAAAGGCGAGGAGATGGACGAAGTCATGGAAGTGAATCTTTCGCCAACGGATGTGGTCGAGGTGGGGGACTGTGTTCCAATCACATTTGTCCGCCCGCCGGTCGTGTAGGATAAATCGCTAGACTTCTTGGTTTGACGTAGGATGATCTGACACCCCGCGAATGCGGGTTTTTTTGTATGTGCCTCTCCTCGATACTTCCCCGTGCACTGATTATCATGTCATATCAAATAACAACTAAAAACCTCGGAATTCTTCGTATTTTATTGAGCGGCAAACGGACCACACATATACTGAACGCATCTACGGCACATGTGAAGGCGTTGGGGGAGATTTGGACCGTTATGAATCGAGGAGACCGATTTTTACACAGTTTGAACGATGGTCGAACGGTTTGGCTGGACGGCAAACTCGTTCCGGATGTTACGAAGCATCCTTCTTTTTCCGGGACACTTGCCACCATCGCCCGGCTGTTCGATAGCCTGGATGAGAAGGGGGTACAAGACCAGATAGGCTTTGTGAGCCCTCGCACCGGCCAGTATGCACACAATGCGTTTTTAGTGCCAAGAACGCCCGAAGATTTGGTGCGCCGTCGGACAGCGTTTCGTTATTGGGCAGAGCAGACACACGGCGTGATGAGTCGATTGTCAGATTATGCGAGGTCGATGGTGACCGGTTGGTATGCAGTGCGGTCAGCCTTTGAATTTGACGATCCGCACTTTGCTGACAAAATCACCCGTTATTATGAGTTTGCGCGGGATCATGACCGCTTTCTCACCACCGCACTGCTAGACCCGCAAATCAATCGTGCGAAGCGCATTGATCTTCAGAATCCCGATGCGGTTCTCCGTGTTATATCGGAAAATTCGGAAGGTGTCGTGATCCGTGGAGCCAAGATGATTGCGACTGCGGCGCCCTACACGCATGATTTCTTGGTTTTTCCCTTTCACCACGTGGACGCAGAACACCCGGAATATGCCCACGCTTTGATTGTGCCAGCAAACCTGCCAGGACTGCATATCATCTGTCGGGAGTCGTTTGCTACACAAGATGATGAACAGCATCCGCTCTCCGCTCAGTATGACGAGATGGATGCGGTGCTCATTTTTGATGATGTCTTGGTGCCGTGGGAACGTGTGTTACTGAAGGGAAATCCAGAAGCGGTTTGGCGGTTGCGCCAGCATACCTCTGCCAATGCTTTGGCTTATCATCAGACGGTCGTCCGGGCCCTTGCCAAGCTTCAGTTCGTCGCCGGGGTCGCCTGTGCGATTGCGGAATCGATTGGAGTGAATGGTTTTTTGCACGTTCAAGAGAAACTCGGAGAACTGTTGACACAGGTGGACGCGCTGGAGGCGTTGGTGGTTGCGTCAGAGGTGAACGGTCGTGTGGACGAATTCGGGAATCAAATTCCAGAAATTCGCTTTTTGGACACCGCACGTAATTTAAATAGTCGATATTACCCGCGGGCAATTGAAATTCTCCAGCAAGTCGGAGCGGGCGGCTTTATGCAGGTTCCCTCCGGCCAGGCGCCCTATGCAGATGCCGTGTCGCGGCTTATTGAGAAGTACTTTGCTGGCGCGAATGTTTCTGCGGACGTGAAAATCAGATTGTTCCAGTTGGGCTGGGACCTGATTGGTAGCCAATTGGGTGCGCGACATCAGTTATACGAGCGGTATTACGCGGGCGATCCGGTGCGAATGTACGCAAATCAGTACGCGCAGGCGGATAAGGAACGCCTGACGAAGCCGGTGTGGGAGATCATCCGTCAGGGTTGAAATGCGCGTGTCATTCTGCGCTGCTGTCGGACAAAGGTTGACTTTTGGAGATGACAAGGAGCGAACGTGGACATGAAGCATGGACGGATTTACCTCAACGCATTTGTGATGAACTGTGTAGGTCATCAGTCGCCAGGTCTCTGGACGCACCCCGAAGATGAAAGCCATCGCTACACGGATATCGAGTACTGGGCAGACTTAGCTCGCACGTTGGAGCGCGGACGGTTTGACGCCGTGTTTTTAGCGGACGTGTTGGGCGTCTATGACGTGTTCGAAGGGTCGCGTGATGCAGCCGTTCGAAATGCGGCGCAGATTCCAGTGAATGACCCCATGCTCGTGGTCCCTGTCATGGCTCAAGTGACGAAACATTTAGGGTTTGGCGTCACCGCGTCGGTGAGTTATGAACCGCCGTATGTATTCGCGCGCCGCATGTCGACATTAGATCACCTGACAAAAGGGAGAGTAGGATGGAATATTGTCACGTCTTACTTGGATAGTGCAGCGCGAAACATGGGGCTCGTCAAGCAGGTGAGCCACGACGAACGCTACGACATCGCCGAAGAGTATTTGGAGGTCTGCTACAAGCTGTGGGAGGCGAGTTGGGAGGACGATGCAGTCGTCCTCGATAGGCAGCAAAAGATCTATGCAAACCCAAGTAAGGTGCACGATATCGGGCATCGCGGCAGGTATTTCAGCGTACCGGGAATCCATCTGTGCGAACCTTCTCCGCAGCGGACGCCCGTGTTGTATCAGGCTGGCTCGTCGACCCGTGGACGCGCATTCGCAGCAAGACACGCTGAATGCGTGTTTATCATAGCGCCCACCGTCGCGATTGCGAAAACCTATGTTCGGGCATTGCGTGAAGAAGCCGCGAAGATTGGTCGAGATCCAAATGAAATCCGCGTCTTCTCTATGTTTACGCCGATAGTTGGTCGAACACAGGCGGAGGCGGAGGAAAAGTATCTCGATTATGTCAGGCACGCCAGTACGAGCGGCGCATTGGCTTTGTATGGCGGTTGGAGCGGCATTGATTTGTCTCAATACGAACTCGACGAGCCATTGAAGTATGTGCAGAATGAGGCCATTCACTCGGCTATCGAGGCCTTTACAACGATGGATCCCGATAAGCAGTGGACGGTTGACGAAATTGCCAAATTTATCGGAATTGGCGGTAGAGGACCCGTATTCGTAGGCACGCCAGACAAGGTTGCGGATACGATGGAAGCTTGGGTAGCAGAGGCGGATGTGGATGGCTTTAACATTGCATATGCGGTGACCCCAGGCACCTATGTGGATTTTGTCGATCTCGTCGTGCCGACGTTGCAGCGTAGGGGATTGGTGCAAAGCGACTACGTCGCAGACACGCTGCGTGGCAATTTGTATGATGGCCGGCGTTATCTGCCAGACACTCATCCCGCTCGGCAATATCGCGGGCAGATACAAGCGGGGGCGTCACACCTTGGCGCTTGACGTTGGAATCATCCGAGAGGATTGATACGGGAGGGGAGTGTTTGTGGACAAGGAGCCCGTTTTATTGCATGCCGATGCGCCAGTCTCCGTCAGAGCAAATGGATTGCAGAGAATCACCGAATTCTTTGCGGCGTTGATGGGGAGATATTTGCCGGATCCATTTGTACTCGTGATACTGCTGACGTTCCTGATGTTGATACTTGGTGTGACGGTGGTCCACCAGAGTCTGCCGAGCATGATTGATGACTGGTCGACAGGTTTCTGGGATTTCTTAGAATTCTCCATGCAGGTGGCCCTCGTGGTTGTGACTGGCTACGCATTAGCTGTTTCCAGACCCATTGCCAAGTCTTTAGACTGGGTAGCCACGAAGGTTCACGGTCCTCGTGGAGCCATTGTTTGCACGACTCTTGTCGCTGGTATCGCTTCGTATATCAGTTGGGGATTTGGCTTGATAGCAGGTACTTTGATGGCGCAGCAATTGGCGAAACGTATTCGCGGAATACACTATCCACTGTTAATTGCTAGTGCCTATTCCGGTTGGGTAATTTACGGACTCGGTATTTCAGCGACGATTCCCATTACGATTGCTACCGCGGGAAATCCGTTTGCAACATCGATTGGCGGTTTGATTTCGCTCAACCATACAATTTTCTTGCCGGCGGTGCTGGTAGATGTCGTGATTTTGCTGGTGACCTTGCCCATCCTCAATATGTGGATTCACCCGAATCCTGCCCATGTGATTGATGTGAATCCAGCGACATGGGATGCGCGTGTTTCGGAACCAACCACGGAACATCCGAGGACACCTGCACAAAAGCTAGAGAGAATGTGGATTTTGAATGTGCTGATAGCGATGATGGGCGGCAGCTATCTCGCCTATCACTTTTATTCTGGCGGTTCGCTCGACATCAACACGTTGAACGCCATCTTCTTGTTTTTGGGACTGTTGTTTCACGGTACGCCGACCGCGTATGTTCGCGCAGTAGCGAACGGTGTGCAAAGTATTGGCGGCATTGTGCTGCAGTTTCCGTTTTACGCCGGGATCATGGGGATGATGAAGAGTTCCGGGCTTGCCGTTGCGGTTTCGAAATGGATGGTTGGTATCTCTACTGTACACACCCTTCCCTTCTATGGGTTCTTAAGCTCATTTTTGATTAACTTTTTTGCTCCGTCCTCCGGGGGGCATTGGGCAATTCAGGGGCCCTTCATGATTCAGGCGGCGAAGCAAGTAGGCGCGAACTTGGCGAAAACGAGCATGGCGGTACAGATGGGCTGTTCGTGGAACGACCTTGTACAGCCGTTTTGGTTGGTACCAATCCTAACGCTGGCTCGCCTCAATGTCCGCCAGATTATGGGCTATACCATTGTACCTTTTTTGTGGGTAGGGGTCGTTTATGCAGTGACGATTTTGCTTTGGTAGATCTCGTCCATGAACCAAAACGAGGACAACAGGATGAATCTTAGGAGGAGATTTCGTGGGTACATCATCGGTCAGTCAGGAAGCGAGCTATCTTCAGACAGCGATTGCGCTCGCAGAACGGTTTCAGACGGATGCGGCAGAGCGCGACAAAAAAGGAGGAACGCCGAAGCAACAGCGCGATTGGATTCGCGAAAGTGGATTATTAAAACTGCTGATTCCTACCGAATATGGCGGGGACGGGATGCCGTGGTCAGCGGTACTGCGCGTGATTCGGGAATTTGCCCGCACGGATGCTGCCTTGGGGCATCTATATGGGTATCACTTTTTGAGCCTGTCGGCGGTACATCTAGCTGGAACGCCGGATCAAAAACGGCATTACTACGAAGAAACAGCCAAGCATAATTACTTCTGGGGAAACTCTGTCAATCCGCTCGACGACCGCACGCTTGGTGAACGAACGGACGATGGCGTCATTGTGAATGGACAGAAGTCGTTTAGTTCTGGGTCGCCAGATTCAGATATCCTTCTGCTGTCGTGGAAGGACAAGGAGACTGGGGAGCTTTATAAAGGGATGGTTCCTACCAATCGTCCAGGCGTCCAGGTGCATGATGATTGGGACTGCATCGGACAACGGCAGACCGGAAGTGGCACGGTGTCCTACCACGACGTAAGACTATACGATTCGGAAATCCTCGTTCGCCCTTATGAGGTGGACAATGTGTTTTCGACGCTGACTCCGATTTTGTCCCAGAGCATTCTCGCTAGTGTGTTTGCGGGCAGTGCCAGGGGCGCCCTGGAGGCGGCAAAGGAATATACGTCGACGTATTCGAGGGCCTGGTATCGATCCGGCGTCTCGCACGCCACCGAAGAACCGTCCACATTGAGTCGATATGGCGAAATGTGGGCAGCGTATCAGTCGGCACTGAGCTTTGTCGAGAAGGCGGCCGCACACTTGGATGCAACTTGGGAAAAAGGTAGCGCATTGACAGCGGAAGAGCGCGGCGAATGCGCGGTTCTCGTCGCTGCCGCGAATGTGCACGCGGGGAACGTGGCGTTGGATATCACGTCGCGCATCTTTGAAGTGATGGGGGCGCGGTCGACAAGTGCCCGCTTCGGATTCGACCGATTTTGGCGGAACGTGCGTACGCACACGCTCCACAACCCCGCGGAATTTAAGCTGCGCAATGTGGGCAATTGGTTTCTCACGGGACAAACGCCGGAACCCGGCTTTTATTCCTGAGGTATTGCGCAATCCGCGCGCACAGGGCCGTGGCGGCCTGGGGGAGGCCCCAGGCCATCGCGTGTGTGCGCACAGGAAATAAGATATGAACACTGCACGAATCGTGGGCTTTTGGCCTTTGACGGGCACTGTATAGATGTATACATGCACTTGTGTAAGAAGGATTTTCTACAGGCCTATCGACACGTATTTGATGTCCAGGTATTCCTCAATACCGTACTTACTGCCCTCGCGTCCTAATCCAGACTCTTTTACACCACCGAACGGAGCCTGTGCTGTGGATGGAAGGCCATCGTTGGCACCAATAATTCCATATTCGAGCTGTTCGGCGAGTCGAAGCACTCTTCCGACGTCACGTGTGAAGAAGTAGGCGGCCAACCCGTACCGACTGTTATTGGCCCGAGCAATCACTTCTTCTTCTGATTCGAATTCTGCAATTGCTGCAACGGGACCAAAGGTCTCTTCTTGCATTACAAGCATCTCTTCGTTTACATCGGTTATGACCGTTGGTGGATAGAAATAACCTTTAGAGTTGGTTGATGGACTCCCACCAAGTAGCACAGAGGCACCATGTTTTTGTGCATCTTTGACGTGTCGCTCCACTTTTTCCACCGCCGCGGGCTCAATCAATGGGCCTACTGTGATGCCTTCTTCAATCCCATTACCCATTTTCATCTGACTAATCCGATTAACCAATTTGTCCACGAACGGTTTTGCAATTTCGCGTTGAACGTAGATACGATTTGCTGACACGCATGTTTCACCCATGCCACGCATCTTGCACAGGACCGCATTTTGAACGGCCACATCGAGATCGGCATCATTAAACACAATCAACGGTGCATGCCCGCCTAATTCAAACGATACACGTTTCATGGTATCCGCTGCTTGCCGCATTAAGATTTTCCCGACCTCAGTAGAACCTGTGAATGAAATTTTGCGAACGCGGAAATCATCCATTAATGCTGCACCTAACGCAGGTGCATCAGTCCCGACTACGACGGACAATACGCCTTTGGGAAGGCCTGCCTTCTCAAAAATTCTTGCGATTTCCAAGGCAGACAGCGGTGTCAATTCTGAGGGTTTAATAATCATTGTGCATCCAGCGGCTAAAGCTGGACCCAGTTTCCGTGTAATCATCGCAGCCGGGAAATTCCAAGGGGTAATGGCTGCCGTAATTCCCACAGGACGTTTCAAAACCATAATGCGTTTGGTCGCAGAGCTGGATGGAATCACATCACCATAGACACGTTTTCCTTCCTCGGCAAACCATTCCAGGAAAGAGGCTGCGTATGCAATTTCCCCCCTTGATTCGGCCAAGGGTTTCCCTTCCTCAATCGTCATGATGCGTGCAAGTTCTTCGACCTGCGTATGCATCATTGATGCAGCCTTCTGTAGAATTCGCGCACGGTCGGAAGCAAGCGTGTTCGCCCATTCCTGTTGTACGCTATCCGCTATGTTGATGGCAGAAAGCATGTCATCTGCCACAGCGTTCGGAACTTGTGCGATAATTTCTTCCGTGGCCGGATTCACAACGTCAAACCACCGGTTCGAAACGGAATCCCTCCACTCTCCGCCAATAAACAACTGATATTTTTTATCCAATCCGTCAACACCTCGCGATCATCATTTATAGGGTCACAACGATTCTCGAAGCTTCACCGCGTGCCAAACGATCGAACCCTTCATTGATTTGTTCTAAGCTAATCTTGTCAGTTAACAGACGTTCAACGGGTAAGCGACCCTGTTTATACAGTTCGATAAAGCGAGGAATGTCTCTGGCTGGAACACAACTGCCAACATACGAGCCTTTGATGGTTCGTTCTTCTGCCGTCAATGAAACTTGGGGAAAAGAAAATTGATGGGTCGGGTGTGGAAGTCCTGTCGTGACAGTTGTCCCGCCTCGTCGCGTAATACCATACGCCACTTCCATCGCGGGTACTGCACCTGCCGTTTCAAACGCATAATCTACGCCACCATGAGTGGCCGAGCGAACGAGTGAAATCACATCTGAGTTTCTGGAGTCAAACGTATCTGTCGCACCTAATTCTTTAGCGAATTCTAATTTTCCAGGATTAATGTCTACAGCTATAACTCGGCTGGCGCCAGCCCCAATTGCACCTAACAGTGCACTGAGACCTACGCCCCCCAAACCGACAACTGCCACGGTGCTTCCGTACTGTATGCGTGCCGTATTGACGACGGCTCCAACCCCCGTCATCACTGCGCACCCAAAAATCGCAACCTTATCGAATGGAATCTCGGGATCGACCTTAACTAGAGAATTTCTCGCAACGACGGCGTACTCCGCAAACCCTGAAACACCCAGGTGGTGGTGGATAACTGCATCATTCAGGTGCAATCGCCTTTCACCACTGAGCAATGTACCTTCGTTGTTCACCGCCGCTCCGGGTTCACATAAGGCTGGACGTCCTTCTTGACACGGAAGACAATGGCCGCAACTCGGAACAAAGGAGCACACAACATGATCTCCCGGCTTGAGATCGGTTACACCTTCACCCACTTCCACGACCTCGCCCGCAGCTTCATGACCAAGTGCCATTGGCATTGGGCGGGGGCGGCTGCCATTTATGACCGAGAGGTCCGAGTGGCAGAGTCCCGCAGCCTTAATCTTTAACAATACCTCGCCATACTGTGGTGGATCTAATTCTACTGTTTCTATTTTTAAAGGTTTGCTTTCTGCGTAAGGTTTCGGCAGTTCCATGTCATGTAATACGGCAGCTCGAATTTTCATTTTCCCATCTCCCGTTGTTCTTCATAAATTTAAGTAATTTTCTCTTGCGACTGGCGGGGCGTCTTATTCGTAGTACCCCTCGGTTGACTTCCGGAACCTTTTAAACTGTTCCGAATCGTGTCCGAACCACACTTCGGAATTCGTCTCTTTTGCAATTCGTTTGATCTTTTCTACTGAACGCACAAAGCCTAATGAATCATAAATGATGCCAGGTGGTTTAATGGGGGGACCATAACTTTCCGCACTATACACTGCATCAGAGGCTAAAATGATACCACCTTTTTCGGGAAGCTGAACATGAAGTCCCAGCATGCCCCATGCATGACCGCTGCCGAAGTTTAAAATTTTGATTCCTTCTGCAAGAACAATGTTATCTTCATCTCTCTTGATGGTTCGCCAATTCAAGTTGTTTTTGATCCAAGCATCAATATCGCCCCAAATATAGGCGCCTTCCGTTTGATTTCGGGCATAGGTTTGCAAGGCCCCACTAAATTCATCCTCGTGAACAATAATGGTGGCATTCGTGAACATCTCAAGACAACCAGCGTGATCGAGATGGAGGTGAGATGCAATGACAAACTTGATATCCTCTGGGCGGACTTTTAGTTGCTCGAGTCGATTGTGTAAATAACATTCTTCGCTTGCCGTCCAAGGGAACATGGACTGAGTCGCTTCACCCCATCGGCCCTGAGCCCCCATGGAATCCGGATTGCAGGATGTATCAAATAGAATTTTCCCCTCTGGGTGGTCAATCAGTACAGTGTAAATAGGGAACTCGATAAACTCGGTTGGCGCATTGGGATTTGCAATCGTTGCAGGGTTGTGCATTGCAATCATCCAGTTTTTATCCATTCGCATACGACCGTTGTCCATTACGTATAACTTTGGTTGCGCTTTCGCAATATTCGTCATGTCACATCTCCCCTTTGGTACTTGTTGTGTTGCTGCCAATAGTACTAGCAAGAACCGTGCCAACATCGAATGCGCCGCTATATCGCGAAGGACGTCCGTTGTATATAGACCGATTGGTGAATTGATTCACCACTATTTTCGGTTCTCAGTGATTTTCAACGGTTTTAAGTGGTGATATAGTTCACCTAATGGTGAAATATATCACCACTCGGTGGGGGGTAGCTGTGGAACAGATGGACGAGGTATTGCAGGAACGATTGTCTGAAATTATTGAATGGCTTCCCGATGGAGTCTATGTGGCAGATGGTCAAGGTTTCACTTTGTTGGTCAATTCAGCTTATGAGGCACTTTCAGGAACCCATCGGCAAAACCTGATTGGCAAGCATATGGCTGAATTGATTGAGACCGGTTACATTAATCAGTCTGTTACATTGTTGATTCTGGAGTCTCGGCAGCCAATGTCACTAATCCAAACCCTCAAGAGCGGTAAAGAAGTCATTGTCACGGGAAATCCCGTGTTTGATAAAAGCGGAAACATTCGCTTTATCGTGACGAGTGTTCGGGATATTACGAGTTTGAACCATGTGACAGCGGAATTGGAAAAAGTAAGGGGGCTATCAGCACTCAACAAGCACCAATACCACTTCAATGTCAACGGAAACGGAACAAGCGTGATCATGGAGAGCCGTCATATGAAGGCCATCGTTGAAAAGGTGAAACAGATTGCCCTTTATCCGACGAGTGTCCTGTTATCTGGACCATCCGGAGTTGGAAAAGAAGTGATTGCAAACCTGATTCACGAACTGAGTGCCCGCAGCCAGAAACCATTTGTCAAGGTGAACTGTGCGGCCATCCCTGAAGCACTTCTGGAGTCTGAGTTGTTTGGTTATGAGCCCGGATCTTTTACCGGGGCACGTCGTGAAGGGAAAGTCGGTTTATTTGAATTGGCAGATGGGGGAACCATCCTGCTGGATGAAATTGGGGAGATGCCGTTATCTATACAGGTGAAGTTACTCCGTGTGTTACAGGACTTGGAGATCTTTCGCGTCGGGGGGGTGAAATCCAGAAAGGTAGATATTCGGGTAATATCTGCCACGAACCAAGATCTCCGCGCACTCGTCGAACAGAGGAAATTCCGTGAAGACTTATACTACCGTTTGCAGGTCGTGGAGTTTCACATTCCGCCCCTTAGCGAGCGACCTGAGGATGTAGACGCCCTTATTGACTACTACTTTCATTTCTATTGTACTCGCTATCGCATAGAAAAACGGTTACGTGAAGATACGCGCACCGTCCTTTGCCAATACAATTGGCCTGGAAACGTTCGCGAGTTGAAAAATCTCATGGAAAATCTCATTGTGTCCGTACCCTCGCTGGTAATTGATCCGGATCATCTTCCGTTTCATGTTCAGAGCAAGCCTAGTCAACACCGTGTGCTGACAATAAAACAACAACTCGAGAAATACGAACGTCGGATTGTGGCGGAAACTTTGAATAACTACTCGTCGATTCGGAAGGCCGCAGAGGTTCTTGGACTAGACCACTCTACGCTTGTGAAGAAGCTGAAAAGATGGGATATTTCTACAGAATCCAGATTCCGGCGTTAGTAGCCACGCTTGACATTGCAGACGAGTTTCAGGCAACGCTCGTGATTTCAGATCCATTTCGTCGCCGATCCGACCGAAAAGTCGAAAATAGCGCAGATATCGTGTCTTAATGCCCGCGCCCGCACGCTCCCCGACGCCTCGCACAGCCGATCCGGCGGCCGCGCCCGCACGCTCCCCGGCGCCTCGCACAGCCGATCCGGCGGCCGGCGCCCGCACGCTCCCCGGCGCCCCGCCACAGCCGATCCGGCGGCCGCGCCCGCCCACGCTCCCCGGGCGCCCCCACGCTACTCCAGCAGCAGCACAATCACGCGCGCGGGTCCGTGGACGCCGATGCTCTGGTCATTTTCAATATCCGAAGACCGGCTGGGGCCACTCACGAAGTGCACTGACGCGGGCAACTCGTCACTGCCTTCACTAGCGCGTAAGCCGGATTTGACTTCGTCGAAGACTTCGCCGAGGCGCAGGCGAATTTGGTGCGCGCGCATGAGGACAATGTGGACGAGTGGCATGACGTGGACACTTCGCCCTTGTTCCGGTCCACTCGTCATGACGATGCTGCCGGTATCGGCGATAGCATAGGCGCAACCGGTCACACTCGCTTGGACGTTCGCGAACGCGTGCGGCGTCATGCCGGGCGTCCAGCGCAGGGCGTGGTATGACGTCAAAATATCCTCGACGTTGACGGGCCACGCCGCGTGAGGTCCCCAAGCGCCAATCTGCTGCGGTGCCAAGTCGTCGAGTAATTCGGCGAGGCGAGCGGATAGTGCGGCTTCTGTGCTGAACTGTTCAAATTCCCCGCCGAGGGCTTCGAACTGTTCGCGGAACAGCGCAACGCGTTCGCCTTCAGATTTCTGTCGATGGATCCAAAACTCAGGCGCCCCGACGATTTGACGCGGACTGGGCGAATCTGTCGTGGTGCGTCCGAGGCGGCTGGCAATGTTGGAGAGAAACGTCGTCTTATTCATCGGAATCGCCTCCGTTTTGAAGATTCGGCCAGAGGTCGCGAAATGATCGCTTGGCGAGTGCAGGAAAATCCCGGGTTGCCGTCCAACCGCCCAAAGGGCCGATGCGCGCACGAATCTTGCCGTTGCGCACCAGTGGGCCCTGGAAACTGCGCGCCATTCGAACGGCAAGCCGATAGCATCCAGGTTTGGCGAACATTTGTCGATATCCCTTCATAGCCAGTTGTTCCAAGGGCTTGCCGTGACCGTTTTGCACTTGCCGCTGGCGCTCGTGGACGAGCATGTCGTGCAGCGGTATGCGGACAGGGCAGGCTTCGTAGCAGGCTCCGCAGAGACTGGACGCGTAGGGGAGGTCGCTATACTGTTCGCCACCGTTGAGCAGTGGCGAGAGGACGGCGCCAATGGGACCCGGGTAGACCGCGCCATACGCGTGACCGCCGATTTGCCGATAAACCGGGCAGACGTTTAGACAAGCTCCGCAGCGAATGCAGTGGAGTACGGCTTGGAACTGGGCGTCTCCGAGTTGGCGGGATCGGCCGTTGTCGAGAATGATGACGTGGAGGTCTGTGGGGCCGTCGTGATCGAGCGAGCGCTTTGGGCCGGTAATCATGGACATGTAGGTGATGACGTTTTGACCAGTCGCGCTTTTGGGCAGGAGATGTGCCATGACCTCGAGGTCTGAAAGTGTCGGAAGGATGCGTTCCATGCCCATGACGACGATGTGCGTCTTTGGGATGTTCATCACCATGTCGGCGTTTCCTTCGTTGGTGAACAACACCATCGATCCCGTCTCAGCGATGCCAAAATTGCAACCGGTGATACCGATGTCGGCTGAGAGAAACGCCTCTCGCAGTCTGCGGCGGGCAAATGCGGTGAGATCTCTGGTCTCTGTCGACAGGTTGTTTGCGCTGTCTGCCTCGAACAAGTCGCGGATTTGTTCGCGATTTTTGTGGATGGCCGGGATGATGATGTGGGATGGGGCCTCATGCGCTAATTGAATGATGTATTCGCCGAGGTCTGTCTCGATGACGCGCACACCGTCTTCTTCGAGGTGCTGGTTGATGTGGATCTCCTCCGACACCATCGATTTCGACTTGACGATTTGCTTGGCGCCCTTCTCGCGGACCACTTGCCTGACAGCGGTTACAGCTTCGGCGGCATCATGCGCGAAGTGAACGTGGGCGCCCTGTTTTTCTAGGTTGTCGGCAAATTGACCGAGGTAAAAATCGAGATTGGCGATGGTGTGCGCGCGGATGGCCTCGCCGCGCTCGCGCCATGCCTCCCAGTTGCCGAATGACGCAGTGACTGTTTGCTTTTTGTTGCGCAGCCTGTCGGTGGTAAAGCGCACAGCCTTGCGCAAAAATTCGTCCTGCATCGCCACTTCGGCGCGCTGAAGGACGGTTGTCGAGCTTTCGCTTGCGTTTGTCATACAAGGACCTCCTTGCTGTTTCGCATGCCTTCGTACAACAGTTCCGCCAAGTGCATCACGCGCGTCGACTGCCCTGTGCGACTCAGGCGTCCGCCGATGTTCATCAGGCAGCCCATGTCGGTGCCGACTAGCACCTCTGCGCCTGTCTCTGTGACGTGCTGGGCCTTTTCGTCCACCATCGCGCCAGAGATATCGCCCATCTTGACCGCAAACGTGCCGCCGAATCCACAACAGTCACGCGCGTAGGGCAATTCGATGAGTTGGATGTCGCGCACGTGCTGCAGTAGCTGTAGGGGTTCGTCTTTGACGCCGAGCAAGCGTGATCCATGACAGGACGGGTGATACGTCACCGCGTGAGGGAAGCGTGCGCCGACGTCGTCGACTTTCAGCACATTGACCATAAATTGCGAGAACTCGTAGGTTTTGTTCGCGACGTCGATGGCCATTTCACGCCACTTTGGGCTATCGGCGAACAACTCGGGGTAGTAGTGCCGAATCATGCCGACGCAAGATCCGGACGGGCTGACGACGACATCGGCCTCGTGCAAGGCCCGGATGAGCGCTGAGGCGACGTCGCGCGATGCGTCACAGTAACCGCTGTTGAAAGATGGTTGGCCGCAGCAGGTCTGCTCCGGGGAGAAGCGAACATCGCAGCCATGTGCCTGCAGAATGCGCGTCATGGCCACGCCGACATTCGGAAAGATATTGTCGACCAGACAGGTGATAAACAGGCTTACTTTCACAGTCCATCCCCTCCTTGCAATTGTTTGCTCACATGGTTCAAATGTTGTTGCATGGCGCTCACGGCACGCGTTTGGTCCTGGTCTTTGATGGCCTCGTAAATTGCGTAGTGCTGTTCGACGAGTCGTTTATCTTCACCAGGAATGCGATAGAGTTGCAAGCGACTGGCCAATAGAGCAGATTGAATTCGTTCGGCAATACTGTCCATCAACGTCTGCATGTAGAGATTTTGCGAGGCCTTCGCGATGGCGTAGTGAAATCGCCAATCCGCCTCTTCACCCAATTCCGCATTGCCTAAATCCCGTTCCATCTGATTGAGTATTTGGCGAATTTCCTCCAGGTGCCGTTCTGTGCGGCGCAGAGCAGCATATTGGCAAGCACCGGTCTCAATCCAAATCCGTAGTTCTAAGAGGGCATGCACGTCGCGTTGTGCACTTGCCTCCAGCTGTTGAATGCTGCCCGCAATTTCACTGGCGTCAAGCGGCGCGACAAAGGTGCCATCGCCTTGTCGCACTTCGACGAGACGGAGCGCACGCAGCGCACTGACCGCCTCGCGTACCGCCGCCTGGCCTACACCGAGTGTTTCTGACAGCGATTTCACGGACGGCAAGCGACTACCGGGTGGAAATGTCCCATCGATGATGGCTTGTTTGATTCGCTCAATCACCAACTCGTAGGTCTTCGCCTGTTGGACAGGGAGGAGCGACATCGCGAAACCTCCTTGATGATGGCTGTGTTGAGGTATTGACCACTTTAACTCTCAAACAGTCAGTCATTTAGTCATCTGATGTCTAAAGGATAACATATCCATTTTTCTGCGCAAGAGGAGAAATCGTACGGGAGCCTGTGCGTTTCACTGGAGATGTGAACAGGAACAAGACAGAATGGTCCGACAAATAGTCCAAAGTGGTCATTACACCGCTGAACGAAGTTGTTATGTTCAGAAGGTGCACGGGTGATGGGAAAATGCAGAAGTTCTGCGCCTAGCTTGGTTTGGGTCAGGGGGGAATCGTTTGCTGGCTACATCGACAAAGAAACATTTATCACCGACGGTCTACTATTTACTAGTGGGACTGTTATTTGCTGTGCTCGCCCTGTTGCCGTTGGGGCACCTGGCGCCACAGTGGATGGCAGGTCGTTCGTTTTCTCCAATGTCGCTTGCCACCGTACACGCATTCGTCCTTGGCACCATGTTGACCACGGCGTACGGCGTGCTATATCAATTTATACCGATTGCGTTCCGAGCTCCCCCGATATCAAGGCATGTGCTCGTATGGCATCTCCCTGCCCACGTTGTCGGCGTCGTGACGATGATTATCGGATTCTCTATCTCAAGTTATCCACTCGTGGGGGTGGGCGCATCCGCTTTGTTTGTGGCGTTTGGGTTGTTCAGTACGTTGTTGGTTCGCAGTTTTGTTCGCGCAGGCAACAAGACCGTCGTATATCAGTGGTTGCCCATTCCGCTTATCGCACTTGTGTTGGTGCTTATCTGCGGATTGTTGCAAGTGTTTGGCGTAGGTGAATCGTCACTTTTCTTCACGCACGTCGCATTGGGTGGTTTTTTGGTTTGGGGCGCCATGGTGATGATTTTGTCGTACAAGCTCTTACCCATGTTTGTGATCAGTCACGGATACGTCGCGTCGTTGCAGAGGACTGTCAGCCTTTACCTCGGTGGATCACTCCTTTTGATGATCGGGATTTGGCTCGCACCAGTGCCCGCTGTAGCAAACGTGTGTCACGTGGCGGGTGCAGTATTTATGATCCTGGGGCTCGGTTCGTTTAGCGTGGATGTCGCATGGATATTTGCGGCACGACGAGGAAAGCGTCTTGTCTGGCCGATGTATGACGCGCTGCCAGCCCTTTTCGGATTTGTGGTCGGACAGGGGTGGATAGTGCTCGGTGTTGGTTTTGGCCACGGTCATTGGATTGACGATGGTGCCTTCGTATACCTGTTTGGTGGTCTCTTGTTGCTCATCTTTTCATTGATCCAAAAAATCGTCCCGTTTCTTTGGTTTGAATACCGCTTTAGCCAGCGGCCGGAGCGGAGAACAGCGCCTTCCATCGACGCGATGGTACCAACGCGACTATCCCAGTTGGCCATCGCACTCTACATCCTCGGTACTGTCGCAAATTTGTGCTTCGGCTTAATTGCCGCCGCACGGGGCGATACAGCTGGGAAGTCTGGTTTGTGCGCGACAGGGGCGTGGATTGCATCCATCGGGATGGCCGTCGGAGCCCTCCTGTTGTTCATCTCGCTACTTCGTGTGTTGCGCATTGGCGGGAGGCGGCCGGAGGATTGAGTGCATATCGCGTGTTTGAAAGAGACAAGTGATGAAGGATTAGGATACTGTCTCTTCGCAGAAGGATGAACAAACGCAATTGTCGAACGATTTAGGGTAGTACAAAGGTAGTAAAAAGGAGAGATTCGATTTGCGTACGATTCAATTAGGGTTGAGCACACTTCAGGTTCCAGTCGTCGCAGTTGGGTGTATGCGGATTAATACGCTTGAGAAGGCCGAGGCCGAGCGTTTTGTGCAGACGGCGCTGGAGGCCGGGGCAAATTTTTTCGATCACGCCGACATCTACGGCAACGGCACCTGCGAAGAGATATTTGCCGATGCTATCCACATGAATGACGATATTCGCGAGAAAATTATCCTCCAGTCCAAATGCGGTATTCGTCCAGGGGTGATGTTCGACTTTTCGAAGGAGCATATCCTGGAAGCGGTCGATGGCAGTCTCCAGCGTTTGAAAACGGATTACCTCGACGTCTTGTTGCTGCATCGGCCGGATGCCCTTGTGGAACCGGAAGAAGTTGCGGAAGCATTCGACATTCTGGAGCGCGCTGGCAAGGTGCGTCACTTCGGCGTGTCCAATCAGAAGCCGATGCAGATTGAGTTGCTCAAAAGGTGGGTCAAGCAGCCGATTGTCGCCAATCAACTGCAATTGAGCATCACCAATGCGACGATGATCTCCAACGGCATCAACGTCAATATGGAGAACGACGCGGCGATTGATAGGGATGGCAGCGTGCTCGATTATTGTCGGTTGCACGATATCACAGTCCAGCCTTGGTCGCCGTTCCAATACGGATTTTTCGAAGGCGTCTTCCTGGATAACGATAAATTTCCAGAGTTGAACCAGAAGATTAACGAAATCGCAGACAAATATGAAGTGACCAATACGACAATTGCCATCGCGTGGCTTCTGCGACATCCGGCACGGATGCAACCGGTCACGGGTACGACAAACGTCAATCGCCTGAAAGATTGCTGCAAGGCAAGTGATGTCTATCTGACTCGCGAAGAGTGGTACGAAATTTACCGCGCGGCAGGTAATGTGCTGCCGTAATTTAGCCACCCATCGTGCATGGTGCGTTCAAACTGGGAGGTAGCCGAGATGGCGACAAGGTGGATAGGTTCTGAGGAAGTTAGCCTGTACTTGGATGAGAAAATGCTCATTTTTGCAATGCAATCCGCCTTCCTCACAACCTCGGCCCCGAAGTTCGAGGATATCGAAACAGCTGCAGAGATGGATAGGGCACCCCGGCGTGTGCATGTGGAACTCTCGAACGTACCAGGGGCGCCGACCAATGCGTCGGCGATGGTGTTATTGCCGGGGACTGTCGCCGATATTCCTGCGTATACGGTGAAGGTACACGCGAAATATCCTGACAATGGGCGCTACGGGAGACCTGCGATTCAGGGGGCTATTTTGCTGTTTGAGGCTGAGTCAGGTCGGTTGTTGGCTGTGCTGGATTCTCCATTGTTGACAGCGCATCGCACAGCTGCTGCAGGTGCCGTGGCTGCGCAACGTTTGGCCCGCCCCGATGCCCACAAAGTCGCTGTTATCGGTGCCGGTGTGCAGGGGGAAATGCAGTTTCGTTACCTTCGGCACGTGCGCGATATTCATGAGGTGCGGGTTTATGACGTACAGCGGGAAGTGGCTGGCGCGTATCGGCATCGGAGATTGAATGAGGGTGTTTCCTGTTTTGTGGCCGAATCGGTAGCTGAAGCTGTTCGCGACGCGGATATTGTCGTCACCGCCACGTGGGCGCAAGCGCCGATATTGTTTCCGGACATGGTGCAACCGGGTGTTCATATCTCTACATTTGGGCCCGATGCGCCGGGAAAGGTGGAAGTTTCTGAGGACCTGGTTACGAGTGCGCGGTTGGTCTGTGACGATGTGAGGCTGGCGCGGCAGGTTGGAGCGTTGAACACGTTTGAGGTCGGTGGCAGCGCGTGGAATATGTCGTGCATGACATTGGCAGATGTGCTCTGCGGGCGCGCGCAAGGGCGCTTGAATCCATCGGATATCACGGTGTTTGCCGCTGTGGGGTTGCCGTTTCAGGATTTGGTCGCCGCTTGGCAGGTGTATCAGGCTGTATTGAACTGTGCAGATGGCGTGGAACTTGCATGATATGGGGGCCATTTTTGCGGATCTAATCTTGGATTTTGCGGATGAGCCTAAATAAATTTCAACACGTGATGCCAGTGAGTCATTGGCCCACTGGCATCCGCGCATCCGCGAACGGTCTTACTTCTTACTGCCGCCGCGCAGTGACATGATGATGGCGAAGATGGATATCAAGATAGCCACAACGGATACGGTCAGCACCCAAGTGTCAGCGGTGGTCCAGCCTAGTCCATACGTTGCAGCGGACGCGGCGGGCATTGAACTTTGTGCGCTCGCGTCGGACGAGGGGGAAGCTGCACTATTGGAGGTCGTTTGTGCGGCATCGCTGCTCTTCACTATCTGGGTGATGGAGTGTGGCGTTTCGGAGTTCGGCGCACCCGTCCATTCCACGATGGTTCCGTCCTGATAGTACTGATAGGCGTCCCAATCGATTTCCGTCGGTTGCTTCGGATTCGTGGCGATAAACGGGAACTCCATGAACTGCCCTGGTTGAATGCCGGCGCTGCTGGTGGCCTGCCAGGTGACAATTTCGGTTTGGCCGGATTTTTGCGTCTTCACACTCCAACCTGCTACAGGTTCGTACTGCTGGAATTGGACGTCGCTCGGCAGTTTCAACACCACTTTTGTCGTGGCGTCCGTCTTTTCACAAGGCACGCGCATCGTGTATTCCTGCCAAGCGCCAACGGTGGATTGGGCAGGGGAGACGATAACGTGTGCGAAGGCAGTGGCTGTTACAGCAAATGTTGCAAGTCCGCTACTAAGGGTCAGCGCCCCACGAACCATTCGATTCATAACTAGTCCTCCAGTTCAGTTCATTGTGTTTTGTTCAATTTCATTGACCGACCGTGATGGGGAAGGTCGTCTTGATATCGGTGAACGTGTTGGTCAACACGTCGACCGTAACGGTCCAGCGCCCGCCGCCGGAGAGACTCAATCCTTTGCCGGTGTATACGCCAGGCTGTGTCTGTGAGAGACGTAGCGTTTCGGCGCCTTGCGGGATGGACGCGGATCCAAATGCAAGGGTCACTTGTTGCGCGTTGGTGAGTGGTTTGCCTTCGTTGTCGATGATGGACACGGTAAATTGGTTCTCACCAACATGGTTTGGCGTGACGGAAAACGATATCTTGTCTCCTGAGACCACTTGTGTCTTGTGCACAGGCCCAGGGTTGTTTTGCCCTGTCGGCAAATTCGTCAACAGCGATGTAGCGACAAATACCGCGACACTTGCGATGAATTCCATGACCATGAAGGTGCGTAGGGATGACGTGACACGAGCCCTTCGCAGCCTGTGAATCAACGCGAATAGAAGCATCAGGAAGAAGAACAGCAGCTTGACCAACAGCGTTTGTCCGTATCCCGTATGAAATAGGGCATACAAGGTTGGAATGTGTATCAGCGCGCCATAAAAGCCACTGAGTCCCAACAGGGCAATGCTGATGATTGCAACCAGCGAAAAACGCCCGATAGCGTGCAGGATGTCTTTCTGTTCGACGCTCGCCTTATCGCGCAGCCAGCTGTGTACAAGTAGTATTGATCCGACGATACCCCCCACCCACACCGACGCCGCGTAGATGTGCACGACGACGGCGATGACGGGCAAGGTCGGATTGTCTTGCGCCACAGCGTGACCAATCAACCCCATGGTGATTGGCAGCAAGAAGATGGGGGATAACGCCCACCACCAACGATGACGCACGCGTGGATTTAAAAGTACAGCGATGACGGCTGGCACGATGAGCAACAATAGCATCTGGATAATCCACAAGTAGCCGAAGAGCGTAAAATTCAACGTCTGAAGCATGTAGGTCGGCGAGAACGAGGCCAACCCATGGACACTCCAACTAATGGCCGTTTGCAAAGGCAAACTGAGTGCCATACCAACAGTGAGAATCGCCCACCCAAATCCGAGTACCCATTTTTGTGACGCGGACAATCGACGCGTTTCTTCTTTCGAAGTTGGCCACAAAAAGCGCAGGAACACGGAGAGACCAATGATAATGGAGATGCCGAGATACTGCGCTGTTCTATCGAGGATCATTGCAGCACCTGGGATATAGCCGGTTTCAGTCGCGCCTTTTTGCAGCGAACTGACGTCGATTCTAATACCGAACGGGATAGTCCCTTGGACCATGTGTCCGTCCGCTGAGATGACTTGCCAGTGAATGGTATAAAGTCCCTTTTGTAAGTTTGCTGGTACATGGACTTCTATCTCTCGATGGTTCTTCGGATCTAACTTTGCATCTTGCAGATCTACACGGTGGTTGTCGACATCGGTCACCGTTAGTCCACCTGGGACAAGTTGGACGTTTTCGTCGAACTGCACTTCCACGATGGATGGTGCTTTGCTCAGCGACTGACTGACAGCCGGGCTCGACTGTACGACGTACGCGTGTGCACTGGCGACCATCGGCATAAAAAATAGCGCAGCAAAGAATCCACAGATGGCGATGACGACGACGTTTAGTTTTTGTCTCAATTCGTTTATGTAAATCACCTCCTTATCCTTGTGTAGTAACTTTTCAGATGGTCAGGGAATCGACATCTAAATCGTAAACTGTTTCAATCCACCGGGACTAGCCCGAAAGAGCTATTTTTGTGACAAGAGTTCAGCAACTGTGTAAATCTAGGGCAAGTTCTATCAGTTTGTTCTGTATCTTTTGCGTTTATATGGAGTTAATTGGATTGATTGTGGGAGATGAGGGAAGATTTTGAGCTGAATTATCGCGTGAGGTGCGGTGCACCGAGCAGGATGATAGCGACGATGACGGTGGCGGCGGAGACGATGACAATGCCTCGGAGAATTTGTTTTGAAGACGGCGGTGTGGCCGGATGGCCATTCACACGGATGTGAATGAGTTGATGGAGCAGAAAGACGACTGCGACAAAGAGCACAAGGAAGCAACCGCTGGTGAACAAGGGGGCGTCGGACATCAGCATTGACCCCATCATCCCGCCCATGATTCCAGCGACTAGACCTTCTATCGCCGCCTCGAACATCATCGGTAGCCCTACCACGACGCCCGCGCCCATGCCGATGGTCATCGAACTGAGCAAGGCGATAAAGCTGTTTGCGTGCATCAGGCCGTTTATGACTGATCCGGCCGTGATCCCGGACATGGTCCCGATACTCATACTCATGACTTTTTGCAGGTTGTGCGGCAACTCGTTTTGGAATAAAAGTGCTAAACTGCACATTCTCGCGGTGAGAATGACAGTGACGAAAAGCGTCACCACGGTCAGTAACAGATTCATGAATGCTCGACTCCCCTGGTCACATGGACCGCTGAATTGGCAGGTACTTGTACTACCTTGGATATATACGTGGGGGTCAATCGCCATTATGTTGGCCCGATGGGGCTATTTTTGATAGGAACCGTTGTGCGTGTCACAAGAGAGATTCTGTTGGCATAGGGCACAATTTGCCGCCCATACAATAGTGTTGAATGGTGGACAATCCACAGAATCGCCCGGGATGTCCCAGTGGGAGGTCGCGATATGAGCCCTCAGAAGGAAACGCTCTCTATCACAGGAATGCATTGCGCGGCATGTGCCGCTCGGATTGAAAAAGTAGTGCGAAGGCAAGCTGGGGTTATCGACGCGCACGTAAACCTTGCCACGGAACGCGCAACCGTGACGTTCGCACCTGAAGATATCGGATTGAGTGATATTATCGCGCGAATTGAAAAGTTGGGCTACGGCGCGACGACGAGTCAATCGACTGATGCATCGATGGCTGCTGAGCGCTTTGCGTCTCTTCAGATGTTTCTATTTTCGTTCTTGTTATCTGTACCATTTTTTCTATCGATGTTGCGGATGTTTGGGATTCCCGCTGCACCGCACGTCTTCTTTCAGCCGGTGGTGCAGTGGGCGTTGGCGACGCAAATTCAGTTCATCGCAGGTTGGACCTTTTATGTAGGCGCCTACAAAGCACTTCGCGCAGGCACGGCAAATATGGATGTCCTTGTCGCGCTTGGCACGTCCACGGCTTACTTTTACAGCGTGTGGATGATTTTGCAGGGCGGAGAGGAGACCTATTTCGAAACGAGTGCCATCATTATCACCTTGGTGCTGCTTGGAAAACTCCTCGAGGCGAAAGCCAAGACGAAAACGATGGATACGATTCGGCAACTCGCACAATTGCGGGTGCAGTGGGCGCACCGGGTTACGGATGGCGCCGAAGAGGACGTACCAGTGGATACCATCGCGATTGGCGATGTACTGATTGTGCGTCCTGGCGAACAGGTACCTGTAGACGGCCGTGTGGTGAGTGGCGAATCCACCGTCGACGAGTCGATGTTGACAGGGGAGATGACGCCGCACCACAAAGGCGCCGGGGATGTGGTGTATGGCGGCACGCTGAATCAACATGGCGCGTTGACCATCGCGACGACGCGCATCGGCGCCGATTCTGTGCTCGGCCAGATTATTCGGCTTGTCGAGGAAGCGCAGGGATCAAAAGCGCCTGTACAACGCCTGGCGGACGCAATTTGCAGTGTCTTCGTGCCGATTGTTCTGGTGCTTGCTGTCGCGACGTTTGCGATTTGGTACTTCCTCCTTGGCGCTTCGTTGGAAACGGCTTTGCTGAATACGGCGACGGTATTGCTTACGGCTTGTCCTTGCCCGCTCGGACTCGCGACACCTGCGGCGCTCATTGTCGGCATTGGCCGCGCGGCGGAGAAAGGCGTGTTCTTTAAAGGTGGAGAGCAACTAGAGCAACTTCACAAGACCCGCGTCGTCTTAATGGACAAAACGGGTACGCTCACACACGGTCAACCGAGTGTGACAGATATCTACTTGGGTGAGCACCCTTTGGTGAGATCGCACAAAGATTTGATATTTTTCGTCGGCAGTGCGGAGTATCTGTCTGAGCATCCGCTGGCGCGGGTGATGGTGGACTACGCGCAGCGCGAAGTGCGAATTGTCCGGCCCGCCGATTTTTCGTCGGTGAGCGGCCAAGGTGTCAGGGCGGTAGTCAACGGTCACGTAGTCCTTGTCGGCAATCGCCGTCTTCTGGAGGCGTATGGTGTAGAGATTCGCGGCACGCAGTCACAGGTTGGCGACTGGGAGACGTCGGGGAAGAGCGTTGTCTGGGTAGCGGTGGATGGTCGGATGGCTGGCATCGTGGCGGTGGCTGACACGATTAAACCTTCAGCGCGGGAGGCCGTATCCGACCTTCAACGGTTGGGCATGCAAGTGGTCATGATGACAGGCGATAGTGTGGATACGGCTCGTGCAATCGCGCGTAATCTCGGCGTGGACGACGTGTTAGCCGGGCTTCAGCCAGAAGACAAGCTGCGCGCGATTCAGTTTTACCAAAAGCAAGGCCACGGCGTGACGATGGTTGGCGACGGCATTAACGATGCCCCGGCGTTGGTGGCCGCAGATGTCGGCATCGCCGTTGGAACAGGCACCGATGTCGCTTTGGAAGCCGCAGACGTGGCGTTGATTGGTGCAGACTTAGAAGGCGTTGTCCACGCGGTGCGGATATCGAGGGCGACGATGCGCGTCATTCGCCAAAGTTTCGTCTGGGCGCTCGCCTATAACGGGTTGACGATACCGTTTGCCGCGTTGGGGCTATTGAGCCCATTAATGGCAGGCACGACGATGGCATTTAGCTCCGTGACTGTCGTACTTAACGCGCTGCGGCTGAAACGAATGGATTTTGCGAAAGTCCGCTTCTGAATGATTCCTGATTACGCCTTGTTCAGCCCTTTATCCCGTACGTAGGTCGCCAATTGGACCCGATTTTGAATGTGCAGTTTTGCCATGATGTTTTTCAAATGATTTTTCACGGTATTCTCCGCGATGAACAAGGCGTTCGCAGTTTCCCGGTTGGTCGCTCCTCTGCTGACTAGTTCCAGAATTTCGCGCTCGCGATTGGTCAATTTTTCGATGTTGTCCGCTTCGTACCCTTTTATCGCCGGACCTGTTCTGAATTCGGACAACAGCCGCTCAGCCATCTCCCGGGACAACGGCGTCTCTCCATCGAGGACGCCATGTAAGTATGCGATCCAATCAGACGGCCGCAGACTTTTGATGAGATACCCCTGGGCGCCGTTGCGAATGGCTTCAAATAGATCAGCTGCGTCATCGGAGACACTGAGTATGACGACGCGCACGTTCGGAAGCATTTGTTTGATTTGCCGCGTCGCTTCGAATCCATTCATCCCAGGCATGTTAATATCCATCAACACCAAATCCGGCACGTGCTGTCGTGCGAACGCAAAGGCCTCCTCGCCGTTTTTGGCGTCTGCTACGACGTGGAACAGCGGTTCTGAATTCAGGAGGAGGCGAATGGCCGAGCGGGATCGCTCGTTGTCATCCGCAATTAAAATTTTGTACGGGCCCATGTCCTCACCGCCACAACTCGCTCATCATCATTTGTCCGATGTTGCGTTATCCTTATCATAACGTAAGAACGGCATAGGTCTATCCATGACCTATCTGGAAGGGTTATCTGCCAGGTTTTATTTGATGGAAGACGGAGGGTGTCCATGATTCCGCGTTACATAAAATGGGCGTTATTTTTCGTCCCGGCACTCGTGATAGGTGGTTTTGAGACGGTTCGTCACACGCTCTTAACGAACATCTTGCCGATGGAAATGGGGAATTGGGTGACGGCGGTGATTGATGCGGTGGTGATTGCCATTGTGTCGAGAACGCTGTTTCAACAGTTTGCCCGAACGGAGCAGGCGCTGAGTCACGAGCGGGAGTCCCGCGCTGTGATGGAGGAGCGGGAGCGGCTTGCCCGGACGCTGCACGACCAAATTGCGCAGTCGCTGTTCTACGCCGGGGTACAGATTCAAGCGGTCAAATCGCGGGCGGCAGCTTATGCCGATCCGGCATTGCAAAGCGAGCTGGACGATATTTCGCAGTCTCTGCGCGAGATGGACGAAAACGTGCGGCAAGCGATTTTCAACTTGAAGCAGAAATCGGTTGTGGGGGGCGCTTTTGAAGATAGAGTCCGATCTTATCTCGATCAGACCTTATCCCCGACGAGAATTCGCTGGACGATGGAGACTTCTTCACCACTTCCCGCCCTGCTTACGACGGAACAGGTTCAGTTGTTTGGCATTCTCCAGGAGGCGATTACGAACGTGATGAAACATGCGCGCGCGTCCCACGTGCGCGTTCGCCTGGAAGCGGACGATCGCGATTCTACGCGTTGGCAGTTTACGATTGAAGACGATGGGGTTGGGTTTGACTCGCAGAATTCGATTCAACAGGCGCCTGGCGCCAGACGGTATGGGATGGAGATGATGGCGACGCGTGCCCGTGATATGGGCGCTGAATTCCTAGTTCAGTCGAGTGCGCAGGGGACGGTGATTGCGATTCAGTCTCCCTCGTTCGCAAAGTCCGGCGCCCGTTCGACGACATAACGTTGTCTAGCGATATCGCGGCGTAGCGAGAATCTTCCGAATGTGTCATCGTCAAAGCTCAGCAAACGTGATATAAATGGACCGTAGGTCCTATCTCTCATTTTTGAACTTTATTTCTATGATAGCGTAATAATTGGTAGTGGAGTGGTTTCTCTTGACGACTTTAGACACGGTGATATCGGTGGCTTCTTATTTCCACGGCGTGATTCCGTATGCGCACATGGTGGTGACGGATCGGGAAAAGTATCTGCACGCCTTAGCGGGTGAGGACTTCTTCCTGCGCTCGTTCGACGCGGGTCAGCCGATTCGCGAGGGGAGTATTGCTTGCGAAGTGATTGCGACGGGTGCTGTGGTATCGAGGGTGGGAGACCCTGCGCTCACAGGCGGTATCCCGTATCAAGGAACGGGTGTCCCACTCGTAGAAGATGGCGAGACGGTGGGGGCACTTTGTGTCTTCTTCCCGACGAAGACGAAGGAAATTCTGCAATCTACGTCGGACAAGATGGTCGCGATGGTGCAGCAGCTTGGAGCGACCAGTGAAGTCATCAAGCACAACTCCGTAGCGTTGTCGGAATTGACGCGGCAACTCTCCGAGGAGAGTAAGGAAATAGAGGGATCGAGTGACGATATCCGGGCCATGGCCGCGATGATCTCCGACGTATCGGCAGAGACGAAGATTCTCGGCCTGAACGCTGGGATTGAATCTGCGCGCGCTGGCGAGGCGGGGCGCGGATTCCAGGTCATTGCGATGGAGATTCGCAAACTCTCTCAGCGCACGGCCGAGTCCAACCAGACCGTGGTCGAGGCCACGCAGCGGGTGGTCCACGCCATCCGGTCCATCGACGAGAAAATCAAAAACATTTACGCGGAAATTCAGCAGCAAGCCGACGGCGTAACGGGACTCACGCAGTCCATCGACGAACTCACCCGGGTGGCCGATAGTTTAGCGGAGCTCGCGCAGAACATCCGTGCGTGATGGCTGGGTATAGGCGGCACCTAGGCTGCACCTAGGCTGCAGGACGAGCCGTTGGTGGGGCTGGTCGGTGGGTGGACCTGCTGGGCTGGGGGGTGACTGTTTGTGCCGATCTCGCCCAACCGGCGCGTCTCGGCAGGAATGCCTGGTCTCGCGCCGCCGCCGCGTTTCGACATGTATCCCCGGTCTGGGTGTCTTAATAAGACATCCGACCGTTTCCCTGCACTAATAAGACATAAAATCTGCACTAATCGTCAGGTCTTGGCCTTTATCGGGCAGATTTTGAGTAAATAAGGTCTTTTTTGTACCTTAAATCGCTGGAATCTACTGAAATCGGCGGAATAGGGCACAAATGTTGCCTTATGCGATACCCGGCCCCGCGATCCCGCTGCCGCCCAAGTCCCGCCCAGCCAGCCGTCGCCCCACGCCTCACCCCACCCGCATTCCCATGATGACATTTGACGGTGCGTCGAAATCCGCATACAAGCTAGGCCATATTTTTCGGAGGTACTCTATAACGGTTGTTTGAGGGGCTATATGCTGCGCATATTTACTGAACAGCGGTCGGGGTTCGGCAACCGATATTTAAATAGAGAATAACAGCGCTAGAGAGGGATGGATGAATGGGGATGGAGATATTGTCTCCGATGACAGAACTGATTGACGGGATTGGGAATGCGTTAGGTACTGTGTTGCCTTTGCCCGTGTCACTGGGTACGCCGGATGTTGTGGACGGCGCAGTCTATCAGCCTGAAATGGGTGTGTTAGTCGGTGTGACAGGAGACTTCCGCGGGCGTATCATTATTCAAGCCAGCCAATCTGTGTTTTCTAGCTTCGGTATGAACATGTACGGGATGGCCTTGGAAGGGGATATGCTGGAGTCGTTCGTCGGGGAAATTGGGAATATGATTGCCGGATCGACCTGTACAGTGATTTCTCAAAAAGGCTTAACGCTCGATATTACACCGCCAACTGTGTTGGTCGGTCATACAAAGCTTAGTGGATTCGCACACGCGCTGAAAATCCCGGTGGACATTGACGGCGTTGGCGAATTACAAGTGCTATTGGTGCTAGAAGAACATCTCAGTCAACAATGAGAATCGAGGAGGAAATGATTTCGTGGCACGAATCATGGTCGTAGACGACGCCGCTTTTATGCGGATGATGCTGAAAAATGTTCTAGTAGAAGGCGGACATGAAGTGGTCGCTGAGGCGGCTAACGGCATGGAAGCCGTTCAACAGTACGAGGCTCACCGCCCGGATTTGGTGACAATGGATATCACGATGCCGGAGATGGATGGCATTCAGGCGGTGCGGGCCATTGTCAGCATCGATGCGAGCGCCAAAGTCATCATGTGCAGCGCCATGGGGCAGCAACAAATGGTGATTGAAGCGATTCAGGCCGGCGCCAAAGGATTTATCGTGAAGCCATTTGATAAGGATAAAGTTCTGGCTGAGGTCGGAAAATTAGTGCCGAACCCCGTTTGAGTTGATTGTTTTGATAAAATAGAATCGCAGTTGAGTATGGGCGAGGTCGTAGACCGAGCCCTTATTCACTGTGAGCATGGTGCGAAAGGAGGTTCGCATCGAGTTTAGGAGGCTTGCGATGGCAGGGTTTGTATTTGTGGGGCCGGGTCGCGTGGGAACAGGGCTTGCATTGGCGCTGTCAGCGGCTGGTTACCAGGTAGGTGGCGCCGTGTCGCGCCCGAACCAATCGGTTACCCGCTCGTCCAATCGCTTCACGGAGTTGACCCACCTGCCAGCTTTGCAATGGATGGATGCCCGTTCATTGATCGAGCAGGCGGATGTGG
Source organism: Alicyclobacillus acidoterrestris (assembly GCF_022674245.1). GTDB lineage: Bacteria > Bacillota > Bacilli > Alicyclobacillales > Alicyclobacillaceae > Alicyclobacillus > Alicyclobacillus acidoterrestris. The sequence goes on from NZ_CP080467.1 coordinate 1,128,580, forward strand.
TGTTTCTGACGGTTCCAGACCAGGCTGTGACTCCAGTAGCACAGACCTTGGTCGACGACGGATGGTTGCATCGCGGGCAAATTGTCGCGCACACGTCTGGCGCGCACTCGAGTGCGCTGCTGCAATGCGTCGAATCGGTTGGTGCGCAGAAGTTGTCGCTGCACCCGTTGCAGACCATTGCTGATCCGGCGAAGGCGCCCTTGTTGTTCACAGGCGCAACATTCACGGCGGAGGGTGACGAGGACGCGGTCACCAAGGCCTTTGAATGGGTGCGTGCACTTGGGGGAATTCCCGTTCGCTTGCGGGCGGAAGATAAAGCCAAGTATCACGCGGCGGCTGTGCTTGCGTCGAACGCCGTCTTGGCGCTCATGGGTGTTGTAGACGAATTGGCAGGTTTGCCGAACGGATGGGCTGCGTTTTTGCCGCTGGTCGAAGGTGCGCTGAATAACCTGCGGACATTGGGGCCTAAAGAGGCGCTGACGGGCCCAATAGAGCGAGGCGACATCGTGACTGTACAGAAACACCTTGACGTATTGAGGGACAACCCCACCGCACTTCTTGTCTATGTCGCCTTAGGGCGTGCAACCGTTTCGCTGGCTGCTCAAAAAGGCAGCTTGTCGGGTGCACAGCGGGATGCATTAGAACGGTTGCTTTGAATCGATGGAGTTACCATCATCTCGGGGGGTATGTAACCGTGACAAAAAAAGTCACCGTACGGACATTGTTGAACATGAAAAAATCCGGCGATCACATCGCCATGATGACAGCCTATGATTTTCCGACAGCCAAACTGCTCTCCGATGCAGGGCTGCACGTCCTGTTGATCGGGGATTCACTCGGCATGGTCGTGCAGGGGCACGAGACGACCATACCTGTCACTGTAGATCACATGATTTACCATACCAGCATGGTGTCGCGCGGCGCTGATGGTCCGTTGATTGTGACGGATTTGCCGTTTATGTCGTATCACGCGTCGCCAGAGGTAGCGTTACACAACGCTGGTCGCATTCTTCAGGAAGGCGGTGCGCACGCCGTGAAGCTCGAGGGCGGTCGGGAGATGGCGCCGACGGTGGCGCGGCTCGTCGAGGCGGGGGTGCCCGTAATGGCGCACATTGGCCTCACACCGCAGTCGGTGCACGCCCTAGGTGGCTTTGCGTTGCAGGGGAAGACATTGGCGTCTGCAAAGCGAATTCTCGATGACGCACGCGCGCTGGAGGCAGCGGGTGCTTTTGCGGTGGTGCTGGAAGCGGTGCCGGCGCAATTGGCCGCACTCGTGACACAGCGGTTGCGGATTCCGACTATCGGCATTGGCGCTGGGCCAGACTGTGATGGACAGGTGCTCGTGTTCCACGACTTTATCGGATACACATCTGGCTATATTCCCAAGCACAACAAACGGTTTGCCGATGTGGCGAACACGATTTCGGAGGCTGCTCGCGCGTATGTCGATGAGGTCGGCGGCGGCAGTTTCCCTGGTGAGGCTCAGACGGTTCGACTTAGCGACGAAGCGTGGGAGACCATATTGGCAGAATTGAAGGGTGAGTCAGATGCAACAAACTGAGACAGGGCAGATTCAACAAATTGAGACTATCGCGCAATTGCGGCAGGTTGTGAAGGAAGCGAGATCGCAAGGGAAAACCATCGGTCTCGTGCCGACCATGGGGTACTTGCACGAAGGGCATCTGTCCCTTGTGCAAGCCGCTGCAGAGCGCGCAGACTTCGTCGTCGTCAGCATTTTTGTCAACCCGTTGCAGTTTGGTCCGTCGGAGGATCTCGCCAACTACCCGCGGGATCTTCATCACGATCTCGCCCTCCTCACCACACAAGGCGCCGCTCACGTCGTCTTCACGCCGAGCGTCGAGGAGATGTATCCGCAGCCGATGGCTACGCGCGTCGAGTTGCCAGAGTTGTCCGGTTTTCTGTGCGGTAAAACACGTCCTACACATTTTCAGGGCGTCGCGACGGTCGTCAGCAAGCTATTCCATATCGTACTTCCGGATTTCGCCTTTTTCGGGCAGAAGGACGGGCAGCAGTTGGCGATTATCCGCCGGATGGTCAAAGACCTCAATTTCCCGATTGAGATTGTCGGCGTGCCGACGGTGCGCGAGGCGGACGGCTTGGCAAAAAGTTCGCGTAACGTCTATCTGACACCGGATGAACGTGCGCATGCCACGGTCTTGTATCGCACATTGTGCTGGGCGCGGGATCAGATTGCAACGCGGAAAGTGACTGGTAGCGAGCTCGCGGCGGGCATGCGGCAGAGGATTTCGGAGGATGGCGTGGCACGCGTGGATTACGCAGAGGTTGTGAGTATGGATACCTTGGCGCCGATCGATCAGATTGAGGGCCCTGTTATGCTCGCAGTCGCAGCGTACTTCGGCAAGGCTCGGTTGATTGATAACATGCAGCTTGTCGTCGAGCATGGACGGATTGTCGGTTAATATTATATATCGCTTGTTGTAGATGTTTGGCTTATAGAGGCCTTGGCGGACGACCGATTTCGCCAAGGCCTCGTGTAGGTGTTTTGCCGCCTGGCTTTTTATTGTGGCGGCTCTGTCTATTTGCCCACACGCGCTCGTGCCTCGTCACAAAACGTTCTTTAAATCCCCACACAAAAACACTCGTAAATATCTATGTTTTCTGTTAGTTTAGGTGGTACCAATCGTTGAAGGTTACTTGTTACTTCAGAACGGGGGAACGTGGATATGTCCTTGAAGGAAGAGGCGTTAGAGCTACACCGCTTACATGTCGGCAAGTTGGCTGTGACGCCGAAAATGACTGTCGAGACGGAACGCGATTTGAGTTTGGCCTATTCGCCGGGTGTTGCAGAGCCTTGTAAAGAGATTCGACGGGATGTGGAAATGAGTTACGAGTACACGGGCAAAGGCAACACCATCGCCATCGTCACGAATGGTACCGCAGTTTTGGGGCTTGGCAATATCGGCGCGGCGGCTGCGCTGCCTGTGATGGAAGGCAAGGCGGTTTTGTTCAAGCGATTCGCGGGCGTGGACGCTTTCCCGATTTGCATTAACTCGGGAGATCCCGATGAGGTCGTCCGAACCGTCAAACTGCTGGAGAGCCAATTTGGCGGTGTCAATCTAGAAGATATCGCGGCACCGACGTGTTTCGAAATTGAGCAAAGGCTGATTGAGGAGACCAACATTCCAATCTTCCATGATGACCAACACGGTACCGCCATTGTCACTGCCGCCGCATTGATGAATGCGCTTAAATTGGCAGGCAAGGCGGTGGACAGTGTGCGCGTCGTCGTCAATGGGGCCGGAGCCGCTGGCGTGGCCACGGTGGATTTACTCTTGTCGATGGGGATTCACGACATCGTCTTGTGTGACACGCGGGGTGCGATTTATGCGGGGCGAAGCGAAGGCATGAATCCGATGAAGGAGGCGCTGGCGAAGCGGACGAACGTATTTAAGTTGCGGGGATCACTCGCTGAGGTCATCGTCGACGCAGACGTCTTTATTGGCGTGTCTGTCGCCGATGCGCTGACGCCGGAGATGGTGCAGGCTATGGCGCCGGATCCGATTATATTCGCCATGGCAAATCCCGACCCGGAGATTCTACCGGAGGTCGCAAGGGGCTTGGGCGCTTTGGTGATTGGGACCGGTCGGTCGGATTATCCAAACCAAGTGAACAACGTGCTGGCGTTCCCAGGTGTTTTTCGCGGCGTTCTCGACGTGCGAGCCAGTCGCATCACGTTGGGAATGAAAGCGGCTGCAGCCAACGCGATTGCCAGCTTGGTGTCCGAGTCCGAATTGCGCCCGGATTACGTCATCCCCAAACCGTTTCACGCGCTGGTGGCGCCGTCGGTCGCAGAAGCAGTGGCCCAGGCCGCCATTGCGGAAGGTGTGGCGCGCCGGACGGTTCGTCGGCTAGAGGTATTTGAACGCACGACGTCGCTGGTGCGCGTGTAAGCTGGTTCCCATACCTGTCGGACGGGGGTATGATGAGCTAGTAATCACCTGCGATGGGAGACATGACGGGCATGCATAAAGAAGGGTTTGTGGAAGTAGAGGGCGGGCGCATTTGGTATCAAATCAACGGGCGTGAATCCGGTGTCCCGCTCGTCGGTTTACACGGTGGCCCAGGAGGTTCTTCGGTCGGTATGGAGCGGCTGTTGGCGCTATCCGACGACAGGCCAATTGTCCTGTATGATCAATTGGGGTCTGGCAAGTCTGAACGCCCGTCCGACGCGTCGCTCTGGCGTGTAGATCGGTTTGTTCGAGAACTCGCCACCTTGCGTTCAGTGCTTGGCCTCGAACAGGTACATTTACTGGGACATTCGTGGGGGACCATGCTGTTGGCAGATTACTTGTTGACGCAGCCGACAGGCGTCGTCAGTGCGATTTTCTCGAGTCCTTGTCTGAGTGCGCCGCGTTGGGTAGCCGACGCGGATAGGTTGCGACTCGATTTGCCTGCCGATGTTCAGCAGGTTCTCACGGAGTGCGAGGCGACGGGCAACACGAAGTCTCAAGCGTATAAACAAGCAACCGGAGTGTACATGAAAAAGCACGTGTGTCGGGTCGAAATTTCCCCAGAGGAACGCGCGCGAAGGGATGCCGCCTTTGGGGAGGAGGTCTACAACGCGATGTGGGGACCTTCCGAATTTCATGCCACAGGCACGCTGAAGACGTATGACCGAACGGATAGGTTGCACGAAATTACGGTTCCAACACTCTTTACTTGTGGTCGCTACGACGAGGCGAGCCCTGAGTCGACCAAGTATTATCAATCGCTAGTCCCAGGTGCCAAGTATCACGTATTTGAAGAGAGTTCCCATTCGGCAATGCGCGAGCAGCCGGAGGAATATCTCCGTGTGATTCGCAATTTCGTCGCCAGTGCCGAGCGGACTAACGCGTAATTGACGAAGGGATAGGCATGCCGATAGGGTCAATTACGACAAGCTGCGCGGACGTTCGTTGTGCAGACGCGGATTGATGAGTGTAGCTGGCATTGGCGTCAACACCGGTCCAGTTTCTTGGCGTGATTTGCCCGATTCGGCGGCTCGCTCTTTGAGCTCGCTGATTTCCTTATGATAGACGTCGAGAGACGTGCCAATCTCGTGGATTTTTTGCTGCAGAACGCTCAACTCTTGAAGCTTTCGATTTGCCTCCTGTAGTTCCGCCAGCAGTTTTCGATTGACTGCAGTTGCAGGGTTGCGGTGCTTCGTGACAGGTTTTGCGGCACGAAGCTTCCGCTGTGATGCTCCTGTCCTCAAATCAGATTTACCAGTTGCACTCGCTTGTGCGACGTGCGTATCTTTTCCGAGATTCTTCCTGCGCTTTCCACTGCTTTGTACACTCGACCCAGGCGCATCTTCTTTTGATAAGCGGGATTGCGCATCGTAATATGCGCGAATCAATATCGGAAGCCAACGAAATCTATCGAACCGAGCCACCAAGATTCCCCCTTCGTCGTTCGTTTAGTCTATTCCCCGACACGTTATTTGCGTAGAGGACGAACGTCTAGTGGACTGTTGTTCCAGTGCGTTCGCGAGCATCACGCGGTAGCGGATGGTTGGCACATCCGATGCCACATGGCACTCGTCGCGCAGCGCAAACGGCGCTATCTTCGGGCGAATGCTTTCAATGATTCGCTGATCCTCCTCCATCACGCGTATCGTGTGGTCGATGTGAAAATCGTCTAGCCAGGGGGCGTCGTGATCAAAATTGCGTAGCGCCAAACCAAAAATCTGCGTGACGTGGTCATTGATTGGTGTGAACGTGAGAAATGTGCACATCATGCCGTGATCGCCGAAAGGTGTTCGGATAATCCACTGATTGGGGAAACGCAACTCGATTTCACTTTTGGCCGTGGACGTCTGTTCTGGATGTACTGGCTCCATCGGATGGGATGGTGCAAATGGCGTAGGGTGAATCACAATCACGTTTTCTCGGACGTGGTACTCCGGACCATCAACGGTTGGGTCGACGTCTGTACCGGTGACTTCCGGATGTACGAACGGCAGGTGAGATACGTCTATTACGCTCTCCACCACCCGCGTAAAATGCGCCTTCCACGTTTGCTGGAATGGCACGCCGCGCCAATTCTCATCGGTCAGCTCGGGGAATGTCGCAAAAGATCGAGCGGTAGGTAATTCCGAGGAATTGATATCCTGGTTACCCGTATAAATCCATACCATGCCGGAACATTCTAGGACAGGATACGTGGTGAGGCGAAATCGCTTTGGAATCGGAGTGTCGGCCCTGTTGGCCGGGATGCGTGTGCATTGACCCGTTTTATCAAATCGCCAACCGTGAAACGGACAAACCAATTCGCCGTTGTCCACATGGCCAATTGATAAGTCGCAGCCGCGATGCGGGCAATAGCCGTCGACAGCGACCAGTTGATTGGCGTGACTGCGATATAACACGTACGGATGGTCGAGAATGGTTACCATCCTTGGATCCGTCGTGACATCTGCAGCTTGGCAAGCCGCATACCAAACGTCGTGTAGCATATGAGAGACCTCCTGTTCGCCATTCATATATGGCATGAGGGGCACGTTTGTGTCAGGTCAAAAGCGGGTTAGGCGGGTACCTAGCAGATTGACGTTCATGGTAAGCTTCAACGTGTGTGGAATTTGATTTTCAATGAAAATTCCATATAAGTTTGGTACGCTGACGAACAGATGAATTTAGGAGGCAGTAAATTTGGTTGCAGTGAACAAGGTTCTGTCGCCCGTGATTGGTGCGCTGGTCGGCGCAGCGATTGTTGGGGGCATCTGGTATGGTACTTCGGCATCAAACAATCAAAATGCTGTTGTGGCGAAAGTGGACAACACGCCGATTACAAGGTCACAGCTGTTGGCAGAGTCCGAGTCGTACGCTGGATCGAGTATGTTATCGCAATTAATCACGAATCAATTGGTGCTCGACGCAGCACAGCAGCAGAACATCAAGGCATCGGATGCTGAGGTCAATCAGGCCTTACTGGGTCTGGAGCAGCAAAATGGCATCACGAGCGACAGCCAGCTCAATGAGTTGCTGCAGCAAAGTCACATGACTAAGGATCAGCTGATGACACAGTTGAAGGTTGAAGTCCTCGGTCAAAAGCTTGCGGAAAGTAAGGTAAAAGTGACGGACAAGCAGATTCAGAGCTACTACAACAAAAACAAGAGCAGCCTGACGACACCGGAAAAGCGGTCGATTTCGGATATTGTCGTCAAGACGAAGTCGAAGGCTCAGGATATAGAAAACCAGTTGAAGCAAGGCAAGGATTTCGCGACGCTGGCTAAGTCGAATTCTATTGACAGTGTCACGAAATCGAAGGGCGGCGCCATGGGATCGTTCACGCAATCTGACTTGCAGAGTCAGTACCCGGAGATTGCTTCGCAGGCGTTTAAGTTGAGTCAGGGTGCGGTCAGTGATCCCATTAAGGTCAGCGATGGCTACGAGTTGATTAAAGTGACGAAGATCACGCCCGCCAAGACACCAACTTTGGCACAGGCGAAGAGCGAGATCACGACGGCGCTAAAGGAACAGAACGCCGAGTCACCGCAACAGTTGTATGCGGATTTGGCGAAGAAGGCGAACATCCAAATTCTCGACAGCAGTTACGCGTCAGTCAAGGATTCCATCGAGAACCCGCAGCCTACGACAATGAGTTAAGATGCGCGTGTGGATGGTTTGGCTTACAGTACAGAGTTGCCTCGATAGCAGAGTCGGGGCAACTTTTTTATTGGATCCCGGATGTCCAGGTTGCATTTCTGCGATTCGATATGCGCACGATTTTGTCGTGGTTTGACTTGACAATATGCATAAATGCCCGCATTATGTTTCCTGGGAATCAATATGAGGTGGTGATGTTTCATGGTACTTCCTGACGAAGTGGCACAAATGTGGGAAGTGGTCCTGCATCACTTAGAACAGGAAAAAGACCGTAACGTGGCGCGCCTGATAGAGGCGTTCAACGAAAAGCAGCTAGGCTTAACCGATGGGTATCAGTTGTCGGAAATTCATGTCATTGATCTCATAGGCAGCATGGAGAACCCAAATGTCACTTCCATCGCGGAACGGATGCACATGACGCGCGGGGCTATCTCGAAGATTGCCACCAAGTTAAAGCAACGTGGAGACATTGAGAGTTTTCAGCTCCCTGACAATCAGAAAAACTTGTATTTCCGCCTGACCAGCCGTGGGGAACGCATTCGGAGTCTGCACGCAGACTTACATGCACAGGCTGAGAAGCGCGTTGTGGACTTTTTCTCGCGTTATGCGTCGGAAGAGCTACAGGTCATTCACACGTTTTTGTCTGACGTTTCCAAACACATTGATGAAATGCTTGTTGAATAGGAGGCATTGTACAATGGCGACTGTACTGTACATTACTGCACATCCACTCTCTCAAACACAGGAGAACGAGTCGAATTGTCTGTCCGTTGGTCGAGCGTTTATTACCGAATATCAAGCCACGCATCCGAATGATGAGGTCATAGAACTCAATTTGTATCAGATGGATGTACCCTCAATCGACCAAGATGTCTTTATGGGCTGGAAAAAGGCCCGAAAGGGGCAGAAAGTTGAGTTGACAGAAGATGAACGGAAGAAGTTGGCTCGACACACAGAGCTTGTTGATCAATTTATTGGCGCGGATAAGTACGTGATTGTGAATCCGATGTGGAATAAACTTTTTCCGCCTATTTTGAAACAGTACATTGATACGCTATGCGTAGCGCGAAAAACCTTCACGTACACGGAAGATGGACCCATTGGTTTGCTTGGGGACAAGAAGCTGTTTCATATTCAATCGCAGGGTGGCATTTACTCAAGTGGGCCTCTCGCCGACGAGGAGATGGGACATCGATATATCACCCTGGTGTGTGAATTTCTTGGAATCACTGACGTCGGCGTTTTATTTATCGAGGGTCAAGACCAATATCCGGATCGTGCTGATACCATCCGCCGGGAAGCAATTGAGCGGGCAAAACAAGCCGCCAAGGTATTTTAATGCCCATTTTGTTTCCTGAGAAACGTTTCGTTCAGGCGTAGTAAGGTCGAACGAACGGGCGCTCCGATGCCGTAGCTGACTGAATAGAGGCGTGGCCCGCGGGCTTTCGGTCCATCACCCAGATCGATAGTCTCCAAAGGTATCTGGGGGCGGCCGACACGTCGCCCTCGGCTGCACCGCCCGCGCCTCGCCCCGGACGCCGCTCAGCCATCGAATATCTGCAAGCCCGGTGGCTGCCCGGCCGATGCGGAGCGCGGCTAAGCTAGGCGACCGTGCCTGCATGTCCTAATAAGACATATCAACCGAAATTCCGCCGGATAAGGTCGAAAAAATACCCTAATCGGCGCCTTTGGCCCCGATATGGCCTTCATGGCTGCCAATAAGGCCCAAAACGGGCCTTATTGCGCTTCGACCGGGAAATCTGAGACCAATAGGGCATTTTTCATGCCTTAATCGCCCCGCGCGCTGCTCAAAGTCCCGTCGCTCAAAGCCCCGAGGCGCGCCACACCTCCGCCGAGCGCCACACCCCCCACAGCCCGGCGGCCATGTCCGCCGCTGATACGGCCCATCGTCAGCTCACATCACAGTTCCCTGACTCTTCTTGGCGTGGCGTATCGCGGCTTTACGGCGCCGCTTCCATAACCAAATCGGGAAGCCGATAACTAGGCTGAACAGGAGGAGGCCACTGCACCAATGATAGGTTTGGATGGTGCTACTCCTGCTCGACACGTAACCGAATAGAGGGAAGATAGCGACCATGAACAGTGAGAAAGCAGTCGAGTTTCCCGATAGCAATGTGGCACGTAGAGAACCTGGGAGCAGGTCGTTTAGCGACTTGTCGATGAGCGGCTCAGCCGTGCTGCCCATTACTTGTGACAATAGATAGCCGAAGGCCTTGCAAATTGGCGGAAGCCAGGCGAATAGTGCGAGGCCACTCGCGGTGAGTATCGCGATGCCCGGAATGTTTAGTTTTCGGGTGATGGTGGACGATGTGACTGACGCGAATGCACTCACCGCACACTCTACGCCCATCAAGATGCCAACGGATTGTGTAGACCAACCGACGTCATGCAGGAGCGATTGCCCGTAGAAGGAAAACGTGGCAATACATCCTGAGAGCGTCGCACTAAAGGCAATCCATCGGCGATATGTGCTATTTTTGACGGCGAATCGCGCAGATGTCATCAACATGTTCAGCAAGGACGGCGCAGCTGCCGCCAGGGTGTGCGCCGACGACTTCGAATCCTTGGGACGTGGTGTGCACAGAAATAGGCTACATGTAGCGCTGATAAGATTGGCGATGGCGAACAAGCCATAGACGGCCGTCCAGTTCCATCCACCCAACCACCCCCCGAGTCCTTCTGCCAGGCCAAGTGCCAAAATTTGCGTGGCATAGAGGCGACCGCTAAGGGACTGATAGCGATTCACATCGCCGCTAGATAGGGCCGTTTCATAAGTGAGCGCCATGTCGCTTCCATTGGCGAGGGTGATTTGAACCCCGCGAAATACGAAGGCGCTAAAGGCGCCTAGGGTGACATATGAGAGGAGCGATAACGCGCAATACATGGTGCCCGCGATACCGCTCAGAAAGAGCGAATATTTCCAGCCGATTTTATCCGCGAGTATGCCCATCGGGATGTCCAGCAAGAGTGACACCAGGTGTAACAGTGCTTCAAGCAGGCCTATCACGAACAAATTTAATCCGCGATGTTCCCAATAAATCACCCACAGCGCACCGTCAAACCATAGGTGTGAAGTCACCTGGAATAAGTACAGTAGTGTGATATTGCGGCGGTACAAGGACTTGGAATGAGATGTTTGCAAGGGAGCATCCTCCATTTCGTTGAGTCGACGTCGATGACTTGCCCTGACGCGACGACGAAAACTGGATGCGCTACTCTGCGAGGGGGACCGCTAAGCGCGCGAACAGCCGGAGTCGCCGAAAAAGGGCAGACGAATCCCGTTGAACGCCACTGCAGGTCCAAATTGAAGTACGTAATACTGCCGGGCACATGGCTTCACGCTGTTCGCACTCCTCTCGAATAAAATGTGAATTTAGAATAGACGCGCGATGGGTGGTTGTCAATCCACAAACTGTACAGTGGAGGATTTCGGAAGCATGATTTCGTGTGCAAGTGGACAATCTTCCAGTAAAAAGGAGCGGATGAAATGGAGGATTTGCAACAGGCGATTGCCGAGATCAAGATGACGGCTGCGATGCGGTTGCAGCAGGGGGCAACGAATCCGGAGACGACATTACCACCGACCAAAGATCAGCAGGCGATGGAAGCCATGCTGCGCCAATTGGCAGAGGAGCTGGTTGGCGCAGACAACGATGTGCAGGTAACGGTGACTGGCGGACAGAGTCCAGGGCTCGTAGCAGGATTTTTCGACGCGCACTTCAATACGCCGCGGTTCATTGTCAAGACCACTTGGACAGCAAACGGCGTTCAGGTTTCCGTGACCGATGGCAAGTGGGAGCAAATGCCGAATCAAAATGGACTTTGGGCAGACTGGACGGATGAACGAGTGGTATTCCAAGGTGCATTTTCAGAATCGGTGATCCGCAGAACGTTAGAAACAGGCTTTTTGAATTGGTATCAACGCGTGAAAATGGATGGTCACATGGGTATCCCCGTGCAGTGAAAACGCGTGACATACGCCCTGCGTAAACGTCATTTCATCGGGTGTAAAATACTGGTGAAGCCACTTGTACCGATTGGCGGATGAGAATTGGCGCTGTATACTTGCTGTCGGAGGACAGCCGATGATTTGGCGTTCTACTGATTTGTGGAATGCGGAGTAGCTGCGTGATCCACGAAGGGGCGCATTTGGACAGATGTTTAGAACAATGATGAAATCAAAAATTCACCGGGCGACGGTTACGGAAGCCGACTTGAATTACGTAGGCAGTATCACGATTGATTCGGATTTATTAAAAGCAGTGGACATTCTTCCGAACGAGAAGGTGCTCGTCGTCAATAACAACAATGGAGAGCGGTTCGAGACGTACGCGATTGAGGGGGAAGCTGGCAGTGGGCAGATTTGCGCCAATGGCGCCGCCGCACGCTTGGTTCAGCCAGGGGACCTCGTCATCATCATGGCATTCGCCATGTTGTCGGAGGACGAACTGAAGGACTTCACGCCGAAGGTAGCATTTATGAACCCGGACAATACGATTGCTGAATTGGTTCATTCGGAGGATCCACAAACGAAATTTGTGTGAGTTCGATACGATGTAAAAACAGGCTGATTGAGGCGCATCGCCACGAATCAGCCTGTTTTTGCGAGGATTCGGTCAGGCGTCGCTTCGCGTGCCTGTGCCGGATTTGGCGATGATCGAAATGAGCTGCCACAAGGCGCCAAGGCCGACGACAGCGTAGATGGTTCGGCTCAGGCCGGACATTGGACCGAACAGCGCATCTACGAGGTTATAATTGAAAAAACCAACCAATCCCCAGTTCAGACCGCCGATGAGCATTAGCACCCAGGCTATCCAGTCAATTGCGCTCCACCGCATATCCCTTCACCCTCCTTCGGGGAACCTGGATTTGTCAAGGTTAGCGTTTGACGAATTTGCGTTCCTTATGCGAGCACTCGCCACATCGCGTATCCGTGGGGCAATCGCACGCACGTCTGTGTTCTGCGTTCTGTGTCATCGACAGGACAGCGCCATCAGCGCTTTCCAGATAACTGACCGTATGCAGGCCCACCTTACTGTGGTATAGTAGTGCATTAAAGAAAAGAGATATTGTGAGGAGCAGCGAGGGAGCGAAGAGAGATGGCATTTGAGGAGCAAACGGCGGTTCGGGCTGGTGCATTTCTGCCGGCGCGTATGCAAATTGGCGACAATCATCATTTGTATATCGGGGGCTGTGATGCAGTAGAACTGGCCAAATCGTACGGGACGCCCTTGATTGTCTATGACGAAAAGCTCATTCGCACGACGATTCAAGCGTTTCACGAGGTGTTTCGCCGCGCAGGCGTGCCTTATCAGATATCGTATGCCAGTAAGGCTTTTTGTACGATGGCTATGTGTCAGTTGGTCTATCAGGAGGGCTGTGGCATAGACGTCGTTTCTGGCGGGGAACTCTATACGGCACTCGAGAGTGGGGTACCCGCTAGCGCCATCCACTTACACGGTAACAACAAGACGCCCGACGAGTTGGGATTTGCTGTCGACGTGGGGATTGGCGCGATTATCGTCGACAATTTCTTTGAAATCGCCCTCCTGCAGGACATCGCTGCAAAATCGAATCGCATCGTCGATGTCCTCATTCGCGTCGCGCCTGGCGTCGAGGCGCATACGCACGAATTTATTGCGACTGGCGGACAGGACAGCAAATTCGGGTTCGATCTCGCCAGTGACCAAGCCCATATGGCCTTGCGCCAACTGGCGGACGCCGAAAATTTGCGGTGTGTGGGATTGCATTCGCATATCGGATCGCAAATTTTCGATGTCGACGGCTTCGTCGTCGCCGTGGAGCGACTCGCGGACTTGTATCAGTACGGCGTGCGCGAACTAGACCTCCCGTTGACGGTGCTCAACGTCGGCGGCGGCTTTGGCATTCGCTATACGGACGAAGACGCGCCGCCGGTGGCAGAGACGCTCTCCGCCATCATTGCGGCGACGCGTCAAACCTTCGAAGCTAGAGAATTGGATTTCCCCACGCTGTGGATTGAACCGGGCCGCAGTATCGCAGGGCCAGCAGGCACCACGTTATATCAGATTGGCAGCCAAAAGCGAATCCCGGGGATTCGGAATTATCTGGCGGTTGATGGCGGCATGACGGACAATCCAAGACTTGCGCTTTACGGCGCCAAGTATCACGCGGTGTACGCAAATCGCGCCGATGCCGAGCCGGAGGACACGTGGTCGGTAGCCGGTAAGTGCTGCGAGAGCGGCGATATGCTCATTTGGGATGCGGAATTGCCGAACCCCAAACCGGACGATATCCTCGCCGTGTTTGCGACGGGCGCGTACAACTACAGTATGGCGAGCCATTACAATCGCATCCCAAAACCCGCTGTGGTATTCGCTCGGGATGGCGTGGCAACAGTCGTCGTGGAGCGGGAAACCTGGTCGGATCTCATCCGCAAAGACAGGCGACTTGCCGATTTGTAAGCGAATTTCATCCGAGAAGAGTGCTAAAAAGCACCCTGCCGTGTTTCGGTAGGGTGCTTTTTCACGACGTTGGCTTGTGACCTATGCCGCCGCGCCGAACAGATGCCACGGGTGATCGGCGAGTATGCGCTGTCTGGCAAAATGAGGGGGATGGGGGTGGAGCGCGATGAATTGCGGACGGATCGTGCTATAATTTTTATGGATTGTGTTCGCAATTGGGAATTGCGAGAGGAGGAATTTTTGTGGCAGCAAAGGACAGCTTGCTACAACTCATCACGGAGACGTCGACGAACTTGCCTCCAGACGTGCGCCGGGCGATTAAAAAGGCGCAGATTCAAGAGGAATTCGGTTCACGGGCGGCGCTAGCGCTCAATACCATCGTGGACAACATTGTCTCCGCAGAGGAGGACGTGCAACCTATTTGTCAGGACACCGGTATGCCGACGTTTATCGTCCACTGTCCGGTCGGGTTCAATCAGATTCAGTTTCAGCGGGACATTGAGGAAGCTATCGTCGAAGCGACTAAGCTTGGGAAGCTCCGTCCCAACTCGGTCGATCCGCTGACGGGCAAAAACACCGGCAACAATCTGGGTGAAGGTGTACCTGTCGTCCATTTTCACCAGTGGGAGCGCGATGACGTCGAGGTCAAGCTGATTCTCAAAGGCGGCGGCTGCGAAAATAAGAACATTCAGTACGCGTTGCCGACGGAGCTTCCGGGTCTAGGCCGTGCAGGTCGCGATTTGGAAGGTGTGCGCAAGTGTATCTTGCACGCAGTATATCAGGCGCAGGGACAAGGCTGTAGCGCTGGTTTCATCGGTGTCGGTATCGGCGGTGACAGGACCTCCGGTTATGATCTTGCCAAGGAGCAACTATTCCGTCCGCTCGACGACGTCAATCCGAATGAGACGCTCGCCGAACTCGAAAATTACATCATGGAGACGGCCAATCGCCTCGAAATTGGGACGATGGGCTTCGGCGGCAAGGTGACCCTGCTGGGCTGCAAAATTGGTGTGCGCAACCGCATTCCGGCCAGCTTCTACGTATCTGTCGCGTACAATTGTTGGGCGTTCCGCCGCTTAGGTGTGGTGTTAGATCCGGCGACGGGCGAGATCAAACAGTGGCTCTATCGCGACTATGAGGAAAAATTGCAGCGTCCAGAGAATGCGTTTTCGACGGATGGCGCAATTGTCTTGCAGGCGCCGATTTCAGAAGAGCAAATCCGTTCTTTGAAGGTCGGCGATGTCGTCCTCATCAAGGGTGAGATGCACACTGGCCGTGACGAAATTCACAAGTATTTGATGAAGCACGACGCCCCGGTGAATCTCAATGGCGGGATTATTTATCACTGTGGTCCGGTGATGCTGCAGGATGACGATGGGACATGGCACGTCAAGGCTGCCGGTCCGACGACGAGTTCCCGCGAGGAGCCTTACCAGGCGGACATTATTGAGAAGTTTGGCATTCGGGCGGTCATCGGTAAAGGCGGTATGGGACAAAAAACTTCGGACGGTCTGAAAAAATCAGGCGCCGTTTATTTGAATGCCATCGGTGGTGCCGCACAGTTCTACGCGAACTGCGTCAAGGCAGTAAAAGGGGTCGATCTCATCGAGGAGTTCGGCGTTCCCGAAGCGATGTGGCATCTCGAAGTCGAAGGGTTCCCGGCCATTGTCACGATGGACGCCCACGGCAACAGCTTGCACAAGGAAGTTGCCGAGGACTCCATGGTCAAATTGGAAGATCTCAAAGACCCTGTTTTCGCTTCGTAATCATAAAATTGTTGCTAGTGGTCAACCGGTCAAGGCAGGCATGTGTCTGCCTTGATTGGTGTGACCACGCGTCAGGGAAGTTGTTTTCTGCGGTTTTATCTTGTGCCCGAGCGTTAGCCCCGGCGCAAGCGTTTTGCGCGGCGAAGAACACCCAGCGTCATTTCGGCGTAGGGACGCAAATCATCCTTGCGAATGTAGAGCAGGTCGCGGCCTTTGCGCCCTGATGTGCGTGCGTACCAGAACACGTAGGTGAGCAATTCTGCCGTATACGCGATGGTCGACGAGATAGACGCGCCGTACATGCCGAGAAGCGGAATCAGGACAAGGCAGATGAGTGCGTTGAGTGCAATCATCAGCATGTTGACGATAAGCAGCGTCACAGGCTTGCCCTTCGAGTTCGTGAAGTACTGTGAAATGAGTGTCGACACCGTCTTCAGAACCAGCCCGGGCAGGAGAATATAAAATGGTCCCACCGAACCGCCGTATTTGTGAACGCCATACACGAGTACCAGGACAGGCATCAGGATGGCGAGGCCGAAGGCGGTGATGATGGACGTGATGAGCGTCTGACGGGACGCGTTTTCGGTGACGAGACCCGCTTCGTCGTCACTGCTGGCCGACATTCGGCGAAAGACGACCGTCGAAATGGATTGGCTCAGCGTGATGAGAATTTCGGCGGCAGACACAGCGATGCCGTACACGGAAATCATGCGCCGTGTCGCGTCGTCGTATGGAAGAACCCAGCCGATCATCCAGAAATCGATGCGTAGGTTTACATAGCCAGACAATAAGGCGAGAGAGGACCACGTGCCAAATCCCAGAAACGCCTTCCACTCTTTGCTGTGCCATTTCCACTTCAGGCTTTCGCCCCAGTTCATGTGGCGATAAACTGCAATCAGCGTGGCCACGACAGAGATAGCCCAAGAGATGATCCAGATCTGGTAAGTCCACAATAGACGCGCGTGCTCACCTGTATGACGGTGAAACAGAATGTACCCCAGATAGATGATGAGAAATGCCACGGCCTGCAGGATGTTGGCTATGTTCAGCTCTTGAATGGCATTTAGCGCATTGAGCAAGCGGCTCCCGTAGCCGAACAAAAAGGTGAGTGGCATACCGATGAGACTGAATAGCAGAATCGTCGACGGGTGGCCGAACCAGATGATAAGACCTGCCACAATCCAGACGAGAATACTAAACAGAAACATCACAAAGTTGCCCATTTGCACAATTTGTGTGCCTTCTTCTGGGCGGCGCGGGAGAGAGCGAGAAAAGTAATTCGAATAACCACCGGCAAAGCGTTGACCGCTCGTTGCATAGGTGGTCGAGCGTTGAAAGTCACCTCGGTCTCCGGGATAGAGGAGGTAACGAGCAGTAATGACGCTGGTTGCAAAGGTCAACACAGCGGACAGACCGCGAAATACAAACGTGAGAAATATCGTTTTTCGTCCGTTCAAAGAGGCTTCACTCCGGCTTGTCAGCGTGCATGTGTAGCCCAACTTCTGGCCACACAAACTCATAGATAGTGTACCATTTGTACATCAATTGCGACTCAAAATCGCGTTGGCAGGAAGATTATGCTACCATCAGACCACAAGCGCAACAAACCAGGGCTATGGAGCACCTGTTTCCGGGTGATTTTGCTCCGATGATTCGCGCTGCGAAAATGGTTTGTTGACTCCATGACTCGGAGGAGGCGCAAGCATGCGGGCTGTTGATGTCATTGATAAAAAACGCCGTGGTCTTGCCTTGACAAAGGATGAAATGCACGAACTCGTAGATGGGTACCTTCGCGGGGACGTGCCAGACTATCAGATGAGTGCGTTTTTGATGGCCGTTGTATGGCAAGGGATGAACACGCAAGAAATGACTGATTTTACGCAATTGATGGCGGCTTCTGGAGATCAGTTAGACCTAAGTGACATTCCCGGAGTAAAAGTAGATAAACATAGTACAGGCGGCGTGGGCGATAAGACCACACTGGTGCTTGCGCCGATGCTCGCCGCGATTGGCGTTCCTGTTGCAAAAATGTCAGGGCGCGGTTTAGGGCATACCGGTGGCACAATCGATAAACTCGAGTCGATTCCGGGCTTTCAGACAGCCCTTTCAACAGATGCGTTCATGGCGCAGGTCAAGCGCATCGGTGTTGCGGTGGCAGGGCAGACGGGCGACTTAGCGCCTGCGGATAAACGCATTTACGCGTTGCGGGACGTGACGGCCACGGTCGAGTCGATTCCGCTTATCGCGAGTTCCATTATGAGTAAGAAGCTGGCCAGTGGCGCCGACGCGATTGTGCTCGACGTGAAGGTTGGCGACGGTGCGTTCATGAAGACACAGGCGGACGCTGAGCGCTTGGCGCGCACGATGGTCGGCATTGGCAATCGCGCAGGTCGGCAGACGGTAGCGGTGCTATCCAGCATGGAGGAGCCGCTCGGGCACAATATCGGCAACGCGCTTGAGGTCAAAGAGGCGATTGCCACGCTGCGCCACGAGGGACCGGACGACCTGACCGAGGTGTGTCTCACGCTTGGTGCAGAGATGGCTGTGTTGGCCGGTGTCGCGACCACCCAGGAAGAGGCCAGACAAAAACTCGAGGCTGCACTTCGGGATGGATCTGCACTCAAAAAGTTCGAAGAATTCGTCGAGGCGCAGGGCGGGGACGGATCAATCGTTTATCACCCGGAAAAACTACCACAAGCCCCCGTCGTGAAGGAGATGCGCGCGCGCCGTCGCGGCTACATTGCTGGTCTGCCAGCGTTGCGCTTTGGCGAAGCGGCCATGCGCCTGGGTGCTGGACGGGCGACTAAGGATGATGTCATTAATCCCGCGGTGGGTATTGTCGTGCGCGTCGGCATTGGCGATTTTGTGGACGAGGACGATGTCTTACTCGAAGTACACGCCAGCACGGAAGCAGCTGCCGATGCTTGTATCGCGGAGTTGGCCGATGTGATTGTCCAGCAGGAATCACAGGTGGAGAAACCGGCCCTTGTCCTTGGCTACATTCGCGATGGAGAGGCGGATATGGCGGATGCTTGGGAAGCGGAGTTGCTGCAAGCGGCGATGGAAGCGCGCAGCAAAGCGTATGTTCCGTATTCGAAATTCGCCGTCGGTGCAGCGCTGCGAACAGCGGACGGGCGTGTCGTACAGGGCGCGAATATCGAGAACGCGTCTTTTGGCTTGACCAACTGCGCGGAACGCAGCGCGGTGTTTCGCTTGATGAGCTCACGAACGGAGGAGAAGGTCGAGATCACGGCTGTGGCGGTCGTCGCGGATTCGCCTGAACCGGTCGCACCGTGTGGCGCTTGTCGCCAAGTGTTGGCCGAATTCTGCAAGCCAAGCACCCCCGTCGTGCTCGCGAATGTGCGCGGGGATACGCTGCGCACGACAGTTGGCGAATTGTTGCCGGGCGCCTTCACGCCAGAGCAGATGGCATACGCGCAGACAGCTGAGCAATAACGAATGAAGACGAGGAGGGTGTCTAGATGCTGAGATGGAACTGGGTGAGATTACAACCACTTGAAAAGGCAGATGCGGACAACGCCAAGAAGGTGCGGTCGCGGGACGAAATCGACGACAAATACAAGTGGGATCTCGCCGCGATTTATCCGAGCCAAGAAGCGTGGGAAAAAGACGCAGAGAAACTGGAGCAGTTGCTCGCCGAATTTACGGCCATGCAAGGAACCTTAAGTGAGTCGAGTGACAAGTTGCTTCAGGCTTTCCGGCTGGACGACGAAATTGGCCAGGTATCCGGTAAGCTGTATGTGTATGCCAAAATGCACCTGGATGAGGACACGTCGAACGCCGAGGCGCAGGCTTTGCAAGACAGGGCATTTAGCTTGCTGGTGAAGGTGCAAGCGGCAATGGCGTTCTTCACGCCGGAAATTCTCGCCATTGACGAGGCGAAACTGCAGGCGATGCTCGCTGAGAACAAAGATCTGCAGTTGTATCGGTTTGCGTTGCAGGAAATCACGCGGGAGAAAGAGCACGTCTTAAGCCCGGAACAGGAACAGCTGTTAGCGTCGTTTGGCGAGGTGCTGCATGCGCCGAGTGAGATTTTCTCGATGTTCAACAATGCGGATATGGTTTTCCCAACGATTCGCGACGAAGACGGCGAAGAAGTGGAAATCACGCACGGCCGCTATATTCAACTGCTTGAAAGTAAGAACCGCGACGTGCGCAAAAATGCGTTTGAAGCCGTCTATGCGACATATGCGAAGCACCGCAACACGGTGAGCGCGATTTATTCCGCCAACGTCAAACGAGGCGTCGTCAATGCACGTGTGCGCAATTTTCCATCTGCCCGTGCGGCGTCTTTGCACTCGGACAATGTACCGATTGCGGTTTACGACAATCTGGTCGACACCGTACACGAATTTCTCCCGTCGCTGCACAAATATCTGAAGCTGCGGGCGAAAGTGTTGGGCCTAAGCGACCTTCAAATGTACGATCTCTACACCCCGATGGTACAGGACATCGACTGGAAGGTCCCGTACGAGGACGCGAAACAGACGGTCCTCAAAGCGGTTCAAGTGCTTGGTGAGGATTATCGCAACATCGCCGAAAGTGGCCTGAACAGCGGTTGGGTCGATGTCTATGAGAACAAGGGCAAGCGCAGTGGGGCTTACTCTTGGGGGGCGTACGGCACGCACCCGTACATGCTGTTGAATTATCACGATTCGCTCGACAACATGTTCACACTCGCCCACGAGTTGGGGCACTCGATGCATAGTTACTTCTCGCGCAAGACGCAGCCATACGTCTATTCCGATTACACGATTTTCGTCGCGGAAGTGGCGTCGACTTGCAACGAAGCACTGTTGCTCGACTACTTGCTCAAGACAACGGATGACAAGACCAAACGCGCGTATCTTATCAACCATCAGTTAGAGACGATTCGCGGGACGCTGTATCGGCAGACGATGTTCGCTGAGTTCGAAAAACTGACGCACGAACGCGTCGAAGAGGGCGGCGCCCTGACCACCGAATGGTTGGATGAAACGTACTACGGGCTGAATCAGGCGTTTTTTGGCGCGGCATGCAATGTCAACGAGCAGATTGCCTACGAGTGGATGCGGATACCGCACTTCTATACGCCGTTTTACGTCTATAAGTACGCGACGGGTATCTCGGCGGCCATCGCGCTGTCGCGTCGCATTTTGACGGAAGGCGATGCGGCTGTGAAAGACTACCTGTCGTTCCTCTCCTCCGGCAGTTCCGATTACTCCATCGAACTGCTGCGCAAAGCGGGTGTCGACATGGCGTCGCCAGAACCTGTGCAAGAAGCGTTGCGCGAGTTCGACAAGTTGGTCGACGAGTTGGCGTCGCTCATTCAATAAGGCGCGTTCGGATGGGTCAAGGGTCTGGTGCCGCTTGTGTGAAGAGGGAATCGGCATCGTATCTCGGCTGAAGGATGCGAGGAAAATGGGGGCTGTCTGGGAAGTCCGTCGCAAGACGGCTGCCGGGACGGCCCCGTTTGTCGTTTTCTTGGAAGGGTAAGATCGGTTCAGTGAATTCGCGAGCGCAGCCGCGAAGCAAATGTCGTCATACGAGTGTCAGGTGTCTAATCTCACGATCTCGGCAGGTACACCGTCACCGTCGTCCCTTCGCCTACGGTGGAGTCGACCTGAAGGTGGCCGCGGTGCGCTTCGATGATGTGCTTGCTGACGAACATTCCGAGGCCTGTCCCATTTGACTTCGTCGTCTGAAACGGGCGGAACAGGTGGTGCATGTCGGAGATACCACAGCCGTTGTCGCGGATGGTGATGGTGACGTGATCAGCGAACTCCTGCAGTACAATATCGACGACGCCATCTTTGTCGCAGGCGTGGACGGCGTTTTGCAACAAGTTGATCAGCACTTGCTTGATGCGGTTTTCCTGTACGGAGAGGTAAACGCAGGTCGAGGGAACTTTGTAATTCAATAGAACCCCGCACAGGCTTGCCTCCGGGCGCAAAAATTGATAGACCGAGTAGGTCACGTCGCGGATGTCGACGAATTCGAGTGATTCGTCATCCGGGCGGGCCATCCCCATAAAGTCCTGCAAAAGCGTGTGAATTCTGTCCAACTCGCGAATCGTCAACTCGACAAACTCTTTGTCCTCGGGTTCGCAACGCTGCTCGAATAGTTGCAGAAACCCGCGGGCAGTCGTGAGCGGATTGCGAATTTCGTGTGCGATGCCCGCGCTGAGAGAGGCGAGGGAGCGGTTCTTTTCAAATTCGGTTAACTGATTTTCCAGTTTTTCGCCTTTGTCCGGAGCGCAGCGTCCGCCTGCATGCATCACGTCAAGCGAACACATCCGCTCAATCGCGTACACCGCCGTTCCCAACATGCTGTGTAGATGCGCTTCGTCGTACGTTTTAGGGATCGAGAGAATCAACTTGAAATGCGCCAAGGCAACCGGTTGGATGAACTCAGCGGCGGCGCTCCACCAGTCGTTCCCAAGGTCGAATAAGCACACAGGCTGTACGGAGCCGACGGGCACATGCGCCGACGTCGCACTGACTCGATAGGGCTGCCCAATCTGCTTTTGCAGCAGATGTTTCAGTTGGGACAGTCCTCCACGCGGTTCGATGACGTCGAGAATGACGTTGTTGGCGTCTAGTAATAGGGCGAAAAATGGCGACGACCACGGCATATCCACGAAGAACTGACAGATAATTTGCCGAAGCGATTCATAACCACTCTGGTGTCGAGCCAAGTTTTGCTCGCCCGTTTGGCTGTTGTCGGTCGAGGTGTGGTGTTCACACGCCGCAACCCTTTGTTCGATGGTTGATTTTGAGATAGTCATGCTTGATTTATTCATCGCAAGGCTCAATGGTCAAAAGCCACCTTTAAGAGTTGTCCAACACAACGACCTCCTCGCAAAGGGAACGATTTCCCCCCCTACTCAGAGGCCAGTGGGCGCTGTATACCATGTTCTCGCAAGTTTATTATGCTGTGACGGCGAAAATCAGACAAGCGATATTACGAAGATTCCTATCTTTCGACAAAGGTTGTCATGATTCGTCGTACATCGGGAGTGGGTCGGGAATCGGGACCCGATGACCGGTTTGGGCGTAGCGCGCCGTCTCCGCATGCAGACGTGAGAACAGGTGCAGGGGGAGGTTCTCCATCGCGAGAATGCCTCTATCTGTCACGCCGCCGGGTACGCGGATGCGCGAGACGATGTCGTCGAACGAAATTCCGGCGTCGAGCAGTGCCGCGAGACCCACTATCATCTCCTTGAGAATCATCTCTGCCGTGCTGCGCTCCAGCGCGCCTGTCTGCGCGGCAGCCTTTGCCCATGCCTGACAAACGGTGACGAGGAACGCTGGCCCGCAACTCGATAAATCCGAACAAACGCGCACTTGACCTTCGTCGATAATCAGCGGGTTGCCAATGGTGCAGAGCCGATTTTCGAGTGCCGACTTACTCGCGCCGTCGACATCGCGCGGGTAGGATAACAGGATGATTCCACGGTGAACGGTCTGCGTCAGGCTGGGAATCAGTTTGACCGGCGTGGCGGGGGTCAGTTCGCGCCAGCGGTCGAGATCGATATTGCTGATAGTGGTCACGAGCAGTTGCTCCCGACGCAGTTTGGGGCCCATGGTTCGGACTAAATCGAGGCCGTCTTTTCCCTTCGTGCAGAGAAATACCGCATCGACTGGTTCAATTAAGGTCTGCCAGTCGTCACAGACGACGATGTTCGTCAAACCCGCTGCGACTGCTTCTGCTTTCGCGCGGGATCGGTTGTACACGTAGACGTTCTCCGGCGCCGTCTCGGCGAAGGCGCGTGCGAGCATGCCGCCCATCTGTCCCGTTCCAATGATTCCAATCTGCAAGGGTCGTCACCTCCGCAAGTGTCGCTTTGATGATGTCTATTCAACCGCGTGTGCGGATAGTCGTCGACAGCCAGTCCTTCACTTTTACTTTTTTCGGCTTGTACTGGTCTGGTACAATAATCTAGGTGGTCCAATAAGGACAAATGTTGGCGGCGCTTTGTAATGAAATGTAAGATGGAGCCAAGTACAGAACATCCTAGAGCTAGAGTTTGGAGAAAAGAATGGAGGCGCCCTTTGTGGCAAAGAAGACCATTGAAGATGTACAGTGGCAAGGAAAGCGCGCGCTCGTTCGAGTGGATTTCAACGTGCCGATGAACGACGCGTTGGAGATTACCGACGACACCCGGATTCGCGCGGCGCTTCCGACGATTACATACCTCGCGGGGCACGGCGCCAAGGTCATTTTGATGAGTCACCTCGGCCGCCCGAAAGGCGAACGCAATGAAAAGTATTCGCTGCAACCCGTGGCAGAACATTTGCAAGGCCTCTTGTCAGACATCCAGGTCTCGTTTGTGGACGACTGTGTCGGCGACAAGGTAAAAGCGGCTGTCGAAGCGCTTCGAGATGGCGATGTGCTGGTTCTCGAGAACGTGCGGTTTTATGCGGGCGAGGAGAAAAACGACAAAGACTTGGCGCAGGCCTTTGCTGAACTCGGCGACGTGTTTGTCAATGACGCGTTTGGCACGGCTCACCGCGCGCATGCGTCTACCGCGGGTGTGGCGGCATATTTGCCGAGCGTCGCTGGCTTTTTGATGGAGAAAGAAGTCAGTATCATGGGCGAGGCGCTGGCCAATCCGAAGCGTCCGTTTGTCGCTATCATCGGTGGGGCGAAGGTGTCCGATAAAATCAACGTGATCGAAAACTTGTTGCCCAAAGTCGATGCGCTGCTGATTGGTGGCGGCATGGCGAATACGTTCCTCGCCGTCCAGGGCAATGACATGGCGAAATCGCTCGTCGAAGCGGATGCGTTGGATACGGCTCGCAAGTTGCTCGACTTGGCCAAGGAGCACAATAGCCGGCTGTTGCTGCCGACTGACGTGGTGGCTGCGAAACAGTTTGCTGCTGATGCCGAGTACACTGTGCGCAAGGTGAGCGAATTGGCGCCGGACGAAATGGCGCTCGACATTGGCCCGGATAGCATCAAGGCCTTTCAGGCGGAGATTAAGGGTGCTAAAACGGTGATTTGGAACGGGCCGATGGGCGTGTTTGAAATGCCGGCCTTCGCCAAAGGTACGTTCGCGATTGCAGAAGCCATGGTGGAAGCCGACGCGACGACGATTGTCGGCGGCGGAGACTCGGTTGCAGCGGTCGAACAGGCGGGCGTCGCAGAGAAGATGTCGCATGTGTCGACGGGCGGTGGCGCGTCACTTGAATTTTTGGAAGGTAAGACCCTTCCGGGTGTAGCGGCTATCGAGGACAAATAATCGCCGCGCGCGACAGCCTTACAGCGTGCGGACAACAGGATTCGAAAGGCGGGATTCCAGTGGCGAGAACACCCTTGCTGATGGGGAACTGGAAGATGTATAAAACAGTTGCAGAAGCGCGGGCCTTTGCTGAGGAACTGGGTCAGCACTCGCAAGCGCTTGGCACGGCTGTGGACTATGCAATCTGTGCGCCATTTACCAGCCTGCACGTGCTGCGCGTGATGCTGCCAGCACAGGTGAAAATGGGCGCCCAGAACGTGTACCCGGAAAAGGAGGGGGCATTTACGGGCGAAATTTCACCGCTGATGCTTGCCGAATTCGGGACGCAATACGTCCTGGCTGGACATTCTGAGCGCCGCACGCTGTTTGGCGAATCCGACCAGATGGTCAATCATAAGGTGCGTGCGATTGTCGACGCAGGTATGATTCCCGTCCTGTGCGTCGGTGAAAACTTGTCGCAAAAGGAAAGCGGGCAAACACAAGCCATCGTCTCGGGGCAGGTGACCCAGGGTATCGCGGGTCTCTCGAGCGACGCAGTCGCCCGAGCAGTCATTGCATACGAACCAGTTTGGGCCATCGGATCCGGCAAGACGGCGACGGCAGAGGACGCCGAAACGGTGGCGCGGGAAATTCGCAGCGTGATTGCAGAGCACGTAGACGCCGCCGCCGCGAATGCCGTTCGCATCTTGTACGGCGGCAGTGTCAAGCCGGACAACATCGCAGGGTTCATTCAACAACCGAATATCGACGGCGCCTTGGTCGGCGGAGCGAGCCTCAAAGCCTCGTCGTTCGTCGAGATGGCGTCGGCTATCGGAGGTGCGCTCGCATGAGCGAAGGAACATTTGAACGCAAAGCGCGCCCTAGTGGGTCGGGGCCAGTGGCCTTGATCATCCTGGACGGCTTTGGCTTGAATCCAGAGCGGGAGGGCAACGCGGTCGCGCTCGCCAACACCCCGACACTGGATAAGTTGTGGGCGACATACCCACATACCACGCTGCTGGCCAGTGGCGAGGCTGTGGGATTGCCAGAGGGGCAATTTGGCAACTCTGAGGTTGGACACTCAAATATTGGCGCAGGTCGTATTCTGTACCAAGAATTGACCAAGATTAACAAGGCCATTCGCGAGGGCGACTTCTTTGAGAACGAAGTGCTGAAGCGCGTGATGAACGCCGTCAACCGAAACGATAAAACCTTGCACTTGTGTGGGCTGATTTCGGATGGAGGCGTGCACAGCCATATTGATCACGCACTTGCCCTGCTACGCATGGCCGCGGGGCTCGACGTCAAGAAGGTCGTGCTTCACGCGTTTCTCGATGGTCGCGACACCGCGCCGAAGACAGGAGCCGAGTTCATCGAACGCGTGCAGGCATTGATGGATGACCTTGGCACCGGCGTCATCGGCAGTGTCGTGGGTCGTTATTACGCGATGGATCGCGACAAGCGCTGGGAGCGCGTCAGTCGCGCGTACAACGCCATGGTTCACGGCGAGGGCGAACACGTACGCGATGTCGTTGGCGCGATTCGCGACAGCTACGATAAAGACGTGACCGACGAGTTCGTGTTGCCGATTATTCAAGTGGACGAAGAAGGGGAACCGGTAGGGAAAATTGCCGACGGCGATGGACTGGTGTTCTTCAACTTCCGCCCGGACCGCGCGATCCAGTTGTCGCAGGCGTTCACCAACGACGACTTTAGCGGTTTTGACCGCGGAGAGAACCCGCCGAAGGTGGACTTTGTCTCGATGGTGAAGTTCAGCGATACGGTGGGTGGCCAGATTGCCTATCCGCCGACCAGCCCGAAGAATACGTACGGCGAGGTCGTCTCGGCGGCGGGGCTGCGCCAACTTCGCATTGCAGAAACCGAAAAGTTCCCGCACGTGACGTTCTTCTTCTCCGGCGGTCGGGAACAGGAGTTTCCTGGTGAGGAACGTGTTCTCATCAATTCGCCGAAGGTCGCTACATACGACTTGAAGCCGGAGATGAGCGCGTACGAAGTGGCCGATGCGGCAGCGAAGCGGCTTCGTAGTGGCGAGATCGACACGATGATATTGAACTTCGCCAATCCGGACATGGTCGGTCACACCGGCGTGTTGGAAGCGGCCATCAAGGCGTGCGAGGCAGTGGACGAGTGTCTGAACACGGTGCTCGAAGCGCTCGCGGAGGTCAATGGGGTCGCGCTGGTGACAGCTGATCACGGGAACGCCGACATTATGGTCTTCCCGGACACGCAGGAAGTGTGCACGACGCACACGACCAATCCGGTGCCATTCGTCATTACGAAGCCTGGGGTCGAGTTGCGCGAAGACGGCGTGTTGGCGGATTTGGCGCCGACGATGCTGAGCCTGCTCGGCGTCGAGCAGCCGGAAGAAATGACCGGCAAATCGCTCATTGTCAATGGGTAAACCCCTGGGGTGAACCCCGTTTGATAGATATTTTTAGGAATGCAAATTCACGAAGGAGTGACTACAATGTCCGAGATTTTTGACGTACACGCCCGCGAGGTATTAGATTCCCGCGGCAACCCGACCGTTGAGGTAGAAGTAGAGCTGGAGAGCGGCGCCTTTGGCCGTGCGATTGTTCCGTCTGGCGCATCGACAGGTGCCCACGAAGCCGTTGAGTTGCGCGACGGCGACAAGAGCCGCTATCTCGGCAAAGGCGTCCTGCAGGCTGTGCAGAACGTCAATGAGATCATCACGCCGGAGCTGATTGGCGAAGAGGCACTTGACCAAGTGGGAATCGACCAATTGCTGATTAGCCTCGATGGCACGCCGAACAAGGGCAAACTGGGCGCCAATGCGATTTTGACGGTCTCCATGGCGGTTGCCAAAGCGGCTGCGGAAGAGGTCGGCTTGCCATTGTACCGCTACCTGGGTGGCTTCTACGCGCACACCCTGCCGACGCCAATGATGAACATCCTCAATGGCGGCAAGCATGCGGACAACACGGTGGACATTCAGGAATTCATGGTTGTGCCACACGGCGCGACGACGTTCCGCGAAGCACTGCGCATGGGCGCGGAGATTTTCCACAACTTGAAGAGCGTGCTCGGTAGCCGCGGTTTGGCTACGACCGTCGGTGACGAGGGCGGCTTTGCGCCGAACTTGAAGACGAACGAAGAGGCCATTCAAATCATCGTCGAGGCGATTGAGAAGGCAGGCTATAAGCCAGGCGAACAAGCGTCCATCGCGCTCGACGTCGCATCGACTGAGTTGTTCAAGGATGGCAAGTACCACTTTGAAGGCGAAGGCGTCACGCGTACGGCGGACGAGATGATTGCGTACTACGAGAAGTTGCTCGGACAATACCCGATTATCTCCATCGAGGACGGCCTGTCTGAGGACGACTGGGAAGGTTGGGCGAAGATGACCCAAACCATCGGCAACCGCGTGCAACTCGTCGGTGACGATTTGTTCGTCACGAACACCGACCGCCTGAAACAGGGCATCGAGCAAAACGTCGGCAACTCGATTCTCGTCAAAGTCAACCAAATCGGTACGCTGACCGAGACGTTCGCAGCGATTGAACTCGCGAAGCGCGCGCGTTACACTTCTATCATTTCACACCGTTCGGGCGAAAGTGAAGACACGACCATCGCGGATATCGCCGTTGCGACCAACGCCGGTCAAATCAAGACGGGTGCACCAAGCCGTACGGACCGCGTAGCGAAGTACAACCAATTGCTCCGCATTGAAGAAGAGCTTGGTGGGGCCGCACAGTATGCTGGAAAATCGGCATTTGTCGAACGCTAATTTTCATGGTACACTAATGGCAAGAATGGACGTGGAGCGGAGGTGACAAAAGGATGATTTTTGCAGCCGAGATTGTACTCGTCGTCTTAGGCGTATTGCTCATCTTCGTCATCCTGCTCCAGTCGGGTCGTAGTGCGGGATTGTCCGGTGTCATTGCCGGCGGATCGAACCAAGTAACCAATCGTCGTTCGAAGGGGCTCGACTCCTTCCTCGGCAAGGTCACAGTGGTGTTGGCGATACTGCTGTTCTTGCTGACCATGCTGATTGCGTTCTTGTTCCACCATCTGAAGTGACCGTATGTACATCGAAAAGTGTCGCCAGTTCGGCGGCACTTTTTTTGTACCTTGGGCCAGATGTAAAATGTTCCACTCGCAAACGTACCGAACGCGGTGTTTTGTGTCCATACTAGCTAACAGACAAAAGTGCGTTTCCTCCACAGGATCAACCGCTTAAATCGTAACGAGGTGATCCATATGCAACGGGAAGAGTTATTGGAATACATGGAAAGTGACATTTACAAGCCGTTGACGGTACAGGAACTGAGCGAAGTGCTTGGTCAGACGTCGGCGTCTGAATTTCGCGATCTCGTCAAGCTGCTCACGCAGTTGGAGGACGAGGGCGCTGTCGTGCGCACCAAGCACAACCGTTACGCGTTGCCAGACACTGCAGGTCTTGTCGTCGGCAAACTGCAGATGAAAGCGCGCGGGTTTGGTTTCGTCATTTCTGAGCGCGACGGTGAACCGGATGTTTACATCCCTGCCACTGAGATGAACGGCGCGATGAGTGGCGATAAGGTCATGGCGAAGGTACAAAACGAAGGTCGGGGCGGCGCGCACCGCGAGGGAACGATTCTCCGCGTCGTCGAGCGCGCAAATGAGCGCATTGTCGGGAAAATCACGATTTATGCGCACCATGCGTTTGTCAATCCGATTGACAAGCGCTTCACCCAGGACATTTTCATTCCGAAGGAGGAGATTCGCGACGCGCACGATGGCTATATCGTGGTCGTGGAGCTCACGTCCTTCCCGTCTGCCACACATGGACCCGTGGGTAGAATTGTCGAAGTTCTGGGCCACCCAGATGAACCTGGCGTGGACATTTTGTCGGTGGTGCGCAAGTATGGCCTGCCAGAGGAGTTCCCGGAGAAGGTATTGCGCGCGACCGAAGCGATTCCGCTAGAGATTGCTGAGGATGAGTTGAAAAATCGCCGTGACCTACGCGATGAACCCATGGTGACCATCGACAGCGAGTCGGCGAAAGACCTCGACGACGCCGTCCATGTCAAATTGCTGGAGAACGGGAACTATTTGCTCGGCGTGCACATCGCCGACGTCGGTTATTACGTGAAACAAGGGGGCGCCATCGACCAAGAGGCTTTCCGCCGTGGCACCAGCGTGTATTTGGTCGACCGGGTTATCCCCATGTTGCCGCCGCGCTTGTCGAACAACATTTGTTCACTGAATCCCCAGGTGGACAGGCTGGCGTTCTCGTGTCAGATGGAGATTGACGCGGAGGGACACGTGGTCAACCACGACATTTTCCCGAGCGTCATCAAGACGACGGCGCGGATCACGTACAACAATGTGCGCAAAATCCTCGAGGACAACGATGAGGCGTTGATTGAGGAGTACAAGGAACTCGTGCCGATGTTCCGCCACATGGAGCAACTGGCGCTCATCTTGCGCCAAAAGCGGATGCGCCGTGGCGCTGTTGACTTCGACTTCGAGGAAATTTACGTCAAGGTGAACGATCTCGGCGAACCCATCGACATCATCCCACGCCAGCGCTCCATCGCCGAACGGCTGATTGAGGAGTTTATGCTCGCGGCCAACGAGACGGTCGCGGAACATTTCCATTGGCTGGGCGTGCCGTTTGTGTACCGCGTGCACGACGAGCCGGACGCTGACAAGATGATCACGCTGAACGCCTTTTTGCACAATTTCGGTTACCACCTGAAAGGGGCCGGTGGCAGCAAAGTCCATCCGCGCGCCTTGCAGGAAGTGCTCAACGAGGTCGAGGGTTCCCGGGAGGCGCGCATGATTGCCACGGTGATGCTGCGATCGATGCAGCAAGCCAAATACAAACCCGAGTGCACAGGCCACTTTGGCCTCGCGGCCGAGTACTACACGCACTTCACGTCGCCGATTCGCCGATATCCGGATTTGACCATCCACCGGATTATGCGGGAAGTGCTCGCAGGCCCCTTGTCGCCCGAGCGCGAGGCGGAACTCCGGCAGTTTGTGGAGGATGCCAGCCGGCAATCGAGCGAGCGCGAGCGCCTCGCCCAGGACGCTGAGCGCGAAGTGGACCAACTCAAGATGGTCGAATACATGCAGGCGCACCTCGACGAGGAATTCGACGGCATCATCTCGAGCGTGACGCAATTTGGCATCTTCGTGCAACTCGACAACGGCGTCGAGGGCCTCATTCACATCAGCGCGCTGGACGACGATTACTACGTCTTCAACGAGCGACAAATGGCGCTGATTGGTGAACGCAATCGCCGCGTTTTCCGTCTGGGGGATCCCGTTCGCATTGTCGTCACGAGCGCAAGCAAGGAAGAACTGCAAATTAACTTTGGGCTGGTTGAGCATCGGCGGGAGGCCACGTTTGTGGCTGACCACGGCGGTGGTGGCGCCATTATTTACGACGAAGATCTCTCTCCGTCGGAGCGCCGCCAAAGTATCCTCCGCCGCGAAAGCCGCTCGAGCGCGGCACCAAAGGGCACGAGGAGCGCTGTCCGATCCGGCGGACTCAAAGGCCGATCTCGCCGCGACAAGTTAGCCGGCCACACGGTCGAAGGCGGCTACGGTCGCAGTGGCCGCACGCGCGACGCGGAACTTCCGGTTGACATGCCGTACGACGAGTGGGATGCGGATTTCCCAGATCCGCGCGAGGCCCGCGAGCAGGCGCAGGCCGAGCGTGAAGGCAGGCGAGAGGGGCACCGCGACGCTCACCGCGCCGCCGATTCGGGTCGCCGCCGCACCACGGGTGGACGTCGTGGTGAGCGGTCGGGCCGCAGTGATCGAGATACGCGACGCGACGCCTCATCCCGTTACGCAGACCGCGAAGATGCAGCGGAGAATGGCGTCCGCCGCAGCGCGGACGGCCGTACGGGCGGATACCGCACCTGGGCCGCGCGCGGCGGCGAATCGGCGGGCGGTGACCGTCGGCGCAGCGGCCCAGGTGGGGCCGCAGACGACCGCGCTGGAGCGGGCCATGGCGACGGTCACAAGCCGCGCAAAAAACATCGGGGCAGCGTCAAAACGGGCGCCAAGATGGCCACCCGCAAGGCCGGTGGCCGCAGCGTGACGTCGGGCGGCGGACGCTCGACTGGCAAAAAGCGCAAGAGTCGCTAACAAACACTGGGCGCGGACACGAACAAAAAGTCTCAAGCCACGGCTGGCATCACGGCCGTGGCTTGACAGGCGACAGCGCGCAAGCCCGCTTGTCGCCTGTGCCAAGGTATGCTATGATATATGCTACGCCTCTGGCAAAATCTGATGGACGTTGGAGTGAAGGTACCATGGCGAAAGGGAACGGGAGCGGTAAGATTCTCGCCCAAAACCGAAAAGCGTATCACGATTATTTCATCGAGGAGACGTTTGAGGCAGGCCTGGTCCTCACAGGTACGGAAATCAAGTCGATGCGCAAAGGCTCCGTCAGTTTACGTGACGCCTACGCGCGTGTTGAACACGGCGAAGTGTATCTTCACAACATGCACGTGGCACCTTATGAGCAGGGCAATCGATTCAACCATGACCCGCTCCGCACCCGCAAATGCCTCCTCCACAAGAAGGAGATTCACTACCTGTTCGGTGCTGTTCGAGAACAAGGATTTACCTTGGTGCCGACCAAAGTGTATTTGAAGAACGGCTTTGCGAAAGTGGAACTGGGCCTCGCGAAAGGTAAAAAACTTCACGATAAGCGCGAGTCGATGAAGAAGCGCGACGCCAACCGGGAGATTCAACGCGCACTGCGCGAGCGCCAAAAGGGCTGATCATTCATCGGCATGCCTTGTGGTGTGGGATAGTGGGGATTCGCCGAGGAAGTCATGAAGACGTCATGCGCCGTATGATGGGCGTTACCAGCGCTGTCAATCGTTGTCCAGTTGTGGCATCAACCTACGATTGATGTTCGTCACGACGCATGGTAAAGTTGTAGATGTCGGGCGCGGTGGTGACAGATGATTTGGTTGCCGCATGCGACGACGTAGCCAAGGTACCTTGAGAAACACCACATACATGAGAGATTGCTGGTCAATTGCTGTATTGAGTTTGATGATTGACCGTCCATGCGAAAGCCAGCGCAGGACCCAAAACGCGGGGGCGTTTTGGATTCGACGGGGGTTGTTCGAGCATGTACGGCGGGCCGTGGGGCTGCGCACACGTTAATCACGCGGAACTTTCTTTAACTGGCAAAGCTAAACGCTTTACCTCAAACAGCAATCTCGCTCTCGCTGCCTAATAAGCACGAGACCGTTACATCGTGTGTTGTCTGTGCACACCCTGTAACGTCAACTTAGCAGACTAGTCGATGACCTCGTTCGCGGGCCACCGGCGAAACTTTAGCGAACTCGCCTGTTCATCAGCGTGATCGTCCGCGGATGGCAGGGACTTCAGTAGACGGTCTACGCCCGTAGATGTGCATGTAGCGAGATCTTCGGACGCGGGTTCGATTCCCGTCGCCTCCACCAATCAAAACCACGACCAAAACTGTGGTTTGGAACCCAGTCCCCTGGCGGGGGCTGGGTTTTTTAGTTCAGTCAGTTGCCTAGTTAACATGCTTGAAACGTCGAGACGGACTGCCGTTTTCCACATCCATGAACGACAACCTTGGTGCTGCAGGTGGGACGAACGTGGAGGTGAGACGGCGACTCTACGAAGTTGTCTTTGAATATACAGAGAAAGTCCTCAAGGTCGAGTTCGGAAAGGCATTGCAACTCTGAAGGCAAGTCTGTTCTCAGGATAGTTGCACCCAGCTTTTTCACCCCGAGCAGTCGTCTGGTTCCAACTTTCGTACCGCAGTGCAAGTCAATGTGGAGTGGAGCGAGTCTGCGGTGAGCGCAGATGGCACGAGTCATGTCATAGATCGCCAAGTCGCCGATCCCAGTGTCAACATCGGATTTAATTCCTCAAAAAAATCGGGTCGATTTCCCCAAAAACATCGGTTTTGATTTCCTCAAAATCATCGCGTAAGATTCCCCGGACATATGTTCGGTTAGTCTCTCACCTCCTCTCGCAGGGCATGGGTCACGCCCGCTTTGAGTTTATCCTTCATCCGGTAACTATTCCCGCGTATGTTGACCGTTGTCGCGTGGTGAAGCAAGCGATCAAGTAAAGCCGACGCCAGCACCTGATCCCCAAACATGGTTCCCCAGTTGGTGAAACTTGTATTGGACGTGATAATCATCGCCCCTTGTTCATACCGCTCCGAGACCAGACGAAAGAAGTTTGCTGCATCCAGCGCGTCCAGTGGCAGATAACCAACCTCGTCGCAGATGAGAAGTTTCGGTTGGATGTACACCTTCAATCGCTTCTCTAAGCGGCCCTCCTGATGCGCTTTTCGTAAATCGGCGACCAACCGCTGCATGGTGACGAAATACACACTCATTCGGTTTTGCAAGGCCTCCATCCCCATTGCGACAGCCAAATGTGTCTTTCCTACGCCGGGCGGACCGAGGAGAATGACGTTGCTGCGCTCCTCCACAAACGACAGTTGTGCTAATTCCCTGATTTGTCGTTCGTCGATGGACGGCTGAAACGTAAAATCGAAGTCTGCCAACGTCTTGTGATACGGGAAGTGTGCCAGGCTGAGGCGAGTATGGAGGTAGCGGTTGAACCGCTCCTCCGTCTCTGCCTCTAACAGACGAGACAGAAACTCGACATACGTCGCCTGTTTTCCCGCAGCCCACTCCAGGCTGGCTGGGAGAATCGACGCGGCCTTCTTTAGCCCCAGTTCCAACAAGGATTCTTCCGTCTTGGCCAATAACAATGCTTCGCTCATTGCAATTGCCCTCCTGACGCGATTTGCTCATACACGTCCAGATCCCGTTGTTCCACGTCGGGTTCGACTTGAAGACCAGCGACTTTGCCCCGTGAATGCCTCGGCGTATCCATGGGGATGCCTTTTACGTGCTCAGGGTTGCTGGAGACTTGATGCTTGTCCACGAGACTATGCTCGGCGATAACCTGACCGCCATATTCAATTTGTAGACGACCCGTTTCAAACGCGCGCACTAGAACATTTTTCCCAACGTACTGCCACGGCACGGAATACAAGCTGGCATTCCATGAGATTCGGCAGTCGTTGAGCACCTTGCGCAACGCACTATACGCCAATAGATACCGATGTTTCGGCAGCCGCTGCAGTTTTTCGTCAGGGAACCGAGACTGCGGCCGCTCATGCGTTGTCCCATGGATGCGGATGTTGGCAACGGTATCTCTCCATATGACCGCCTGCTGATTGACATCTGCCAGATCCACAAACGCGGTTGGCCAAAAGCTGTCGCGGATATAACGAATGGGGCGCTCAATTTTTCCTTTTGTACGACTGCGATAGGGTTTGCAGGCCTTGGGAACAAACCCGTAATACTTGACGAAATCCAAATAAGCCGGTTGCCATTCTACGTGTCCATGTCCGTCGTTGGACAGAACGAGTGGTGCACAGTTGTCACTGAGAATGGTCTTTGGCACCCCGTCAAAAAACTCAAGCGCATTGCGCAGGGCTTGTAGAATATGCAGTTGGTCTGACGCTTTGATAAACTCCAAATAGAGCATCCGGGAGTAGGATAGAACCATAGCAAAACACCACAGTGTGCGCCGATTCCCCTCGGCGTCGACATACGGGAATGCACCTAGGTCGATCTGGGCCTGTTCACCAGGGCCTGTTTCGAACCGAACCGTTGCCTTGGCAGAGACAACGGGGCGAAGCGGGTGCATAAACTCGCGAAGAACCGTGATTCCACCAGTGTATCCCTGCTCCCGAATCTCTCGTAAAATCCTCTCCGCGTTCAGGACACCAAAACGCATCCGCTGTTCTACATACGGCTTATAGGGATCCAACTTACTGCCTTTTCGTTTGGTTCCAGATAAAGGATTGTTTCCATCCTCCTGCTCTTGGACGACCTTTCGAATTGTCTTACGGTCATGTCCAGTTCTTCGAGAGAGTTCAGAGATACTCACGCCTTCCTGATACATCCTTCTAACTTCCATTTTCTCACTCTCCGTCATCGTGGCACCTCCCACAACGATGTGAACGGTGCCGTAAATTCGGCAAAGGGTGGGGAATTCATCCCGATGATTTTGGGGAATTTAATCCGTTATTTTTGGGGAATTGTATTCCGCTGTTATTGGGGATTTTACAGCCGATGTTGACACCCAGGTACCTTACACTTCGTCACAATTCGATGTACGGCGTCCCAGGTATCAGCCTGTTGGATCCAAGGAATCTTCGCAGAAAATTCGACCTTAAAGGCTGCAATAGCCTCTGCCTTAATTCGACGAGCATGACCGTGTCGTTTCTTCTTGACTCGGTCATGGTTTGAAAGGTCAGTACCAAACGTATCGACCACTGATTGCAGGTCTTGGAGCCTCTGATAAAACTCCTCCTCGCTTTGACGCTTAGGTTTAATCTCAGTGTTATACGTGTCAACCAATAGCACAAGCCAATCACGTTTAACGGACATTCGGGCTCCCTCCTTACCGTGGCTACGCTGTTGAAGGCGCATTTCCCATAGTCGGTTACGAGTACAGGTCTTCAACATACTTTGCATTCCGAACACGAGCTAACGTACTTTCTTTGTTCTGGGAAAATTTCGACTGACGCCAATCTCTGAGCGGAATGGGTTCGTCAAATGACCCAATCTCGTCAAAAAGGACTACATGGTTAGGCCAATCCCACTTGCTAAGTTCGTCCCAAAACCTGTTGTCCTGGATCAACGGCACGAGTTCTGGCACCATATGGTAATCCTGAGGATGCAAGTCGTAAAAAATTTCCTTCACCCGCCCATATTGCTTTACATGACGAGGAACGCGTTCGTGGTCCCATCAGGCTCGGTTTTGGTTGTTTCATAAAAAAGCAGGTATCTCGGGGGCGTGACGTGACCCAGTTTTGTGTTGAACAGGTAGACTTTATGTTCATTGGCAAGTTGCATGTACCAAGGATGTTGTGTCACCACAACAGCCTCGCGAACCTCTTTCACTGGCAGATCACCTACAATGACTCGTGTAAACCTCGGCGTCACGATACCCATCATCTTCTCAACCCTTTCCTCTAGTGATTCAGAGATAAAAGCATTCACGCTCTTTGAGGACGCCTGAGCACATTCTGCAACCTGTTTGTGCAATTCAGGGGAAATCCGAAGAAGTATTCGCCCACTGTAGTCCTCAACCGACATTTGGAACCTCCTTTTTCAAGAGACATGAGGTGATATCGGCTTTCCTGCCCCTTAGTTCAATAAGTGTAGCACATGGATAGCGTATGAATATGCAATGTCAATGTATAAACGACCGCCGCGTTTTTCTGCAAATTAGAACCGCGGAAAACACATCACACGCCTGCAGTGAGTTTTGAGCAGGTCTTAAAACATGCGAGAGCGAGATATGTTCTCAGACTGACAGCAACATTGGCTCGCAAGGATGGTAAGCACCCTATTGTGCTGATGCAGTGTGGCCCAGTTCGTTACAGAGTTGATGCAAAATCTCAAGC
The DNA here is from genome assembly GCF_022674245.1 of Alicyclobacillus acidoterrestris. Classification (GTDB taxonomy): domain Bacteria; phylum Bacillota; class Bacilli; order Alicyclobacillales; family Alicyclobacillaceae; genus Alicyclobacillus; species Alicyclobacillus acidoterrestris. Next base: position 1,166,139 of record NZ_CP080467.1, read on the forward strand.
TGTCAAGCGACCCTTCAAGCATGTTGTCATCCCTCGACATACAAATTTTAAACTCTCCAGCGATGAGTTAAATTTGAGCATACAACAGGTGTATGGCCGATTACTATCCGATGAGTCGCGAAATGATATGATTTTTGACGATTTGCTGTCTGCCTTAGATCAAGGTAGGTCGCCAATTTTATTGACGGATAGAAGGTCTCATCTACAGTATTTTGAAGATAGACTGAAGGGGGTTGCGAAGAATATTGTTGTCCTGCGTGGAGGAATGGGGAAGAAACAGTTGAAAGCCGCCCAGGAAAAATTAAATGCGATTCCACCGGAAGAAGAACGGGTTATACTCGCAACGGGGCGCTTTATTGGCGAGGGGTTTGATGATGAACGTTTGGACACGTTGTTTCTTGTACTACCAATATCCTGGAAGGGGACGTTACAGCAGTATGCAGGCAGATTGCATCGTATTTACGATTTGAAACATGAAGTCCAGATTTACGATTACGTTGATAGCCATGTTCCCATGTTGGCCCGCATGTACCAAAAGAGACTGAAAGGATATCAAGCAATGGGTTACACAGAGCGCAAGTCGTAAATGAATTGTTTGGGTATACTCCGGATTCCCAACTTGGATTTGATCCCGACGGGCTGTACACTCTGTATTGGACAAATCAAGAAGAGGCATTCTGCGCCTTGAGCGTGATCGCAAAGATTAACGGAGGTACTCCTTGATGACAACTCATAAATTGAATCCGAAGGTTGATGAATTTTTAAGCAAGGCTAAAAAATGGAGGGAGGAGTACGAGAAGTTAAGAGATATTGCACTTGACTGTGATTTAACCGAAGAATTTAAGTGGATGCATCCTTGTTACACGTTTGAGAACAAGAATATCGTCTTAATCCATGGATTCAAGGAATATTGTGCGCTGTTGTTTCACAAAGGTGCCCTGTTGCAGGATACACACGGAATTTTAATCAGACAGACGGAGAATGTGCAAGCGGCCCGCCAGATTCGGTTCACGAGTGTTCAAGAAATCATTGAAATGGAACCCATTTTAAAATCTTATATTTACAATGCGATTGCGGTCGAACAGTCCGGTTTGAAAGTGGAATTGAAAAAGGATTTTACAATCCCTGAGGAATTCCAAAGCAAGCTTGATGAAAACCCTGCTTTGAAAACAGCCTTTGAAGCATTGACGCCCGGACGGCAGAGAGCGTACATTCTGTATTTTTCTCAGCCCAAACAGTCGAAAACGCGAGTGTCGAGGATTGAAAAATGTGTGGGGCGGATTCTCGATGGAAAGGGACTGAACGATTAACTGTATTGTCGAGAAAGCAGGTGTCGTGGCAGCTGGCTTACTATGTTGTGAACAGCCGGGCCAGTCCCGGTTCCCCCAAAAAATCATAGCGGGGAAGCCGGTCTGAACCACCTATCCCGTCTCCCCGCCATGACTGCGTGCAATCTAAGTTAGTTGGAAATCCACCAATCTGGACCGACAGGCCAAGCGCCCATTGGACCAAAATACTTGCTCGGGATATGAACTTTCTTGTTGTACACCTGCACGTCTTGATAGTTGAACAAGAAGATGATTGGCAGCTGTTGGTTGACGAACTTGTTGAATGCTTGGAATTGCTGCCCTCGGCCAGCTTGTGTGAAGTCTGAAGGCAGTGCCCATGTGTTTTTGATGAGCTTATCGATTTCCGTATTCGAGTAATGCCAATAGTTCCCCGCGTCTTGTGTGCCCCATGTACCACGCGGATCCGGGTCAGGCCCCAATTCATTCCCCATCAACCACATGTCGATATTGGGGGCATTGTTTTGCAAGTCGTTGATTAGGGTATTGAAGTCAATTGGGCTGTTTTCTTCGACATCAATGCCAACGGCTTGCAGATTCTTTTGGATGGCTGTAGCCTCCGATTCACTCGTCGCATTGCCAGCCGTAACCGCTAAGTGCAGGACAAGCGTCTTCCCGGTCTTGGGGTCTATCCGCCATTGCCCCTTCTTCACAAACCCCGCTTCATCGAGGAGCTGCTCTGCCTTCTTCGGATTGTATGGATACTGGTTTAGCTGGCTTTCCGGTGTACTGGCCCAACTATAGGCGTCAGGTGTAGGCGAGTTGGTTGGGACCGCCATACCTTGGAAAATGCCGTTGATAATCTGATTCCGGTTAATCGCGTAAGCGAATGCCTGACGGACACGTACGTCCGAGAAGTAGGATTTTTTATCATCCAAACCGAGAAACGCATATTCGGTGCTAGGCATGGTCGTCTCGACAATATTAGGATCACGCTTCATTTTAATTTTGTCATTGGCAGAAATCCCGTTAATCGCGAAGTCAATCTGCCCATTGGCCATTAATCCAGGCTCGACATCAGGACTAGTCTGTTCCAAGACCACCTTGGCGATGTGAGGTTTGCCTCGCCAGTAATTCGGGTTCACTTTAAACGTATCGATAGACTGCGAATTCGCGGATACCGGGATGTACGCACCAGATACGACGGTTGGTAACTTGTCGTATGACATATCCATCCAATCCGAGAAAGGTATGTCCTTTAAGACATGGTAGGGCAGTGGCGTAATATTGGCTAAATCGGCAGTGAGAAACGCCGCATCCGGCTGCTGCACGTGAACTTGAAACTCTTTGTCGTTGACGATAGTAAAGCCGCCTGTATCGGCAAAGGATTTTGCTTGGCCCTTCACAATTTTTGATGCGCCGACTACGTTGTCCACTAGATATTCAGATTGACCTTGCATGTGTGGGCCGTTGTATGCCGGTGAAGCCAAAAAGTCCATGTCTAACAAGACGTCTTTTGAAACGATAGGTTGACCGTCTGACCATTTTGCGTTTGGCTGAAGCCAGCATGTAATCGTCTTATGATCGCTAGAGTACTTATACTTCGCCACTAACCAAGGAATCACTTGAAGTTTGTTATTTACGTTTAATAGCGGATCGAACGACAGTTGTGTCATTGCCGCAGTATAGCCGCTAGAGTCTAGGTTTGGAATAAATTCGTCATTCCACTTTGTACCCTGTGCAACGGTTAGTGTACCACCGTCTGTTGGTGTACTTGCATTGTTTGCGGATGGGCTCTTGTTGGAAGCGGCCCCACTGTTGTCAGAGCATCCAGCAAGCAACAATGAAGACGTAGCGACGGCCGCAAGGCTTGCCAATACTCCTTTAACCTTTGACATGTACATCAATCCCCCTGTAGAACGTCGATTCCGACACCGTGGGTTCCGTTTTTAGAAAACGTGTGTTGGCCCACATCTCTGCTCTCTTACGATGAATGAACGTATATTGCAGATAATACCAATCGGATTTCTAAGATTGTAGAGTCCGTAAGAGATACTTTCAAGCAGAATGAGCAATTTTTTAATCTATTTCTTCCAGAGTGTATATCGTTATAACATGTGCGCACGATTTTGATTGCTTTTGTGGCAGTTGCCTTTACAAGTTTGCATCGCATCTATACGATTTCTGCGTACTGTATATACCTTTAATTCCTATTTGTTATTGGGGATATATCTTATAGATTTTAAAATGTTACGAATCATTATGGTGCTTTCATATGGGTGGGTGGCTCATGGCTGATGTGGTAGATAAGGTTGATCCGGTTGTTTCTGTTCGAGATTTGCGGACGTATTTCGTTCATAAAGAGGAAGAAGTCCGGGCGGTTGATGGCATCGATCTCGATGTTTATAGAGGTCAAATTGTTTGCATCGTAGGAGAGTCAGGGTCCGGGAAGAGCATGACGGCTTTATCGCTCATGCGTCTCGTACCGAAGCCTCGTGGAAAGATTGTATCCGGTAAAATCATGTTTCATGGTGTCGATATCCTGCAACTTTCGGAGCCAGAGATGACCAAGTTGCGCGGCAATGAAATCTCTATGATATTTCAAGAGCCCATGACGGCACTGAACCCGGTTTTGACAATCGGAGATCAGATTGCCGAGGTGTTAGTGCACCATCGACGTGTCGGGAAACGGGAGACGACGGCCAAAGCGGTAGAAATGCTTCAATTTGTGGGTGTACCTCGCGCGGAGCAAGTACTTCGTGAATATCCCCACCAGCTTTCTGGAGGGATGCGTCAACGCGTCATGATTGCCATGGCGATGATTTGTGAGCCCAAAGTCCTCATTGCCGATGAGCCGACGACTGCCCTTGATGTCACGATTCAGACTCAGGTACTCCACCTGATGCGAAAGATGAGGGACGATTTTGGAACCTCAATCATCTTGATCACGCATGATTTGGGTGTTGTTGCGGATATGGCGGATCAAGTCATCGTGATGTACGCAGGGCAAGTCGTCGAATCCGCGAACGCTGATGCACTATTCGAAGAGCCGCTTCATCCCTATACGATTGCGCTTCTCAAATCGGTTCCAACGATAGACCAAGAGACAGAAGTTTTATATTACATTCCCGGTAGCGTCCCGGATGCCACTGAATTTCCGACTGGATGTCGGTTTGCAGACAGGTGTCCATTGGCCATGGCGTCCTGCTTCGAAATAGCGCCAGAGGTGCGTGAAGTCCGACCTGGGCACTTGGTTCGCTGTCATTTGGTAGATTAGGGGGATTGTTGTGGCAGAAGTATTACTTGAAGTTGAGGGATTGAAAAAATACTTTCCCATTCAAAGTGGCCTATTGCGTAGAACAGTGGGACATGTCAAAGCGGTGGATGACGTGTCCTTTCGATTAAATTATGGCGAAACGCTGGGGATTGTGGGCGAATCTGGGTGTGGGAAATCCACGACAGGTCGAATGCTCATGCGCGTCATGGAACCTACGGCGGGAAGAATTGTTTTTGACGGACAGGATTTGACGAAGCTTCGTGGGAAGCAGCTGAAGGCCGTCCGTCGCAACTTCCAAATGGTGTTTCAAGATCCTTATGCGTCATTAAATCCACGGATGTCGATTCAAGATATTATCTCTGAACCTTTGGTTGTAAACGGCATTGCAACCGCAAAGCAGTCAGAATCGATGGTTGTACAACTCTTGGAGACCGTTGGTTTGCGGGCGAGAGATAGGTTCCGATACCCACATGAATTTTCCGGTGGACAACGTCAACGCATTGGGATTGCGCGTGCTCTCTCGCTTCATCCAAAGCTCATTGTGGCAGATGAGGCCGTATCCGCACTCGACGTTTCGATTCAGGCACAAATCTTAAACTTAATGGTTTCTCTGAAATCGGAGTTCAATCTGTCATATATCTTTATCTCGCATAATCTGGCGGTTGTAAAACACATCAGTGACAGAATCGCAGTGATGTATCTAGGTCATATTGTAGAGCTTGCCACGAAGGACGAGTTTTACAATAACCCGTTACACCCGTACAGCGAGGCACTACTATCTTCTGTACTGACACCTTCACGCAAGGTGAAACGCGAGCGAATTATTCTCACAGGGGACGTTCCAAATCCGGCGAATCCGCCAACGGGATGCCCATTTCACACACGCTGCCCAAAAGTGATGCAAGAATGTCGTGTAACTAGGCCTGTCCTTCGAGACATTCGGGCTGGTCACTCGGTAGCTTGTCATCTACACGCGTGATCGTCATAGGAGAGTGCATATGATTGCCTATATTATTCGCCGTTTGCTAGGCATGATTCCAATGCTGTTTGCCATTACCGTTTTTGTTTTTCTGATGATGCATTTAGCACCTGGAAACGCCATCGAGGCGATGATTAATCCACGAATTAAAGATATCGCAGCGCTAAAGCAACAATTAGAAGTTCAAAACGGATTGAACTTGCCGTTACCGCTTCAGTATTGGCATTGGTTGATTAACGTGCTACATGGGAATTTTGGCTGGAGTTTTGGTCAACACGAAGAAGTTACTCAATTGTTGGGCCCGGCGATGTACAATACCCTCATTCTGGCGGTGCTGTCCGAAATTCTCATCTTATTGATTGGTATACCGGTCGGAATTTTGCAGGCGCGCAGCCCATATGGGAAGTTTGATTATACCGTTTCAACTGCATCGTTTGTATTATTCTCCGTTCCGTATTATGTGTTTGCCGTCTTTTTAATTTATCTTTTTGCAATCCATTGGCATGTTTTCCCGGCGCAAAATTCAGTTGGGACAGGGCCGCTTGCGGGTACGTTTGTCGATCACATCTGGCACGCCATGCTCCCGGCTATCTCAATCGCACTCACGAACAATACGGTATACAGCCGGTACACCCGGGGCTCCATGTTGGACGTAGCTCGACAAGACTACGTTCGGACCGCGCGCGCCAAAGGGATTCCGGAACGCGTTGTGTACAGCAAACACGTCTTTCGCAATGCGAGAATTCCTATTGTCACACAGTTAGGTTTCGATTTAGGAGGATTGCTGGGCGGAGCCGTCATTATTGAGGGGCTTTTTAGTTACCAAGGTATGGGCTATCTCACGATTACCGCTGTGTCCCAGCGCGATTATCCGGTAATCATGGCCACAACACTCATTTTTGCGGTTTGTGTGCTGCTAGGGAATTTAGTGGCTGACATTTTAACTGCGGTGGTCGATCCCCGCGTCCGCTATAACTAGGAGGGAGAGTCGAATATGTCACTGAACACGAATCAATTGCTCTCTCCGCAAGAAGAAATGAGCAGGGAAAGCGGAGCAAAGAGTCCTTTTAGGATGGCCATCAATCGCTTTTTGCACAATCGGATGGCGATAGGAAGCGTCATCGTGTTGTTTATCATCGTGTTATTGAGTCTCTGCGCCCCACTCTTAACGCATTGGAATCCGACAACTCAAGATCTCATGAATGTGTCGCAACCACCATCTGCGAAACATTTACTGGGGACCGATAACAATGGCGCGGATCTCCTATCCCGAGATTTATATGGCGGGCGGATAGATTTACTCATTGGATTCGTCGATATGATTATCGTCATGGGCATCTCTGTCCTTCTTGGCGGGCTTGCCGGGTATTATGGCGGATGGGTTGATGCAGTGATTATGCGGGTTTGTGACTTTATGTTTAATTTCCCCTTCATCTTGCTCATTATCGTTCTGGAATCGATTATTAACACGACGTCAGTATGGTTACTTGTAGGTGTAATCGGCATAACCGGTTGGCCGGGACCGACTCGCATTATTCGATCCCTGTTTTTATCACTACGCGACGCCGAGTTTATCCTTGCCGCGAGAATTGCGGGCACCGGCACTTGGCGCATCATTGTCCGCCATATGCTGCCTGCCTCGTTAGGGCCGATTGTCGTGAATGCCACACTGCAAATGGCCGGATTAATTGGCGCCGAAGCAGCGCTCGCGGTAATTGGGTTTGGCGTGAAATCGACGACCCCCAGTTGGGGAAATGTATTGAACTCGTCGATGGACTATTTTACGTTATCGACTGAACCGTGGGCGTGGATTCCACCCGCATTACTCATTACATTGACGATTTTGTGCATTAACTTTATCGGCGATGGTTTGCGAGATGCATTCGATCCCACTTTTGAAAAGTAAAGTATATAAAAATTCACCAGGATAACCTCCCTTGGTTGTGGAATACATTTCCATGATGGAGGTTCCTTTTATGATAAAAATTGGATATAGGTTAATTTCGTTCGGCTTTGTATTGCTTATTGTCGCGGCATTATTAGGCACCTACATACACGATAAATATTTCTTTAATCCGCTCACTTTTCGAAACAATGACATCCTATATTTGCCTTGGAAATGGTACACCAAGCCACTGTCAGTGTAACGTCAGAGTCGACGCAACCAGTCTACGGAATGATGATTCGAACCCGCAATACCACAGTTTTGCAAGCGGTATTTCTTTATCCAGCGAGCCACGTCGCGACAATATGGACACAGCGTGGTAGTTGGGCTGGAAATGAATATATAGCCCTTACGCCTAGTTTACTGCAGTATGTGAAACAACAACTGAACTTACAAAAATAGTGAGTCAGTGGTTCGCGTGCTTTTCGTTTGATGGGAAATCATATGCTGAAAGTGGGGATGGGTGTGAAACGCGCAGCTGTGTTTTCCGGCTCGAGACTACTTGTGAAATTTTATATTCTACCTACTATTTCCACGGTGCTTTATTTGCTGCTAGTGGAGACTGCTTGGCACATAATCGGTTTCAATCCGGCTTTCGGATTGGTTACGTGGCTGTTTATTTATGGAGTTTTTCCGTTTTGGTTTTCTCGGTTAGCTGAGGTTGTGACATCAACCAAATCTAGACGAATTGGAACATTTTTTGTATATGCGGCAGCGGTATGTTTCCTTGCTTACCTTGGAGAGTGGATTAGTTTACATGCTCTGAAAAATCCTCAACTTACCGGAGCAAACGAAACGTTCGGTATCATACCCATTATGCGGACTTTTGAATGTGCAATGGCACTCATCTTGTATGGTGTTTACTATCTTATTCACAAGCACATGAGATTAAGTTGAACCCGGATTTCGACGATTAGGTGATTAAGGTCACTGATCGGAACCTGTTTTCGAGTATTTGGTGGATTTGTTAGCGGACACGGCGAAATCATGGTACGGAACTAGAGCAATGGACACACTTCCCCCCTCCCCAAGCCAGGCTATGAACTCCACTTTTTCAATTGGAAGAAAATCTACGTGGCGGCATGAAGCATGAGCAACGACCGATGCTTGGCATACACGGGAAGACGAATGCTCCACTGGCGTGCATGACGCACTAGAATCCCAGGTAGATGGAATAGTCTTCGTCTGAGCCGTCCGGCGGTCCACTGTCGCACCCTTGGTTGAAGCGCGACGTGCTTGTACAGCAGGAGTAGATTATACGCAAGTAGCTTTAGACCTTGTAGCGCTTTGTTGGCATCGAAATTTTGGCTGGAGAATTGGTCGATGGCGAATCCATATTTGGCTTCCTTGATGTGATTCTCAGCGTTACCACGAAAGTTATAGAAGTGCCATACATCCTCGCCGCGCCAGTCAAGCGTTGTGGCAATCGCCTCGTATTCCCAGAGCCACTCCGCACACAGGCACTCCTGTGGGTCAATGTCCAAGCGACGCACAATCACGACCCGCCGAGGCCTGTCCCAGGATGTTGCCTGATACATGATGGAAGTAACGTCACAATGTTTCCGGTCACTCTCTGTGATGCAGTGCCAGAGGAGATTTGGCGCTTGCGCCAACTGTGCGAGTCGCTTGGTCCACTTCAGTTTGATGACGTAATCCCGCTTGTCTTGCTCCAATATCTGAAACACTTTTTCTCCGGTAAACCCTTTATCCATGCGGACGGCACGAATGTTGACGCCATCCGGCAACTGGTCTTTCATCGCCTTGTAGAAATTCGCAAATCTATCTGATGTATGGGCGTCACCAGAGCGCAACTCATCATAGAGACAACAACCAGTGAGTGAATCAAACGCCAGCAAGGGATGGAAACTCGCTCGTCCGTGATGGTGTGGATTATATCCAACAGCGGACTGTTGCTGCGCGCCATAAACAGTCTCTACAGAGGAGTCGATATCGACCACGATGCTTTGTCCTTTGGGGAGAAGTGACTTTAGGATTTGTCTATGCGCCGAACGTATCGCCTTGATGCCAGCGTCGGAGCCAAGCCGCTTGAGGTCCTTATATAACAGAGTCGTATCAGGCAGTTTTGGCACGTCCAACTTCAGCTTCAACAGGGGATCTTGTTCGATGTCCTCAAAGTGGAAAATCCGTTCCTGACCCAGCAAGGAACCGAAAATGACGGTCAGAGCAATATCGTCCATGTGGAACTGGGTGTTTCTGCCCTTGCGTAATCCATGTACCCAAAACTCCCTGTCAATACCCGTTCCCAAAACGAAATCTATGAGACCAGCTGCACCGCCAAAGGAGGTGGCGGCATTCAAATCGTAGCGAGTATGAATTGTAGAGCTTTTACGAGCAAACTGACTTCGTGTATGATTATATTGTTTCACCCAAAAGGTGCTCCTTCCTAGCGAAGATGTGGTTCTTGACAAACTCATCTTAGCCATACGGGGAGCACCTTTTCAATTATTCACACCAGTTCATGAGGACACAATCGTCGAAATCCGGGTTGAACAGAAGTCGCCATAAGGTACATTTGTGCCAAGTGGCGGATGCCGGGAATTTGACACACCAACGCTGGGCTATGGGCAGTTTCTTCATTATTTATCCTAGCACATTTATTTCTTTCGTTTTTAGCCATATCGCTATATAATAAAGAAAAGGATTTGTGAAGCACCGATGACGGAATGAACGAATCATTTTCACCAACAGATGGATTGAATTGGAGGATGGAAAACAGCGATAAATGAAACGGTGGGTAGTCGCATGAACGAAAGTGTATTTAAGGCAATGGCGGATCCGACACGTCGGAAAATTGTTGAATTATTAAAGCAAGGGCCGAAAACCGCGGGGGAAATTGCTGATCATTTTACACACGCTCAGCCAACCGTTAGTCGTCATTTGAGCGTGCTCAAAAATGCGGGTTTGGTCGTCGACCAGCGAGAAGGCACCTTCATTGTCTACCGCCTCAACACGACCATTCTTCAGGAGTGGTTGGCGTGGCTTCTTGAACACTTTGGAGGTGACCAGAAACATGAAAAAAAGTAACGCGATGCCGTGGTGGGGTTGGGCATCATGGATTTTGACCCTTATGCTTGGGACGGTTGCGTATGCATATCTTCCGGCACAGGTTGTTGGTAAAGCAGGTCGAATGACGCCGCGTTTGCTGGTGGTTTCGTACGAACCAGCCACTATGCTCGCAATCATTCTTTTATGGTATGTGCTTTGGCGGTTGGATCCAAAAAAGAGAAATTATGAATCCTTCTGGACCACGTATCGCTATATTGGCGGTGTCATTGTGGTGTGTATGGGATTCGTGTATCTCACGGTCCTGGGTCATGCGTTACACATTGCATCGATGCGATTCATACCGACGGCAATCGGCATTATGTTTATGTTGATAGCCAATGTCTTACCTCGTATTCATCCGAATTGGTGGATTGGATTTCGAACGCCATGGACGCTTTCGAGTGAGGAAAGTTGGAATCGTACACATCGCTTAGGTGGGCAATTGGGCATTCCGACAGGGATTCTTATCATCATTCTCGCGTGGGTGCTACCCACGAATTCCGTCATGAAACTGGCAGTTCTCATACCGATTATTTTGTGGGGACTGATTACGGTTGTGGCTTCGTACTTTTATGCAAAAGAGAGCCATAATTAATGTCAACAAACGCGTCAATGATTGAATTGAGATGGTTTGATTTTGGATTCTAGAACTCGGGAAGGAAGTAATTAAATGTTGATTGTAACGACTGAAAACATCCACGGGTATCAAATTGAAAAGGTCCTTGGTCAAGTGTTTGGTTTGGTCGTCCGGAGCCGTGGCCTAGCGGGTAATATTACGGCAGGTCTTCGTAGTTTGGTTGGTGGAGAAATCAAGGAATATACGGAGATGTTGGAGGACGCTCGGAAACACGCAATTGATCGGATGGTTCAAAATGCCCATGAAATGGGCGCAAACGCGATTGTGATGATGCGCTTTGATTCCAGTGAAGTGGGGCAAACCATGTCTGAGATCATTGCGTACGGCACAGCTGTCGTCGTGCGAGAGCAATAATCGTGCGAACGCTCATTGTGATGACCTATGTTGTCGGCGCGTTATTGGTTTTGGGCGCAATGGTATTCACCTGGCGAACAAGGAAGAAACGTTTGAAGACAAATGTAAAAAAACCGCCAAAGGGCCATATCAAGACCGATGAAATATTTATCGATCCGACAACAGGAATTAAACAGCAAGTCTGGTTTAACCCCAGGACTGGAGAAAGATTCTACGAGACCATAGACCATTAGAAATGTGAGCGTTTTGCAGAATGGTCGTTTTGGGTGGAGGTGAAAAAGGAACAACACCTAGGGTAAGTAAAATAAATTCCACATACTGGTATTCTTGCGCCGTTTCTCGTCAGGTCAACTCGTTATGATTTATGCAGTCTTCTTGTGTCGTTCGATATGGTTCACAGCTAGTGCCGATGCAAGTAACACCATCGCGTTGAGGAACATGTACGTCTTTACTTTCGGATGCCTCGGTGTGGTGCGCAGTACCGCCGAATATCTTCTGTGATCCGCTTTTTGACCATACCGTAGTTGGATTCGGAACATGTCGCGATTCCAAGCGGACAATCTACCTTCCCAACCGCGTGCGGGCAGCGAAACTTTAGTCGGTCCCCATCCGCACCCCAATACACCATGTTATATCCCATCGTGCAACGCGGCGTCCCGTCCGATGTGATTCCTTCAAGCGGTTCTTTTTCACCGCGCTTGTTCATCGCGATAATTGCCTGTGCATCATATTGACGAACCGTTTCATAGTTTTTGACTTGATCATATCCAGCGTCTATCATGACAAAGTCGATTTTCCAACCGTGCGTCGTCACGACGTGTTCCAGCAATGGCGCCGCCATCTCACCATCAAAGACGTTCGCTGGTGTGAGCAGCCAGCAGTGCACGCAGAATCGCTTCACGATTCATAGGTTTCGCGCCTTGGGGTGACTGTTTTCTCAATTTCGAAGCATAGGGTTGTAAATCCAAGACAGCAAAGAACAAGGGAAAACGATCGCTGGAGTCAATTTCTAGCCAGTCCTCAAAGGGAAAGAGCGATGGTTGGAGAAGATACAAGTGGGACTTCCCTCCTCGAAAATTTCTGGTTTGGTCACTTGAAATCTTCTCGAAGGTTGGGGTGAAGTCCTTTTTCATGCGCTCAGAACCCTTGCCCTGCGGGAGTTTATAAATTCTGCAAAACGCTCAATTGACAAATTGGAATAATAGATATTAAACTGACCGAAAATATAGAATTGCCGATCGGTCCACCGAAGGTTCATTCCTGTCTACAATTCCCTTGGCTTGATTGCCATGGATGGCAGGGTGGGCCTTTTTGTGTTCAATCAATGGGGGTGGCACTGGAGATTGCAGCTTGGGCAGCCTTGCGCATTGGTGGTGCAGGAAAATCAGTGATGGAGAGAGATGAGGGGGAGCACACATGAAGCGTCAGATGAAAAAATTAATCTTGCCAATCGCGGCCGCACTGGTGTTTGCGGCTGGATGCGGGACACAGGCCGCGACTTCCAACGCAGCCACATCGAACACATCGGGTTCCGTGAAGGTAAAACCTGTACATATTGCGGTGGTCAGTCTGTACGACAACGATGAATGGTCGGCACAGTTTTTGAGCGGGATCAAGGCCGCTGCGCAAGCATATCCCGATGTCACCCTGACCGAGACGCAAGCTTCGTATAACCAGGCGGAAATGGTAAGTCAGCTTCAGGCTGTGATCGCCCAGCATCCGGATGTCATTATCGTCAACCACGCATCACAGCCTTCAGCTCTGGCACCCGCTGTTCAACAAGCCATTAACCAAGGCATCAAGGTAATTAGTGTGGAAGCGGATATTCCCGTCAAGGGTGTCGCGCATGCGAATGAGAACAATCAACAATTAGCGACCTTGTCTTTGAATGCGCTGGCGCAAGGAATCCATAATAGGGGAAACATCGCCGTCATTTGGGTTGGTGGTTTTACGCCGATGGTGCAACGGGAGGTGTCGCTCAAAGCATTTGAAAAGGCACACCCAGACATTCACGTCATTGCCACTTACGGAGATGCGAGCAACACCACCATATCCGATACCATGGCTCGAACGGAAGCACTGCTGAGACAGTATCCCAACGCAGGACAGCTCAGTGCGATTTGGGCTTCCTGGGACCAGTTTGCCATTGGCGCTGTCAAAGCAGAGCAGGCGCTGCAACGCAATGTCCCGATTTACGGCATTGACGTGTCCAACCAAGATCTCGCTTTGATGAAGCAGTCAAATTCACCATGGAAGGCCACAGCCGCAAATGATGTCTATCAATACGGGACAGCCATGGTCAACTACGCGCTTCGGGATGCCTACGGGGAATCAATTCCATCGTCGATCTGGATTCCAGGTGCACTGATCGAACAATCGAAACTGCCTCCGCAAGGTGAAAACATTCACGACTTCTTTCTCTCCATTCTGCCGAGTGAAACCAGCTTAGGCAGTTCACCTTTGTTGCAACAATTGGAAAAAGAAAAGCAGTGAAGTCTGTGTGGAACTGGGAGTGTCGCCGTTGAATGGATTGGTTGTCAAAGGCTTGAGCAAATCGTTTGATACAGTTCAAGTGCTGAAGGAGATTTCGTTCACCTTACTGCCCGGAGAGATTCACGCGCTCGTTGGGGCCAACGGCGCCGGAAAGTCTACGTTGATCAACGTGCTCTCTGGGTTGTTCACGGCGTACGAAGGGACCATCGAGATTGATGGCACCCCCATCACTTTGCACAATCCGGCTGCGGCTCATCTGGCTGGCATTCGAACACTGCATCAGGAATTTGATGTGAGTTTGTTTCCGAGCCTTTCCGCAGCCGAAAATTTACTGTTGCAGACTCGGATTGGAATGGGCACGCCGTGGGTGTTTCCGCCTCGTGGCGTGACCCCGCGTTTGAAGCAACAATTGGAGATCATTGAAGGCGGCACGATACCGCTCGATGAGCGGGTTTCCAATTTGCGGCTGGCGGATCGTCAGAAACTGGCCATTGCGATCGCGCTGGATGAGCGTGCTCGCTTCCTGATATTTGACGAACCTACGGCTTCCATCTCTCCAGACCAGGCGGATCATTTGTTGACGGTCCTCAAGCAGCTCCGTGCGCGAGGGATGGGCATTCTGTACGTTTCGCACCACTTGAATGAAGTTTTTCGGATAGCGAATCGCATATCCGTGCTGCGTGACGGAAGGCTGGTCGACGAATTTTCTGTTTCGGAAGAGGAACGCCAATCAGCGTGGCTGCGTGACCGCACCATCCGGGCGATGTTGAACAAGGAAGTGATGGACTTGTATCCTGCGCGTCGGAGAAAGCCTGCCGCTGCGGCGCCTTTGGTCACAATCCGCAACCTGACAACGCCTACGGGTGTGACCAACGTCAATCTGGAGATTTACCCAGGTGAAGTGGTTGCGCTGACCGGATTGGTTGGCGCTGGCAAGACGGAGTTGGTGCGAGCTTTGTTTGCCTTGGATCCAGTGACCTCCGGCGAGATTTCCTGGGAAGGAAAGACAATCGTACGACACACGCCGCGGACCATGATTCGCCGCGGTACTGGCTTTGTCCCTGAAGACAGGCACCATCAGGGGCTGCATCTGAATCATTCCGTGCTGGAGAATTTGAGCTTGCCGTTTTTGCAAGGGGTCAGGGGCTTTGCCGGAGGGGTATCCCGGGCACGTGAAAGGGCATTGGGCGAGACGCTGAAGCAAGCAGTTGGATTGGTGGCCCCCAGCTTGGCGATCGAGGCACGCGGACTCAGCGGAGGGAACCAGCAAAAAGTCGTGTTTGCGAAATGGCTGCAAATTGCAACGAAATTGCTGATATTGGATGAACCTACCAAAGGCGTGGATGTGGGTGCCCGGTCCGGTATCTATCGGTTGATTCGCGACATGGCTGAACGAGGCGTGTCTGTCTTGATGGCTACCTCTGAATTGGATGAAGCGATTGGTAATGCGGACCGCATCATGGTGATGCACCGGGGGCGAATTGTGTACGAAACAAGTGAGGACATTGGGTCCGATGCGTTGATGAGCTATGCAACAGGTGGGAAAGGAGGCATGCTCCGTGGCTGACGTACCGATCGTATCAGAGCCCGCGCAGTCCGTCGCAAAGCGAGTCGTTGCCGACCCTAAGTTTCTGTTAGGCAAATACGGCACGGTGGCGATTTTTGTCTTCATCATCATTACCTTTAGCATCCTTCGCCCAAAGTTTCTGACCGTCTCTGACTTCGCCGATATTTTGGTGTCGACGTCCATCACGTTCTTCATTTCCTTGGGCGTGATGTCATCACTGGTGGTGAATGGATTCGACGTCTCGATTGGTTCCGTCGCCAGCCTGGCGTCGATGGTCGCGGCCGGGCTGATGGTTCTGCACAAGGCGCCGCTTTGGATCGCGATTGTTGTGCCGCTGGCAGTGGGTGCCGCCGTCGGATTGGTCAACGCCCTATTCATTGTCCGCTTCAAAATGCCTGACCTGTTAGTCACCTTGGGGATGATGTTTGCCGTGGATGGTATCCAACAAACCTATTCGAATGGTGAGAATATTTATCCACAAATGGCGTTGTCTTCGGGGAAAACGGCACCAGGCACGTTCTGGCCAGGTTTCAACTACATTGCGAGCGGCAAGCTGTTCGGCGTACCGTTCCCGATTATCCTGACCGTCATCATCGGCGCCGTCATGTTCTACCTATTCGAAAAAACGCGTTGGGGGCGGCAGTTTTACGCCACTGGGGACAACCCGGAAGCCTCACGGATTGCGGGCATTCCGGTGCACCGTTATCGAGCCTTCGCATACGTGTTATCCGGGGCTTTGGCAGCAGTTGGCGGCATTGTTCTGGCATCTCTGCTTGGATCCGGCGAAAACGAGGCGGGGGCTCCCTATTTGCTGAATGCTGTGACCGCGACGTACATGGGTTTTTCCGTCTGGGGGCTGAACCGAGCCAACGTTGTCGGAACGTTCGTCGGCGCGCTGTTCCTTTCAGTGTTGCTCACCGGGCTGACCATGTTGAATGTCCCGTACACAGCCCAAAATATTTTCCAGGGTGGGTTACTCATTCTAGCCATCGCTTTTACTGCGTTTTCCAATCGTAAACGGCAGGCATAATCAGATTCACACGGCAGTGCTGGAGGGAGTACGCATGAGCTATCAGGCACTTGACGAGCAGACACTTGTTGAATACATCAGGAGGACTCCAGAATCTGCAAAGTGGTTCCCTTCGGAACAATCTCTGGAGACCTCAGATTTGGCCGACGGCAACATGAACCTTGTGTTTCGAGTCCGAGCGGTCGCAGCGCCAGATGGACCATCCGTGATTGTAAAGCAGGCCCTTCCGTACGCCCGGTCAGTGGGCGAAAGCTTCGGCGTCCCGCTTGACCGAATTCGAATTGAAGCGGGCGCTTTACAGATTGAGGCAACGTACTGCCCGGATTGGGTGCCAAAAATTTATCTGTACGATCCGGACATGCATGCGCTCGTCATGGAGGACCTTCATCAACACCTCGTGATGCGTCGTGGAATGATGAAGCAGATCAAATACCCTCATTGTGCCACGCACTTGGGGACATTTCTTGCGCGTTCCTTGTTTTATACATCCGATTTATATCTATCCTCGGAGACGAAAAAGAAAATGGCGTGCGAGTTCGCGAACCCGGCATTGTGTAAAGTGACGGAAGACCTGGTGTTCACCCACCCGTTCATGCAGCACCCCGAAAACAGATACAGCCGCAGTCTCGAGGCGTACGTGCTGGAATTTCAAGCGGATGAAGAATTGCTCGCAGGGGTTCTCCAGCTGCGGGAAAAATTCATGTCGCAATCCCAGGCATTGATTCACGGTGATCTCCACACGGGTTCCATCATGGTCAATCAGGCGGAGACC
This sequence comes from Alicyclobacillus acidoterrestris, assembly GCF_022674245.1. GTDB lineage: Bacteria > Bacillota > Bacilli > Alicyclobacillales > Alicyclobacillaceae > Alicyclobacillus > Alicyclobacillus acidoterrestris. The sequence goes on from NZ_CP080467.1 coordinate 1,183,545, forward strand.
AAGGTCATCGATCCTGAGTTCGCTTGTTACGGCCCCATGGGATTTGACATTGGGTCTTTGGCGGGGAACTTCGCCCTCAGTTACATTTCGCAGGCCTATCACGCCTCCTCACAAGCATCCTGTCATGCCTACCAGGCTTGGATTGTCAGCACGCTCCAGCAAATCTGGGAGGTGTTTGAGCAGACGTTCTGTTCGCTGTGGGATGAAGAGGCGGTTTTGTGGAAAAACGACACCTACAAAAAAGCTTATGTCGTGTCCCTTCTTCAGGATACCGCAGGATTTGCAGGTGTTGAGATGATACGGCGTGTGCTCGGCCTGGCTCACGTTGCGGACTTGGACAGTATTGCGGACGAGCAGGTACGGGCGCCGTTGGAGCGTGCTGCGCTGACGGTCGCGGCGCGTCTGATCCGAACTAGGAGGAAGCTGCAGACGCCAGAAGACGTAATTGGGTGCATGTTCGACTGATCATCATGTTATATCAAATACTACTAATCACATTGGAATGGTATAATTTATATTGAGCGGCCGTAAGGACGCTCTGTATACTGAACGCACTGTGAGATGATATGGGTTCGACCGGTTTTGGCGCAACGTGCGTACCCATACCTTGCACAACCCGGCTGAATTTAAGCAACGAAACGTTGGCAATTGGTTTGTCAACGGTTTGGCCCCTGAACCTGGTTACTATTCCTGAGGGGGCTGGCGCGCTCGTGGCAAGACACTGTTGCGGGTGATGAATTTGTACAATCCTTCGCAGCTCCGTATACACGAAGGGCAGGTATTGGTGCTTCACATCTGCGCGACACCGGGCCTTGGCTGGCTTTTACCGCAGATCCAGGCGCGATTGGCACACGTCTATGGGCGGCGGGTGTCGTGCATGCTTGACGCCCAGCCGAAGGGCATCAGCCCCTCCGCCCTCGATGCGTATTCTGGCGCCGCTGATGTCAACACGCTGCTGTCGGCCTTGTCTTCCGGGCGTCAGACGGTAAGGCTTTGGGTTGTCGACCACCATTTGTCTCACGGAATGCACGCAAATCTGGGCGGTGTCACCGGAGATGGGGTCGCACTGGTGTCCGCCAAGTGGGCCGGTCACGAAGGCGCCGTTTCCATCGCTGCCCATGAGGTCGGGCATCTGCTGGGGCTTGCACACTGTCGCGGTGTCTGTTTGATGCACCCTGTGAAGACGCCTGCTGCGGCATTGCGTCGAACAACACGGCTCTGCAAGTCATGTGTTCAGCAACTCTCGCCCTAGGTAATCATTGCGGCTTTTTGAGATTTGAAGGAGGAACCACGCGATGAAAAACAAGACCGGAATCCTCATTTTGATGTGCCTGTCGATGCTGCTCAGCTACGTTCCCTGGTATAACTACTCTGCGGTTTCCGGTTTGTTGTCCAAGCAGTACCATATCAATCCGTTCCAATCCGGGCTCATTCTTTCCCTCTTTCAGCTGGGGTATGTGATTGTTGTCCCCTTTACTGGATGGCTGGCCGATCGCTTCGGCATCAAGCTGGTTTTGATCACGGCCACGTTCGCTACCTTCGTCTTTTCCATGTTGTTTGGCTTGGTTTCGAATGGCTTCTTGTCAATTCTCATTTTACGCTTGCTGACCGGGATGGCGGCAGGCGCGATTTATGCGCCGGGCATGTCGCTGTTGTCCAACTGGTTTGAGCCGCAGCGCCGCGGCACGGCTATCGGGGCTTACACGGGTGCGCTGACCGCTGCCTATGCTGGCGGGTATTTTCTTGCAGCGCCCATCGCTGCCAGCTTTGGGTGGCGCGCGGGGATTGTCTGGTCATCGCTTCCTGCTCTGATTGGCGCCATCTTGCTGTTTTGGATCAAGGAATCCCCTTTGCAAACCCAATTGTCATACGATGGGGCAGCGCCGCCGGTCGCTGCGCTGCCTCGGCTCAGCCCGGGCGGGGGATATGCGGGGCCAGGCATCATCACCCTCTCGTACTGCGGACACATGTGGGAACTGTATAGTTTCTGGGGCTGGATTGGGCCTGCGATGGTGGCTTCCGTCGTGATGACCGGAGCGAGCCTGGACCACGCGACGCGATACGGGGGCATTCTCGCGGCAATCATCATTCTGATTGGTGCGCCATCGTCCTACCTGTGGGGGATCTTTGCCGATCGCGTCGGACGTCTGCGCTCTATTCTAATCTCCCTGGTTTGCTCTGGCATCGGTGAGTTGCTGATTGGATGGACCGTACATCAGGCAGCGCTCATGACCCTTGTTGGGTTCTGGGTGGGATTTTGGGTGATTGCCGACTCCGCGCAGTACAAGGCAGGACTGACCGAGATGTCCGAACCACGCGTCCGGACAACCTTGCTAGGATTTCAGTCCTCCATCGGATATTTGATGACCGTCTTCGGACCTACCGTTTTCGGCGCGATGGTGAAGAACGAAAACCATGTGGTGAATTCTGCGGATGCGCACGTGTGGTGGCCCGCTTTCAGTGTGTTGGCTGTAGCTTCCTTGATTGGCATCATCGCAGCGCTTTGGCTTAGAAAAGTGCCGCAAGCCAAATTTATGAACGGAGTTGCACAACCCGACGCACCAAGCGGACAGTAGCTGCCCATCACCTTGGAAAAGGGCTGTTCCCAAAGGCATTCCGTTGCCTTTGGGAACAGCCCTTTTGCTGTGGAGAAGACTCCTCTGCCAGGCGGTTCATCGGGTGCTGGGTATGACCGTCCGTTCAGCGCTGCGCATGCTTTTCCATGCGCAGCGTAATGCCTTGCAGTTCCAATTCACGGTTTTCCGGTGCTTGATGAAAGGAAAAGAGAAAGGGTTGGGGTCCCTGGATTCGCAGGAGGTCACGAATTTTGCCTGCGCCAGTCGGCTCGCAAAGTGTAATGAATTCATCTTGTTCGGGAATGCGGACGCAATACGCCTGAATGTCGGACTGAATCCAGCTTTCACTCGGGGTGCTTCTTGTCAACACGCCCCAATGTTCTACGACGCGTGGGAGATTTTCGACGGCAATGGCGACCTCACGAAGTCTCGGCGCACGCTGGTCCAGCGGCGGACGAACGGATTGGGGGTGGGATGCGTCAACCGGTTCCCACTGGACAAAGCAAGGACAAGGGATACCAGGTCCGCTGGCGCTTTCCACGTAGACGATTTTCGACCGAATCACTTTGTCACAGCAAGGGATTTCCACGTAAGGGACGGGGTCGCTGACGCTGACGCGAAACCCCTTCTCGCGCAGTTCAACGGCTTTGCGCTCGATATCATCCGTCCCAAGGGCAATATAGGGTGTCCTGTGGTGCGCCCGTGTACTGGCCAAGCCTGCTTCCGCTGTTGCACGGGCAGACCGGAAGGGGGATTTTGTTGGAACAAACTGCAAGAGCACATTGCCGGCTGCGAACGTTGTACAATTCGTGAGTGCGTCTGTCGTAGATACCTCTTGGATTCGATGAAATCCAAGCCTTCGCAGTGTCGGCTCGACATCGACACATACGCGGCGGTCCACGGGATGCAAGATGTGGTCAATCCAGGTAGAAGTGCTTGCCAACGCAGTGTTACAGTTCTCGTGCATGCCTGAGGCGATAAATGATGACCAACTCATCGTTTCCCACCCTCTTGATATCCACAATTTTGATTTCGGATTGTTCGATCTATGTTCGAATCGTCGATAACGTTGTCTGCCAGTCGCTGAACTGGCTGCGGGAAAGTGAAACTTGATAAAATTCGTTAGAGAGTGATTTCATTTCTGCCTCCCCAATCGCACTCATCTCACAGACCCATGCGAGGGTGAAGCGTTGAAAACTCAAAAAGAGACTCTCGACTGCTTGATAAACAAGTGCGCGAAGAGCCTCCAGTCGCCTGGTTGGTACTCATATTAATACGGTGTGTTTACCGGTTTTTACTTGGCCTTACCACGAATTTGGGGCGCGGTCAACATGCAAACTGAAGCCCTTGTGTTCGGTTTGTGCGTTGGCGGTTGGTGCCCCCTTCGGAGCAGCGTGGACTGAGGTGGTGGCAAGATGCGTGTGGGACATTCGTCGTCATTGGAGGGGATGGTGGGAAAGGTCGAGGGGGGGCAAGTGCCCCCCTCTCGGTCGCGGATAGGTTGTCTCGTTCAATCAGTAAGCCGTCCATCCAGCATCGGCCGTGATGACGGTGCCGTGAACAAAACTGGCATCATCCGAGGCGAGGAACAATGCTACTTTCGCAATTTCGTCTGGTTGGCCGATACGCGGGTTGCCGCTCATGCCAACCATGGCACGCTGCATGCCGAGGGATGACATGTTGACGTTTTGCATGTCACTGCCGATGTTGGTTTCAACACCGCCGGGGCGATGGCGTTGCAACGAGTGCCGAGCTGTGCGTATTGAAATCCAACGTTCCTTGTCAATCCGACGATTGCGTGTGTCGACGCAGTGTAGGCAGCACCTGCGCGTGACCCGAACAGCCCGCCAACTGATGCGGTATTCACGATGACCCCGCGTCCCTGTTGAATCATGATGGGAAGCGCCTTTCGGATCGCCCACATGGGACCGGTTACATTCACCGCGAAAACTCGCTCCCACAATTCATCGGTGACGTCGGCGACGGCCGTCATCTTATCCATAATTCCAGCATTGTTGACCAAAATGTCGAGTGACCCAAACGTCGTAACGGCCGTATCTTGTTCAAGTGGCGGATGTTCGTTTGCTCGATATCTCGCCAACGCCGTGATATGCATGGAGGAGCTGAGTCGTGTTTCCGGATCACAAGTATCCGAATCGGAGAGGGTATCTATATTGAGCGGGATTTTGGATTGCGGCATGTGTCGTACACCATTCCTCTCTTAATGTCTGACTCAAGATTGACATGGGAGACGAATGAATTTTGCTACAAATGCGTGATGAGTAAAATGCTCAAAACAATGTTTGAGGGCCCTAGGAGTAAGTAGTTGCCGTAAATCAAAAATTGGGGTGTACTGAGGTCCAACTGGAGCATAGATGATGCAATGGTAAGATTGGTATACATCAATCTGGGCATCGAAGAGTGAATTTTGAATTGATAAATTACGCGAAATGGGCAACATTAGGGGTCACTGTCACCGCGATGACTGTTATAGTCGGATGTGGTAGGCAGTAACCCAGTCAGTTGACAGAACTGATAAGGGTGCTAACCTTGTTTCAAATGAAACACCAAACTCAACTATAACCCAAAACAGTAATTCCACACTAAGTCAGCTCGATTCAATGTTCTACCTTCCGCAAGTTAGTTCGGGTGAGATGATGAAGGCCTATAGTGTGGATAGTGCAAAACAACTAGGAAAAAGCAATCCAAAAAGATAACTTAAAAACAAAAATATGGTTTTCGATCAGCGTATTCCCGGACTGAACATCCAGACCGTTGTGTTAAATATGGAGAATACTTGGGGCATGAAATTCACTTTTGGATTTAGGGATAACTTATATTGAGCGTTTCGCAGATTTCTAAGCCCTTGCAGGGCAAGGGATAACAGGGCAAAAAAAAGGACTTCACCTCAACTTCGAGAAGATTTCAAGCGACGAAACCAGAAATTTTCCGAGGAGGGAAGTCCACTTGTATCTTCTCCAAAAGTCCCTGTTCTCCTTTGAAGAGTGGCTAGAAATCGAAACCAGTGAGCGGTTACACGTCTTCTTTACGGCGTTGGACCTTGAGCCGTATGCCGCAAAGTTGACAAATGCGTCACCCCAAGGCGCAAAGCCGATCAACCGGGAGGCGGTTTTAAGGGCTCTGCTGGCTGCCCCTATGGAAGGCATCCCTACATTTACTCGGTTGCATGAACGTCTTGATCGAGATTTGCGTTTCCGGTATCAGTGCGGATTTCGGCTGGACGAGGCAGCGCCATCGATTGCAACACTCAGTCGGGTCTTCAATGCTGTCGTGGATAAGGGTCTTGCCAAGGACCTCTTCGCTGATCTGGTCAGTCAATGCAAAGGGGCTGGCATCATCGATGGAAGTCATCTTGCAATCGATAGTACAGCAATTGGCGCCTACGAGAAAAAGCAGCCAAAATCACGCAGCCAAGAAACAGGCAACGCCAACTGGAGCGCCAAGTATGACACGTTTGGCAACAAACTCACATGGTTCGGGTACAAGATTTATCTTGCGGTGGATACCGCCAGTGAGCTACCGGTATCTTTGGACGTCACACCCGCCCATGTGTATGACGTAGAGATGGAGATTCCATTAATGAAAGATGTTGTCGAAAGCTATGGCTGGAAAGTCAAGTTTGTCATGATGGACGCCGGGTATGACCAGGTAAAAAACTATGAAGCCGCCCGTAGTTACGGTGCGCAAGCAATCATTGCACTGAACAAGCGAGGCGAAAAGGAACCACCTGCCGGGGTTGCTTCAAACGGCACACCTCGCTGCTCCATGGGCTACGACATGGTGTACTGGGGAGCCGATGGTGACCGATTAAAGTTCCGTTGCCCACACGCTGTTGGTAGGGTCGACTGTCCGCTTGGGATTGCAGCTTGCTCTGACTCTAACTACGGAATGGTCGTCAAGAAGACTGTGCAGAAGATATCCGACGCTACTCGAACCCTCACCGAAACACAAGAGGTTGGACAGAACTCTACAATGAACGAACTGCCGTTGAACGTTGCAACTCTCGACTCAAGCAGAATCTGACCGTGAACGACGTTCACGTCCGAGGCATCCAGAAGGTTACGATCCACGTTTGTCTCAATGCCATTGTCCTACTCGCATCCGTACTGGCGGCGGGCGTAGCAAACAGTGTATAGAAAACAGCCTAAGCCTGCACGTCTCTAGAGACTGTGACAGCAACATAGTTACCGTTCAAAATTGCGTTATAGAAATTGTAATGTGTACCCATCAAACTAGTATCAATTCCCTTTTTCAATTCGTACAGAAAATTATTTCTGCAAAACGCTCAATAAATTGATGCCCCGCCCTGGGGATTCCATCGCGATTTATGGGTGTGGAGCTGTGGGATTGAGCGCAATGATGGCTGCAAAAATTGCTGGGTGCTCTACCATTGTTGCCGTTGAAGTCCATGACAGCCGTCTCGAATTGGCAAAAGAGCTAGGGGCTACCCACGTGCTGAATGGGAAGACGGTTGATGTCATTTCGGAGATTAAAAAGATCACCAATGGTGGAACACACTATGCCGTTGAGACCACGGGTGTTACGCCTGTTGTTCTACAGTCTGTAAGGGCTTTACGTGCTTTGGGTACGGTGGCTATCGTTGGCGCGACTGGTGAGGTTACGTTCAACGTTCAGTTGGATATCATGGGCGAAGGTAAATCTGTCGTCGGGGTCGTTGAAGGCGACGCTGTTCCACAGTTATTCATTCCGAAGCTCATTAGCTACTACAAGGAAGGCAAATTCCCATTTGACCGTCTCGTGGGATTTTATGAGTTCGAGCAAATTAATCAGGCGTTTGAGGATTCAAAAAATGGTTCGGTGGTCAAACCGATTTTGCGGATTAGCTAATTCGTTCGTTTACTCATCAGGCGCGCCGGATAAGGAATGATCCTGGCGCGCTTGTTTATTGTGCGTTGCCCTTTGCAATTGGTCTTCGTTTATACGATAGTAATCTTAAATCTTATTGAAGGAGTGGTGTACCATGGAAAGATCCATTCCAGAAATCACGCTTCATGATGGGGTTACGTTACCGGTCGTCGGCTTAGGTACCGCTAAGTTGCGGGGCAATGCGGGTGTCAACGCGATAGTCAGTGCAATTGATGCAGGATACCGACTGCTCGATTCCGCGTACAATTATGAAAATGAAGGGACAGTAGGTGAAGCGGTCAGGCGCAGCTCGGTTCCACGAGAAGAATTGAGAATTACATCGAAGTTGCCTGGACGCTATCACACGTATGACCAAGCTGTGGTTGCAATTCAAGAATCGTTGTATCGTGCGAATTTAGATTATTATGATTTGTATCTGATCCATTGGCCAAATCCGAAGCAGAATCAATATGTCGAGGCATGGCAAGCGCTCATTGATGCGAAAAAATGGGGATTTATTCGCTCCATTGGCGTCTCAAATTTTTTGCCTGAACATATAGAGCGACTGGAGAAGGAAACAGGTGTCAGGCCGACGGTAAATCAGATAGAATTGCATCCATTCTTCAACCAGGAAGCACAAAGAAAGTGGCATGAAGCACACGATATCAAGACGCAATCTTGGAGCCCATTGGCCAGGGCAAATGACGTTCTTGAAAACGAAACTCTACAAAAAATCGCTCGCAAGCACGATAAAACGGTTTCCCAAGTGATTTTGCGTTGGCATTATCAACTTGGAGCCATCTCAATTCCGAGGTCCTCTTACCCTGGGCGGCAGCTTGAAAACATATCAATATTCGATTTTTCGCTGGACGATGCGGACATGAACGTGATTTCTGGGTTATCGAGACCTGATGGCAGGTTGAGAAATCAAGATCCGGCTGTCTATGAGGAATTCTAGATAAACAGGTAGAACCGCATCACAATGCCAAAGGGAGATCTAGAAAGGGCACCGTTTCTTTGACGGTGCCTATGTTGATTTTCACAACGGTGAAATCAAGCACACATTGTGCGACATCAAGTAAGGCTGTCCCCACGGAGATAATTCATTAACTGCGCTGCGCTGGGTGTAATATGACCTTTGGTTTTCGTGACGATAATGTAGCTTTGAACGGGCTGGTATCCCGTAGGAAATTGAAAGGTAAATAAGCGGCCATCTTGGAGTTCCTGTTGAATAGCGCTTAACGGTAGGAAGGCGATTCCGAGTCCTTGATACCCTTGAGGCTGCGGTGAACTATTCACCCTTTGGGCACACGGTAAGAACCCCGCTTCGTTTCCATCCCATCCGCTGAAATGTTACTGTTATAGTTACATAATACGTCACAGCGAAGAGGAATGTTTATGATTGAAGAACGTCGTTCCGGGACTTCCTGGAAATCTATACTGCGGATTATGGCCGCCGTTCAGTTTTGTATGTCGATTGCTTTCTCCAGTTCGAACCCCTTTATGGCGCTTTACGTCGAGCAATTGGGTGTTCACAACCCTCGATACGTCGACATCCTGACAGGTATCATTCAAGGGATGACGCCCTTGATGGCCGCCATCATGTCACCATTTTGGGGTTCATTGTCTGATAGAAGCGGCCGCAAAATGATGGTGTTGCGGTCTACCATCGCTATCGGGATTTTTACCGGCATTCTCGGGTTGGCTCAGAGCACTTGGCAACTTATGATTATCCGAGGGTTCCAAGGAGCTTTCAGCGGATTTTCAGCGGCGTCTATCGCACTGGTCGCGAGCGTGATTCCCCAAGACAGGTTAGGATTTTCGCTGGGGTGGATTCAGACCTCCAGTATGGTGGGGACGCTCGTTGGACCGTTGTTGGGCGGCGTGGCTGCGGACTATTTCAAAAACTATCATATGGTCTTCTTTCTCACGACGATTTTCGCATTCATCGCTTTTACGATCACACTGCTATTTGTCCAAGAACCTAAGGGTAAACTTGCGCCGACGAGGAAAAAGCCGTCCTTAGTTGGTCAGTTTAGGGCAATCAAAGAGTTGAAGATGGTTCGCCCGATGTTCATTGTGTTGTTTTTGACGCAGTTTACGGTCATGAGTGTACAGCCTGTCCTTTCGGTATTTATGAAACAGTTGGCAGGGAATGTTGGATATTTGAATACCATAGCGGGCTTTGCATTTGCGGTGACTGGACTCGCTGACTTGATTGCATCTCCGTTCCTTGGCAAACGAAGCGATAAAATCGGCTATCGTCGAGTGTTGACCATTTGTATGACGGGGGCGGGGCTATTTTATCTGCCTCAGGCGTTGTCTCCAAACATTTGGGTGTTTATCGCGTCAAGGTTTGGTCTTGGCATGTTCATTGGGGGTATTTTGCCAACGGCCAATGCGTTGATTGGGCGAATGGCTCCGAGTGATAAGCGCGGACAAATTTATGGATTCACGTCCAGCGCGACGTTTTTGGGCAGTTTTGCTGGGCCACTTCTCGGTGGTGTCGGATCAGCGGCCTTTGGCATTCGCACCATGCTCGGTGTGGCGGGTGCACTATATATCTGTAATATGCTTTGGGTGAGATGGAAAGTTCGAGAACCTGGCAGTGTCGAACAACAATCGTAAGAGGGGATGAAAGGTAAACTAAACTATACTATACATTCGTGTTATTATATTGTATATCGTTGCGATTTCATTATTCTCAAAGGAGTTTTTTTATGCATGAGACATCCAACGATGAAGCGAAGCGGTTAGCGGAACGCGTTGGAGTTCGACTGCGACACATTCGTCGCGAGCACAATTTGAGTTTGGATGAATTGGCAGAGAAAACAGGGGTGAGTAAACTCACCTTGGGGAAAATCGAGCGCGGCGAAGCAAATCCAACACTTGCGATGATGTGGAAGATTACACGAGGTTTGTCTGTACCGCTGACAGCGTTGTTGACGATGGAGGAACAGGTGGACATCTCGCGTTCAGGTGAAGGATTTCAATTGGTGGGTGGCGACGGCAACTGGGTTATTGAGCCCATGTTTACGATGTCGACCTACGGAACGACCGAGCTTAGCCGAGCGTTTCTGGAGCCGCACAGCCAATTTACAGAACGGCATCATGCGGGTTCTATTGAAATTGCTACGGTTATGTCCGGAAGCCTCAGCATTTTGGTCGAAGGGACCGAGCACGTGTTAAAACCCTTTGACTCAATTCGGTTTCACGCAGACTGTGAGCACACCTATCTCAATTCGAGTGACACGCCTGTTGTGCTCCATTTGATGTTGACCTACCGCAACCCGGATTGAGGGATCGGTTCTCACCTACACGAGGTCATCTTCATACCTACGGATGCAAAATTCAAGAGACGAGCGGCGTATCAAGAGATACGCCCGCTTGTATGCTGAAGCGGCTTGTCCCGCGCGTTTGTGACGGATGGTGCTGTCGTGATCTAGGATGACGGGCGTAGCACTTATGCGTCAATATCCATATTCTGATTGGGTGATTTCTTGCGCTTGTGTTCGTGACGCGCCACTTTTGCCCGGTTGCCACAGATTTTCATCGAGCACCATTTCCTTTTTCCACTTGCATCGAGGAACAACAACACGCAATCTGGATTTGCGCATCGACGGAGTGTTAGAAGTGCGCCTGAGGCGAGTAACTGCAGAACGTCAAGTGCGACCAGCGACGCGATGGCGGCATCAGGAGTCCCCACAGGAATTGCTACTAAGTTATCTTCGTTGAGTTGATACGAAAGCGGTGCGCTTGCTACGAGTCTCTCCATCGTATGGACAAAATCGGATTCCGGTGAAATCCCCTCTGTGATACGGAGGAACGCGTTTCGCAAGGAAGCCCGCAATTCACGCAGGTTTCGCAGAACTTCTGGTGTATCATATGTGCTTGGCACGGATAACGGATGTAAGCTCCCCGATTGTTTCATTTCTTCAATCCATCGATCGAGATCCGCTACATTGACCAATAAATCATGTTTTGTACCTCGTCGGACAAGTTCTGTATTCACAAGGTCTAAGCTAAGGTGTCCCGAAATCAGCGGGAAACTTTCGAGCTGTCCCATTTGCATGCCCCCATCACTTAACTAACCTTATTATAAACCATTGACAAGTTAGTTATATAGATGTACTGTACTAACCGTAAACATAATTGATAAAAGGTTAGTTAGGAGATGCGTATATGAACCCGTCAAGCATCAAACCCCCATTTACCGCAGAAACGGCACAAGCTAAAGTAAAAGCTGCTGAAAATGCATGGAATACGCGGAACCCCGAAACGGTCGCACTCGCTTATACAGAGGACTCAGAGTGGCGGAATCGCTCGGAGTTTTTTAAGGGGCGAGATGCTATCAGAGCGTTTTTGGATCGCAAATGGGCGCGAGAATTGGACTACCATTTGATGAAAGAATTGTGGTCTTATACGGATAATCGTATCTCTGTACGCTTCGAATACGAATGGCGGGATGCACAGACTGGGCAGTGGATGCGGACGCATGGAAATGAACATTGGGAGTTTAATGAGGATGGACTGATGCGACGCAGGGACATGAGTGCCAATGATTACCCCATTGATGAGTCAGAACGGCGCTACGTCTAAACTGGTTGAGCGGTTGATTTGAGCAACTTCACTGTGGCGGTACATGGCGAGTACCGCCACAGCATAGCGTATATACATCGGCTGGGTGCCCTGTAGGACATCCTAGAAATCATGTGAGTGCGCTACATACCTTCAGATGGATTTCCCGTAGTATGTTGACAAACTGAAACTGAATTGATTACAGTATGGGTGTCGGGAGGCGAAGTGAAGTGGCGGCGAGTGGTTGGTTTTCCATGTCGGTTCATGCATTGGCCCTGCTTGCTCAAAATCGGGATGGTTATTCGAGCAGTTTTATTGCATCCAGTGTGAATACCCATGCTGTTTTCCTCCGACGTGTTTTGAAACGCCTGGTAGAAGTAGGTTTCATTGAAACTCGGGAGGGGCGTGATGGGGGATATCGGCTGACAAAACCGCCTGAAGACATTCGACTGTCGGAAGTTTACAAAGCCCTGGAAATGGATAGGGCGTTGGCACCTAGTCCGGCAACACCCAATCCCATGTGTCCTGTGGGTTCGGGGATGCCAACCGTATTTGATGCGATTGCGCTAGAAGTCGAGCAGGCCATCCTTGAAACGTTGCGCCGCTACACGGTTGCGGATGTTGCAGAGGGTGCTGTTTCTGCAGGCATTCTGTCCAAGTAACATTTTTTTGCTCTAAACTGAAACTGAATTGGTTTCATTAAAAGGCGAGAACACTGGGAGGAATCGATGATGAAAATGTTGGTGACAGGCGCTACGGGCAAACTGGGCAGCATGGTTGTCGAGACGTTGCTGAAGACTGTACCTGCGACGGAATTGGCCGTCAGTGTTCGAGATGTAAAGAAGGCGGAAAGTTTGCGAGCCCGGGGTGTGGAGGTTCGGCATGGGGATTTCGATCACCCTGAAACCCTCATTTCTGCTTTTGCTGGTGTTGATAGATTATTAATCATCTCTGCGGATGGGGATAACGAGACCCGAATTCGCCAGCACACGGATGCGGTCGCTGCGGCGGCGGAGGCGAAAGTCGGATTTATCGCTTATACCAGTTTGGTGAATGCTCAGGAGAGCAAAATGTTCTTGTCTCCGCCGCACCGTGCTACAGAAGAGGCCATCTTGAAGACAGGTATCCCGTATTCCTTCCTAAGAAATAACTGGTATGTAGAAAATGAACTTTCCAGTATTCAAGGTGTTATGGCAGGTGCGCCGTGGGTGACTTCAGCGGGTTCTGGAAAAGTAGGGTGGGCCGCAAGACGGGACTATGCGGAAGCAGCAGCATCTGTATTGTCTGGGACTGGGCATGAAAATACGATTTACGAACTTTCTGGTCAGCTTCTCACGCAGGAGGAACTGGCAGCTGTGGTCGGTGAGGTATTAGGCAAAGAGGTGCCTGTGCAGCAGGTCGATGACGCGACGTATGCAGATATCATGAAGCAAGCCGGCGTGCCGGATTTTGTCATTCCTATGCTTGTAAGTATCCAACAGGGGATTCGAGAAGGCGCGTTGGAAGTCGAAAGTAACGATTTTTACAAGCTGCTTGGGCGTGAAACGACGCCGATTCGTCAAGTCATTCGCCAAATGATAGACGATACCTCCAAATAAAGAGTCGAAGTGAAATCGTTTGTGATGTGCCCTTCCTTCGATGTGAGCAGCACCAACGATTCATTTAGGTGTGGGTGCGAACTGAACGGTAGCTTTCAGGTTTATAGAGAAACGAGCATCGGATAGATGAGATGCTCGTTTCTTTGTTTGGTCGTCGTTTCTTACATGGACTTACTTTTCTCCACTGAATCGAGTGGAAATGTTGCGTGAGATTAAAGTGGAATGTTCAACTCGCCACCACAGATGTTAATAGACTCCCTGAACAGTTCGTAGGCTGTATCTTCCGTTCACAAAAAACCCCCCGAGGGGGGAGTTTACGCGAGGATATGTGCTTAAAATGTGCTGTACTGTAGTCGTATCTATTTGTCTAAGAGGTGAAGTCAAATTCCATGATTAAAATCATGATTCATAAAAGTTCAATCCCTTCGTATTAACCAACTTTAATAAAGCTGAGTCAGAGATATTGCCACCGATCCAAATTAATTTGTTTCCTGCTGGGTAAAACAGCTCTGACGCATGCCCAAAGGTACTTAGGGTAGCTGTATTCCCGGAGTGTAAAATCACTTTTTTCCCTGCTGGCAAGATTCCGCTTTTAGATAATTTAATATTACCCATAGTTAAAAATGTATTCTTATCATAAAATGAATACAAGGTTCCGATACCGTTTATGACCAGTTTCGACCCGATTAATTGGGTATACGGATCCGGTAATCCACTTGATCCTTTCGGTTTAAATACAGGCGCTGCTACTACACCAGAAATTGACCAAACTCCATTTATGCTATGAACGTAACACAGATAATAGTAGCAACTTGTGACACCAGGGACCTGTACAGCAATTACACCATTATTTCCAATGATAAGTTCATATGGAATAGGAGCATTTCGTGCATAAACCGTTTGGTCATTCGATAACTTCCACGACAGAGCATAGCGCACTACATTCTCAGCTGTACGAGATTGCTTAGAGTTGACTTGATTATTGGTTGCGGATACAACAGTCACGCTCTTTTGCTGTGTACTAGTGGTGGTCGAGGCCCCAGCCTGATTCCCTACAACGTTACCGTCCGAACATCCACTCAAAACAGCCATAGAAAGGATGAGGGAGGCAAATATCGATCTAGTAGCTGTTGATGTCATTATAGTAACCTCCCAGAATCTTGAATTATAAAGTGATAATTACCTTTTTGTTAGGGATTAGAAGGAGCGCTTGCTGCGGTGTGACTTTGATATTCTTGTGACCTTGGGCTGTAAACCGTAATCCAGTCATCACTTGTAATTTCTCCATACTGATTTTGGTATGCGTAATCACCATACCATTCATCTCTATAATATCCATAATCAAACCATCCGTAGTGCTTCGCAGGTACATTAACCGTTACCTGATATTGCCATGATTCAGAAAGAGATGTATCCGCATTAAATCCTACTGCCGCATTAATAGGGCCCCATCCTGCACTTAATGAACCAGATGCGGATGCGCTGACGCTAAATGTTGAGGTTTTGGTAAAGTTATAGGGGGAGGTAGATGATGAACCATTGTAATACACTGGACTGTGAGCCTGTTCGACAAATTTGTTGTTTTCCTCAGTTGTAACGTCTTGGAACACATAACCGGCCTGTCCAATTATGACGTTCGGTGATTCAGAAATTTGGGGAGTCGGAGTTGTTTCTGCAAATACTGTTCCCGTTAAACCGGATAGTGTTGTGTTACTGACATAGCATAACGTCCGAAAACTGACGGTGTAAGTTGACCGAGAACTGACGGATTCGCTGTCCAAGAACGCTTGCAAAAATGGGAAGGAAGTTTCCTCCCCTCCCGACAGTGTTTCTAAAGGTCGACGCTAACCAAATATCGCCGATTTTCTAAGAGTCCAAACGCGACGTCGCCGCTGATGATGTACCAAGATGTTCGTCCAAGCTCTAGCCGTCCACTAAGCGTTGTGCGTTCAATGTGAAATTGCACAATCTCCCCGCAGTGCAAACTGTACCACTCATTTTTGCCCTCAACCACCCAACGCGACAACTCTGGATCGTAGAACATCTGTAATCTCCGTGCCATCATGAGCATTCACCTTGAATGACGCGCTCGACCATGTGGTCGTCGATGATCCGTTGCCGATTTTGAGCCCCATACATGAGACAGTGCGTACAGAGTTTGTTGACCAGTCGTGGAGCTCCACCCGAGAAACGATAGATTTCATCGACAGCCTTATCCGAGAAAATAGATTGCTGTCCAGCTACCGCGTAGGCTAGATGACGTTCAATGTATGCCCCGATTTCAGCGCGGTCGTAGTGATGCAACTTACACTGTAGATCAATGCGTTGCCGAATGGCGGCGTAAGCCTGTAAGTTGAGCCGTTCCCAGAGCTCACTCTGTCCGACGAGAATTAGCGCCATAGGACTTTGCGCATCCATTTTAAAATTCAAAAGAAATCTTACTTCCTCGAGCATCTCCCGATCTAGCAAATGTGCTTCGTCTACGACCACAACTGGACTGAGGCTATGTATCCCACGCATCAGCTCAATCTCACGATGCAATTGACGTTTCGCGTCGCCGCGATAAAACTTAGCCTCGCAACCGAGTTGCTCGAGCATCCCCTTGTAAAAATGTCGTGGGGTCAGCTTAGAATCCGACAGGTACAGAATTTTGAACTTCGACTGTTCCAGCGCCTCCGAGAAACGACGGATGGTTGTGGTTTTTCCGGTTCCACAATCTCCAGTCACCACTGCGAACCACTGACGCTCCGCAGCATACTTCAGCCGACCGAGAATGTCCTCCAGTGTAGATGACATGTAGAGTTCATCTGTTGGAATATCTCGTGAGAAGGGCGTGTGAGTAAAGCCGTAGAACGATTCAAACACGACCATTCTCCTCCTTCCAGACCGCGTCATAGCGGACTGCAGGCGTGATACGCTCAATCCGATCCTGATGCTTCTTCTCGGCTGCATCCAACAGACGAGATGTGTCAACGTTTTGGTTCTCGAACCGCTCTGGCAGTTTAGGTCTTTGCCCAGCCCGTTCACCAATCACCAGTTCTCCCACAGTCCAAGGCTGGTGACCCGCGTATTCGATGGTGAGTTCCGTGATATCTGCAGGGTCGTATATGACATTCACCTTACAACCGATGAATGACAGACCCACTTCATACTTCTTACCCATGAAGTTGATACAACCGGACTTGTCCACTTTTCGAGTTTCGGCATGCAAAAAGGCATCCGCGATGCTCTCTGGTGAGATGAAACGAATGGCTTTATGGTCGCTACGATAGGCAGTCTCGGGGCTCATCTGATTCTGAAGTGCGGAGTGAGGTTGGTTCTGATAACATTCACTTAACCAGACCTCAAATTGTTGATTCAATTGTTCCAATGTCTTAGGTTTCGCCGCAGCGATTTCGTCCAGAAACGAGTCGACGATACGATTAAACCGCTCTATTTTTCCCTTCGACTCCGGCGCATAGGGTTTCGCGTAAAGCAGCCGTGTCCCGAGCTTTGAACAGGTTCGAGTCATCCATTTGGTTCTGAATTGTTTGCCGTTGTCAAAGTAGATAGCCTCTGGTATACCGTGCTTTTGTACAGCTTGGCGAAAGCAGTCTTCCACAATGGTTTGGTCCAGCGTGGGGTAAAACCTCCCGTGGAGAACAAAACGAGTTGCGTCATCCAACATAACCACGAGATAGACCTGTTGCTTTGAACCATTCGTTCCAATGGGGAGATAAGGGCCAAACTTGATGTCCGATTGCCACAACTGATTGCGGTGACGGCGCTGAAACCTACGCGCTGCCACACCGGTTTCAGCATACATTCGCATGTGTCCGGCACTATATCCTCGACGAGCAAGTTTCTCTTGAAGAGTTGTTCTCCGAATTTCCCCAGGTGCCACTTTTCCTTCCCATTCGAGAATACGAATGATCTGCGAGACGCTTCGAGAAGGAACCTCTCTGCGCAACAAAATGGCCTCTTCCAGAATCTCATCCGGGATCACCTGAGCTCGACGGCTAGATTTTGACCTCGGTTTGAGTCCCTCAAAACCTTGTTCACGAAATGTAGCTAAATAGCGGCGCAATGTTCGTTCCGATAACCCGGTCTGTGCACAGATCTCTGCCTTGCGTCTGCGAAGTTGCGCTGAATCCAGTCCATCTTCCAAAAGTGGAGACAGCAACTGAACACGATACACGGCCACATCCTCCGCTTTTTTCCAATCTTTCATGGCTAACCTCTCCTTCAAGTGGGGTTAGCCTGAATAGTAGACAGAGAAGAAGCGGACACAAAGGCAGAACGGGTATGTGTCCACAAATGTAGATTTGCAATAGGGCGGACAGCACGGGCCATCCACCCGACGGCGTCGCCGACCAAATGTCCAATTCGATGGAGTGAGGATTGTGTTGGATAGGACGGTTCCAACACACGGCCGTGACGGTTTGCAATAGCAACCAGACAACCGGTAGCATACGAAGACCATGTCTCGAACCATTGACGGACACGGCGGATGGTGGATTCGTCCGCCCCCACTGAAGGGGATGATTCGGTAATGATCTGCTCTATACTTTCTCGGTCATAGCGCTTGTAGGGCACAAGAATATCTGGGAGTTCGTGGTGGATACGATGACACTCCGTGCAACGAAGGCGCCGAATGATAAGGGTGAGTTGGTCACCGTTACTCTGCGTATAACGTCTACGTCGGCTTCCGCATACAACAAGTTGGCCCTGACAGCAAGGACACGGGATGCATTCCTCACTCCGAACAAAAAACTCGGGTGGACTGCTCAACGAGCTGATAATCTGATAGAATTACCATACGAGTTGGGGACGTTTCCTGTTGCACTGTTCGGGCGGTGCAACGCAAAAGGAGACGTCCTTTTCCATTCCTAGGATAAGGACATGATATACGTCAACTCCTGGACAGGCAATTCAGTCAACTTTCGGCCATTATGGATTGGCCAAAACAGTGTTGTCAAAAATGCTGATCCCGCAACTGCTGTTGATAGAAGAGTTTTTTTCTCAACATTATCACTCTTTTCGTTTTTTGATTTTTCATACCACAATACTATATATACCATATAATTATATATATTACCATATGAATTAAGATTAGGAAAAGGTGCGCAATGGTCGCTTGGCTTTGTATATTTCTAAGGTATTGGAGGACAATCGGTCATATCGTCGAGATATCTTGATGAGCTAAGGGTGGCAAAAAAGCGTAATTACCACCAGTGGATTGAATTACTAAGTACACGACTAAGTACATTAGACCACGTCTCCCTTCGTCAGTATGTACAAGTTCAAATTGTAATTCTCCATCGTCTTGATGAACAATGTTGGTTTGTGGCGCTAAGTGACTTTGTAAGATTAGTCATACATTGGTCGAAATCCTGGCTTGCGGTGTCCTTTACGCGGCCATGCCTTGAATCTGTACACGTTCGACAGGTCAACTTTTTATGCGCCCTTCGGATATGACCTTCAAACCGATATATGTGGGCGCAATACAAGACAGTGATAAGACACGATTCAAGTCTGCGAAACGGATATGTTGTAGAATTCAAGACATTGGAATTGGTGCAGGAATTTAATGTCCTTGAAAGAATGTTGCTGCTTCCGACCGCACATTTGGCACCGTGATATACGGTAAAATACAATAGTGTGAAGTTATACCGAGTATCATAAAGCCTTGTCTTCGGAAGCTTAATCCTGGACCAACACGGATGAAACGTACTGTGCTATGGACATTGCCGTTGACCTTATGATGAAAGTTTACTATGAAAGGGGCAACAGGGAAATCGCTACTAAAATTCCGTGGTTTGGATGGAGTTGTCAAGCCATATATTGAGGTTTTTGATTGGAAATAGACCAATAGATTGTGTAAAAGAGGTACGTATGGGCCGAAGAATCTCACATGGGTAATGTAGAAATTGGAGTACGATCATCTTGGGATGAACATGACCTTCAATTACCATCCATAGAAAGGAGTGTTTTTCAGTTGCTTCGATGAGAATCTGCATCGTTCTATCCTTAGTTCCTGGGCTTTTGCTCTCTGGACTCCCGATTGTGATTCCGTTTATCGGATTTACGATTGGTGCTGGCATAGACCTGGGCAGTATCTTTACTGCAGGTCTCAATGGCATCATCTTAGCGCTGTTTGTCGTGGTCATCGGCGCTGGCTTCACTTTTCTGGCGGATAAGTATGTTCTTCGACGTCCAGGGTACGCAGGGGCGGCGTTGGCCAGTTCGTCTGGGAACTCGATTGCCAACCCCGCCGTGATTGCGAGTATTGATGCGACCTATAAACCGTTTGTTCAGACTGCAACTGCCGAAATCGCTTCGGCAGTCGTACTGACGGCCATATTTGTCCCATTTATCACAGCTTTTGTCGCCCGCAAATTTGGAAGTGGGCGAAATGATGGGGAGCATTTGCCCACGATTGCGGAAGACGCAGAAGTGACAAGATAGTTACGTAAGATCCGCTAGTTCCAATACGACAGGGCAGTGATCGCTACCGAAAATATGAGAATCGATTCGCGCGTCGACGATGAAGGGGCGCAATCTTGACGACACGAGAAAATAGTCGATTCGCCATCCGACATTTCGCTCTCTCACCCTTGGCATATTTGACCACCAGGAGTAAGCATCCGTTTTGTCTGGATAAAGATATCTAAAGGAGTCTGTAAAGCCGGCGTCGAGGAGCATGGTCATTTTCTCCCGCTCTTCTTCTGTGAAACCGGAGTTACCGCGATTCCCCTTGGCGTTTTTTAGGTCAATCTCCTGGTGGGCTACGTTTAAATCTCCGCAAATGACGACAGGTTTGTGCGCATCCAGTTGCAACAGGTAGTTTCGGAACCGATCTTCCCATTCCAGGCGATATTCGAGTCTTGATAAGTCCCGTTTGGCATTGGGGGTGTATACCGTTACGAGATAGAAAGCATCGAACTCCAGTGTAATGATGCGCCCCTCTGGCTCTGTGTTTTCTTCGAGCCCATAGCGTACCGAAAGTGGCTCTGTCTTCGTGAATACGGCTGTTCCGGAATACCCCTTCTTGAGCGCGTAGTTCCAATACTGGTGATATCCTTCTCCGAGATCCAGTTGAATTTGCCCTTCCTGCAATTTTGTTTCCTGAACGCAAAAGATATCTGCTTGTGTCTCGTTGAAGTACTCATAAAATCCCTTATTGACACAGGATCGTAACCCGTTGACATTCCATGATACGAATTTCACGATACGAACTCCTTATCATTGACAAGATGTATAGACCCACTTTAGCACAAATCGGATGACTCGACGGATGGTGGCCTCGTCCTTCCATACTTCCAATTGTGTTAATGTAGAAATATTATCGATTCGGGTTGTCGAAGATTTCGGTATCCGCCCGGTTAAGGAGGTTCATCTATGAATAGAGACGCGCTTGAACACGCGATTCGTTATATTCAATTGTGGCTTGCTGAACGTTATGAGGAAGAAGACGTGCCTGGGTTTGTCGCTGCTGTGGCGTATAAAGGCGAAATGCTGATGAATGAGGCGTATGGATATGCGGATGTGGAGCGTGGAATTCCGATGAGACCTGACCATTTATTTCGCATCGCCTCTCACTCCAAAACGTTTACGGCGACCGCCATCATGCAGTTGGCTGAAGAGGGGCGCCTTCGCATTGATGACCGCGTGGTGGAGTATATTCCATGGTTGCGAGATCATGAGGATAGCCGCTGGGGCAATGTGACGTTACGACAGCTTTTGTCCCACGGAGCCGGGGTGATTCGCGATGGCTTGGACAGCGAGTACTGGAATATTGAACGCCCATTTCCGGACACCGACCAGTTCATCCGCGAGATGACAGAGACCGGGCTCGTTTATGACAACAACACGCAATTGAAATACACGAACTATGGCTATACCCTTTTGGGATTGGTGATTGAAGCAGTATCTGGGCAGCCGTATAACGAGTTTGTTCTCGAACGCATCGTTCGCCCATTAGGCCTCGCGCATACATTTCCCGAATATCGCCCCGAATTAAATCAGCCTGCGCCTGAGGAGTTGGTGACGGGGTATACGCGGCGGGAACCCAAGAAGCGCTTGCCTATCGCGCATGTCAGTACGAAGGCGATGTCGCCCGCCACTGGATTTTGTTCCACCGCAGAGGATTTGTGTACGTATTTCACTGCTCAGATGGTGGGCTCTGGAAAGCTGTTGAGCGATGAATCGAAAAAGGAGATGCAGCGGCCGGCGTGGCCAATGCTGATGCCGGGCGGGCCACGTGACACGGAATACGGCCTGGGTTTTGTTTTACATCGGTATGGGGAGCGGCAGACTTTTGGGCACAGTGGCGGTTTTCCTGGATGCATTACGGATACGATGGTAGATCCGAAGGCGGGACTGGTCGTGACAGCATTGACCAATGCCATTGATGGACCTGCTGGGTGGATTGTGGCTGGTATCTATCGCATTATCAGCTTCTTTGAGGAGCATGATGAAACCACACCGGCGCAGATTTGGTCGATGTTCGAGGGATCATATGCCAATCTCTGGGGGCGCATCAGAATTGTTGCCACTGGCGATGGTTTGAGGACCATCCATGGATACGGGTGGGATCCGCTGTTGATGGTGGAAAAGCTCGCCTGGGTGGAAGACGAGATGTTCAAGATTGCTGAGACCAGCAGCGGTGCACCGGGTGGAGAATTGGTACATTTTCATACGGAGCAAGGGCGCGTGGAATCTACCCGGTACGGTGGGGCGATTTACTGGCCGCGGGCGGTTTGGCGCGAGAAAATGGCGGAGCAGACACGGGTGAGCTTCTAGCGTTTGAACTCGGGCAATCCATGTGTGCATCGCATCTTCGGGTATCGTGTCACCGGATACGCAGTCGGGTCTCCTTCATATTTTGTTCACACAATGTCGATATAATCTGGTTTGGTCGAATGAGATCGATTTGCTCGATGTTCCATCAACGCGAAGGAAGGGGACTCAAGCGTAACTTGGCGACAATTTTGGTAGTTGACGACGATGCGCACATTCGGGAATTGGTAGGCTTGCATTTGCAACGAGACGGGTTTGACATTGTTGAGGCAACGGATGGTCAGCAGGCACTGTCCCTACTGGAGACGACGAAAGTCGATTTGGTGGTCTTGGATATCATGATGCCCAATATCGATGGTTGGGCGCTGTGTCGGGCGATTCGTGAGGACTCTTCAATCCCCGTTTTAATGTTGACCGCACTGGGTGAAACACAGCAAAAGGTGAAGGGCCTGCAGTTAGGTGCTGATGATTACCTGGTAAAACCTTTCGATCCGGCAGAACTTGTCGCCCGGGTACATGCACTGCTCAGGCGCTACCGGATTAGCACAGAACATGTGGTCGAAGCCGGGGAGTTGCGATTAGATGGTACAACAAGGGATGTTGTATTTCGAGGGCAACACCTCGTGCTGCCGCCGAAGGAATTCGAACTGCTGTTTAAATTGGCGAGTTACCCAGGCCGGACACTTTCGCGGGATCAACTAATTGAAGACATTTGGGGCTATGATTTTGATGGCGATGAACGAACGGTCGATGTGCACATCAAACGATTGCGCGATAAGTTCCCCGAAGATGAATGTTCATTCAAAATCAGAACCGTTCGCGGGCTCGGATACCGTTTTGAGGTTGATGAATAAATGCGAAGACGAGATAACCAACGAACAGACGAGCGACGACGGCAGCGGCTTCGACAGGACAGGCAAGCGAACGAACTGCAGGCGAATCAGGCCACGACCCACAGCGTTCGTAATACCTGGCGCATTGTACTTCGTGTCCTTCTGATATGGGTCGTTGTGTTTGTCGTCTTTTCGCTCGCCTACTGGATTACCAACTGGTTTTATCACTGGCTAGGGAAAGAACCTGGTTCTTACTGGACGCACATGACAACGGTGGGGGTCGCCATCGCGTTGATCCTTTTGACAGGATTTATCATGGCGCGCTTTGCGGCCCCTCGACAACAAGCGTTTTGGCAGTCTCTGATAGACGCCATTCGTCAGATGGCGAAAGGGAACTTTAATGTTCGTATTGACGTCGGCCAGATGGGGGGACCAGGGGAGTTTCACCAACTGGTCAACAGCTTGAACAATATGGCGCAGGAACTTGCGCAGGTGGAACAGATGCGCCAGGAGTTCATCTCCAACGTTTCGCATGAAATTCAATCGCCGCTCACGGCGATTTTAGGTTTTGTCGAGGCGCTGAAAAGTGAAGAAATCACGCCGGAAAATCGACAACACTACTTGAATGTGATTGAGACAGAGAGCAAGCGGATGTCGAGACTTAGTGAAAACCTTCTAAAATTGACCTCGCTCGAATCGGGCGCCCATCCTTTTCATTCAGAGTCTTTTCGTTTAGATAGACAAATTCGCGACGTCGTGTTGACACTGGAACCATTGTGGCTGAAAAAGGGCATTGAAATTGAACTATCCCTTGAGACGACAAACGTATTCGCGGATAAAGATCTCCTCAATCAGGTTTGGATGAACCTATTGACCAATGCCATCAAGTTCACAGAGCGGGGCGGCGCCATCTTCATTTCGCTCGGCCCTGAAGAGGGGTGGACGACAGTGCGCGTGAGAGACACTGGCATGGGGATTCGAGAGGAAGATCAGCAACGCGTCTTTGAACGATTTTATAAGGCGGATAAAGCGCGTCAGAGAACGGAATCTGGAAGCGGACTCGGACTCACGATTGTGAAGAAAATCATTGATTTGCACCAGGGTGAGATTCGTGTTGAAAGCCAGTACGGTTCGGGTACGACGTTCATCGTTCGGCTGCCACACCCTGTTTAATGCGGCTGCGCCTCATTCATATTTTGTTCATACACGTGCGCTATGCTTTCTCTATTCCATGGTAGGAGGCATGTTACATGGGGCGTGAAAACCCAATTCAGTTAAAGTCTGTCGATGCGCCGTGGGCTGTTGAGGCACGCGGGTTAGTGAAGACATTTGGCGGTTTCCGGGCAGTCGATGGAGTCGATTTAAAGGTGCGTGCGGGCACGATTTACGGTGTGCTTGGACCCAATGGAGCAGGTAAAACCACCACCATCCGCATGTTGGCGACACTGTTGCGACCAGATGCAGGAACGGCCACCATCTTCGGTTACGACGTGGTCAAAGAGCCGCAAATCGTGCGCCAATTGATTGGTGTGACGGGGCAGTATGCGTCAGTCGACGAAACGCTCAGCGCTACGGAGAATCTAATTATCTTCTCCCGGTTGCTCGGGCTCTCTCATACGGAGGCAAGGCGCAAAGCGGCAGAGTTGTTAGAGGAATTCAGTTTGACGGAGGCTGCAAAGCGCCCCTTGAAGAAATTCTCCGGCGGCATGCGGCGCAGGTTGGATTTGGCGGCGAGTTTGATTGCTCAACCTCCGCTCATTTTCTTAGATGAACCGACAACGGGCCTTGATCCGCGGACGCGCGCGCAGATGTGGGAAACGATTCGGAGGTTGGTGAAGACCGGATCGACCGTTGTACTGACCACGCAATACTTAGATGAGGCAGATCAACTGGCGGATCGGATTGCCGTGATTCATCATGGCGGCGTGGTCGCAGAGGGAACGGTGGATGAACTGAAAGCGTCGGTTGGCAGGTCATCCTTGCAACTCCGCGTGGAGGAGCCGCAGACGATAGAGCGCGCCAGGCGTTGTGTTGAACAGGTACTGCGGGTACAGTCCATTATTTCGCCGGAGGCTGGGAAAATCACTGCGCCGATGGCGGATGCCGACAAGGTAACCGATTTGCTCATTGCACTTCGCGAGGCGGGGATTCGCTTAAGCGAGATGAGCGTGCAAAAACCGACGCTGGACGAGGTGTTCTTGACCCTTACTGGGGATAACGTGACGGAATCGCCGTCCAGCGACGAGATGGATGTGGAGGTGAGCCAGGGATGAATCAACCGATCACGCCGGTATCACAACGCCAATTGCGAAATCACACGAGTTTTGGCCAATCCGTGCGCAACTCATTTACGATGGCCTATCGAGGCATCCTGAAAATTCGGCGCACACCTGAGCAATTATTTGATGTGACGTTTCAGCCGATTATCTTTACGCTCATGTTTACTTACATCTTTGGCGGTGCCATCTCTGGAAATGTGCAGAGCTACCTGCCAGTCATCATTCCGGGTATTCTCGTACAGACGGTTATTACGACGTCCGTCGTCACGGGCGTTCAATT
This sequence comes from Alicyclobacillus acidoterrestris, assembly GCF_022674245.1. Lineage (GTDB taxonomy): Bacteria > Bacillota > Bacilli > Alicyclobacillales > Alicyclobacillaceae > Alicyclobacillus > Alicyclobacillus acidoterrestris. Next base: position 1,209,357 of record NZ_CP080467.1, read on the forward strand.
GCGGGAGGATATGGATAAGGGTGTGTTTGACCGGTTCAAGTCACTCCCCATTGCCCGCATTGCCCCATTGGCAGGTGCGCTTTTGGCCGATACAGTCCGTTATACCATTGCGACGGTATTGACGTTCACAATGGGGTACATCATGGGTTACCGACCTGGCGGTGGTCTTTCGCACGTCGCGATTGCTGCTGTTCTCGTGATTGTGTGCGCTTGGGCAATCAGTTGGATTTTTGCTTTCTTTGGTGTGATTGCGCGCACCGCTTCCAGCGTGCAAGGCATCTCGATGATTATTCTATTCCCACTGACCTTCCTGTCGAACGCGTTTGTGCCGGTTAAGACGATGCCTCATTGGCTCCAATGGTTCGTGAACATCAATCCGATTTCACACCTTGTCACAGCGGTTCGCAACCTGGCCAACACAGGAACGATCGGCAGTGACCTTGCAATTTCTCTCATTGGTGCCGCTGTCGCCGTCGCGATTTTTGCCCCGCTGACGGTCCGCGCCTACATGCGCCGCGCATAGCAGATGCGCGGTGCACGGGCGTGACGGCCGGGTACTGCGGTCGGGGGCGGGTGTCGAGGGGCTGCCGGGTGTCGGGGCGCTGCCGGATCCAGCGGGTGGGCGTCTGCGGGTGGGCCTGCATAAGGCAGATTATCTGCGATATTACAGAATTTTTTGTTGATTCTGCGGATTTGTGGTGCAAAAAGGACCTTATTTACTCAAAATCTGCCCGATAAAGGCCAAGCATGGTCGATTAGTGCAGATTTCATGTCTTATTGACGCTGAAACCGTCGCGTGTGGATGACGTAAAATAAGTTGTGTAAGGTCTTTCGGACAAAGAAAAAGTAGGGTACTCTCGAGTTTGCCTATAACCCTGAGAGGAGTGCCCTACTTTGTTTCAGATTAACAGAGATGTGTTAGCAGTTCAATTGCAAGACGAAGTCAATCGGTTTATCCAAGAGCGCTTGGAGCTCATCATGCGAGAAGAGCTGACAAACTTCCTTCGCGTTGAGCATCCAGGGGAGGACAACTCCCGAAACGGTCACTACAAACCAGATCTGCAGACGCGCTATGGTGAAATTAAGGATTTGAACGTACCTCGGGACCGGCAAGGGGATTTCCATACGCAGTTGTTTGAGCCCTATGCTCGCCGAGACAACTGGTTAGAAGAAGCAGTTATCTCCATGTACAAGGGTGGGATGAGCACACGTGACATCGCTCAATTCATTGAGAAGATGTATGGCACGAAGTACTCGCCAACCACCATTACAAACATCACTAATGTTGTCCTTGCTGACGTAGATGCGTGGAGAAAGCGTCCTTTGAAGAAGCGTTACTCTGTCGTGTACATGGACGGGCTGTACGTTGCCCTAAAACGAGACACGGTGGAGAACGAATCCATCTATGTAGTCATGGGAATTGACGAAAACGGTCACCGTCAAATTCTGGGTTATTACGTTGGTGGTCAGGAAAGTGCAACTAGCTGCGGCGAAGTATTTGCTGACCTACGGGAACGTGGGGTTGAGGAAATCCTCATTGGCGTCGCAGATGGATTACCAGGCTTAAAGGAGGCGTTTCTGAAGGTCTTTCCGAAGGCCGATTTTCAACGGTGTGTGGTTCACAAACTCCGAAACATCCTTACCAAGGTCCGTCCGAAAGACAAATCAAAAGTAACCGAAGAACTCCAAGCGGTGTACTCTAGCCCCACAAAGGACGAAGCACTCGCCCGCTTCAAGGAGTTTGAACGCAACTGGGTAACCCGTTATCCACGTGAGGTGCAATCCTGGCGGGATGACTTGGACGATTTACTCTGCTTCTACAAGTATCCAGAAATGATTCGTTATGCGATTTACACGACCAATCCAATTGAACGAACCATGAAGGAGATTCGGAAACGCATCCGGCCGATGAACAGCATTGCCAACCTAGAAGCTGCAGAGAAAATTGTTTACCTTTTCGCAAAAGGATACAACGAGAGGTGGGAAAAAAGGTCACTACGTGGCTTTGCTGACGCACAAGTGCAAGAAACCCTTCGTGAAATGTTTCAAAAAAGATATGGAACCGGTGGCAATGGCGAAGGGTCGACTGGCCAGCAGAGCTGACTTTGTCAGGACGTAGTGTAGTTAGGAAGAATGCCTCCCTACGGTCGCACCCTTCATTGGATTATTTTGGATTTCAGCATGTTAGTCAAGGGCTTTCGCGGCATATCCTTCGGTATTCCACGTTCCCTTGACTAACCTAAAAATTTCTAATGGCAGCTTCGATGATACCCTACATGTCTGCCTACACAACTTTCTTGACGGTACCCGCGTGTGTCTTAATAAGACATTCGTGCGGGGGGCACCGTGCCCTGGATGGAATCGTGGCGTTTCACCAGCCGTCCGCGCCATGGGTCAGGCAGAACGGATGTGCTCGCGCCTCGTCGTGCCTTGGCAATCGTTGGGAGCTTGGCAACAACGGTTCAGTATCTCCATCTATCCCCGTTTACGTAAACTTAACAAGCTACTCTAATCGTCTTATTATTTTGCTTTTTAATAGAAGGAGGATGACGACAATGAAGCAGGAGGGGGAGTTGTGACTTTGAGAATCGCGGTGCTTGGAGATGTTCATTATCCGTATTTGCCTGGTGGATCAGAGGAACAAATCGCGGCGCGGGACCGTTTTTATGCGGACGTTTTTGAGCAGTTTTTTGCCGAAACTGCAGACCTCTATGTGTGCGTCGGTGATGTGACGCATACTGGTCATCCCGAGGAGTGGGCGGGCATTGCGCGCATATTGGCCCAATATCACGATCAACCATTTCGTTTTGTACTTGGGAATCACGACACGTTGCTTCAAAGTAAATCTTCCGTGTTGTCTAGTATGAACCAACAGCGTCACTGGGTTGAGCAGTTGGAACACTTACCGCTATTATTTCTGGATACCACGCAAGAAAGCCGTCGGGATGATTGGGGCGGAGCGGTAGATAGAGAACAATTGGAGTGGATTCGCACGAGGCACGCTGAATCGGCTGAGCCACTGTTCGTGTTTGCGCATCACCCCTTGTATAACACGACAGCGAAGTCGGATGAACCGATGATGTACGTGCAAAATTCTGATGATGTGGAGGCGGCTATGGCCTCTTTATCTAAGCAAGTGTTTTACTTCAATGGTCACAATCATGTGCAAAGCATCGTCAAGCATCCCCGACGCTCGAATTGGGTTTGCATTCAAACAGCTTCCATTCTTTCTGGCCTGCGGTATCGGGTGGTCGAGGTCACTTCGATGAGCATGACGGTGAATACCAAAGTCATTGACGCCGAAGGGATGAAAGAGACGCTGACGACTCTTTATCAAGGGATTCCGGATTACTGGCATAATCCAGATGCAGTGGGTGAGGAAACAGATGACGCTATCACTGTTCAACGGTATGACTTGAAATATTAGGTCTATCATCCTAGTGCGTGCGACAATGAGAATATCTCCATTTTCGGTTGATGATGACATCAACCTTTTTTTATGGAATTAAAACGTTGTTAACAAAAAATTAATAATCCCGGATTTCGACGATTAGGTGATTGAGGTCATTGACCGGGGCATGTTTTCAAGTATTTGGTGGATTTGTTAGCGAACACGGCGAAATCATGGTACGGAACTAGAGCAATGGACACAATTCCCCCCTCCCCAAGCCAGGCTATGAACTCCACTTTTTCAATTGGAAGAAAAATCTACGTGGCGGCATGAAGCATGATCAACGACCGATGCTTTGCATACACGGGAAGACGAATGCTCCACTGGCGTGCATGACGCACTAGAATCCCAGGTAGATGGAATAGTCTTCGTCTGAGCCGTCCGGCGGTCCACTGTCGCACCCCTGGTTGAAGCGCGACGTGCTTGTACAGCAGGAGTAGATTATACGCAAGTAGCTTTAGACCTTGCAGCGCTTTGTTGGCATCGAAATTCTGGCTGGAGAATCGGTCAATGGCAAATCCATATTTGGCTTCCTTGATGTGATTCTCAGCGTTACCACGAAAGTTATAGAAGTGCCATACATCCTCGCCGCTCCAGTCAAACGTTGTGGCAATCGCCTCGTATTCCCAGAGCCAATCCGCACACAGGCACTCCTGGGGGTCAATGTCTAAGCGACGCACAATCACGACCCGCCGAGGCCTGTCCCAGGATGTTGCCTGATACATGATGGAAGTAACGTCACAATGTTCCCGGTCACTCTCTGTGATGCAGTGCCAGAGGAGATTTGGCGCTTGCGCCAACTGTGCGAGTCGCTTGGTCCACTTCAGTTTGATGACGTAATCCCGCTGATCTTGCTCCAATATCTGAAACACTTTTTCTCCGGTAAACCCTTTATCCATGCGGACGGCACGAATGTTGACGCCATCCGGCAACTGGTCTTTCATCGCCTTGTAGAAATCCGCAAATCCATCTGATGTATGGGCGTCACCAGAGCGCAACTCATCATAGAGACAACAACCAGTGAGTGAATCAAACGCCAGCAAGGGATGGAAACTCGCTCGTCCGTGATGGTGTGGATTATATCCAACAGCGGACTGTTGCTGCGCGCCATAAACAGTCTCTACAGAGGAGTCGATATCGACCACGATGCCTTGTCCTTTGGGGAGAAGTGACCTTAGGATTTGTCTATGCGCCGAACGTATCGCTTTGATGCCAGCGTCGGAACCGAGCCGCTTCAGATCCTTATACAACAGAGTCGTATCAGGCAGTTTCGGCACGTCCAACTTCAGCTTCAACAGGGGATCTTGTTCGATGTCCTCAAAGTGGAAAATCCGTTCCTGACCCAGCAAGGAACCGAAAATGACGGTCAGAGCAATATCGTCCATGTGGAACTGGGTGTTTCTGCCCTTGCGTAATCCATGTACCCAAAACTCCCTGTCAATACCCGTTCCCAAAACGAAATCTATGAGACCACTTGCACCGCCAAAGGAGGTGGCGGCATTCAAATCGTAGCGAGTATGAATTGTAGAGCTTTTACGAGCAAACTGACTTCGTGTATGATTATATTGTTTCACCCAAAAGGTGCTCCTTCCTAGCGAAGATGTGGTTCTCGACAAACTCATCTTAGCCATACGGGGAGCACCTTTTCAATTATTCACACCAGTTCATGAGGACACAATCGTCGAAATCCGGGATAATACTTATGTATGATGGTACAATCATGCCATTCGTGATGACTAAAGATGAGCTAGATGTAGCATAGTGATAATAAAATCCCAAAATTGTGGTGTTGAGTATGCGAATCGGAATCATTGACCTGGGCTCAAACTCTGCGCGCTTGGTCGTTTACGAGGTTAGCGAGAACAGAGGGTATCGACCGTGTTTTCGGATGAAGAAGAACATTCAATTGGCGCAATACATAGATGATACGGGCAAAATTTCTTCTGCAGGTATTCAGCAAGCCGTAGTGACTGTAAGGGCCTTTCGCAATGCTGGCCAAGTTTTCAATGTGGAGCATTGGGTGGCTGCAGGGACAGCCGCCATTCGACAGTCCGAGAACGGAATGGACGTTTTGCGGATTTTAGAGGAAGAAACAGGTATACACTTCCGGTGTTTAAGTGGCAAAGAGGAAGCTTGGTATACCTATCTAGGTGTGATCAATACGATGGACATCCAGGATGCCATTCTGGTTGACATTGGTGGCGCCAGTACGGAAATCACACACGTGTGCAACCGGGAGTTTGTCAATACGGTGAGCCTACCGTTTGGGGCGCTCACACTGACTAAAAAATTTTCAGACGTCGAGACATCCGTTCAAGCCGAGTCAGTCTTTCAGTTTATGAAGGAACAAATGCAAAATATCCCCTGGTTAACGGAGTTAAGTAACCTTCCGGTCATTGGTACAGGTGGTACGGCGCGTGCTATTGGGAAAATCTCCGACCACATGCATCGCAGTCAGGTAAACCGTCTGGACGGTGTTGAGGTGCAGAGATCGGTGATTGAACAAATTTATGAACAGATGAAATCGAAAACGGTGAAGGAGCGTAAAAAGTTAGGAAAACTATCAGATTCCAGGGCTAAACTCATTTACGCCGGTGTTGCGGCCATTTGGGCGTTAATCAGTTTGACGTCAGCCGATGCCTTCTTCGTCAATGGGAACGGATTGCGGGAAGGGCTCTTCTACGAGTATCTCTTTCGCAATAGGACAACGCCAGTGCTATGTTCTGTGAAGGAGCATAGTATCGAAAATCTGATGCGGCTGTTTGATATACCAACGGGTGCGGCGCATGCTGTAGCAGATAGGGCGGTGACTCTATTTGAGCAACTTGTGCCTGTTCATAAATTGGGATCGAACTATAAAGAACTGATGCGCACCGCTGCGCTTCTTGAAATGATGGGCGCACTTGTGAACGTGGAACGCTATAAACGGCACAGCGATTATCTTATTCGCTCATCGCACCTACACGGGTTTTCTCAAGATGAAATGTTGAAGATCAGTCGAGTGATTATCGGAAATGGGCAAAAGCCATTTAAGCAACTGAACTTCATCATTCAGCTAGCGAAAGCGATGGTCTATGAAACGAACGCCAGCGAGGTTTGTCTCGACAAGCACAAGAATGAATTGACCATCGTATGCCCGCAAGCGTCCTCATCGGGGATGTGTGCTGCCTTAGCGTCGATGGAAAAGGACTTCGTCAAGCAATTTGGGATTCGATTCAAGCCAATTGCCTGCTCGTGATGGAAAGCGGGGCGTCTGTTGAGGACAACGAGACGCCCTTCACAATTATGTTTCAAGTGTTACGGGGATATAGGGAATGGATGTGGCGTGTGAACCCGCGGCATGCCGGCAGGCTTCTTCGTAGAAATATAGTTGACTCGCGAGAGGCATGTCGTTGCCTTGGAGTCTGACTTTCCGGTACAATCCGCTACTGGCCAAAATATAGCGATTGACATTGTCGGAAAGATGGATATCCAGGATGTGTTTTAATCGATCCTTCAAATTTTCCTGCACGACAGGAAATAGGATTTCAACTCGATTTTCTAAATTTCGTGTCATCCAATCTGCACTCGATAGATATAGAAGTTCGTCTCCGCCGTTTTGAAAGTAAAAAATTCGACTGTGCTCTAATTGTGGTCCGATGATGCTCGAAACTCGGATGTTTTCACTGACACCAGGTCGCCCAGGCCGTAGACAGCAGATTCCTCGCACAATCAAATCAATTTGTACGCTGGCGTTAGAAGCCTGGTACAGTGCCTTGATGATATCCTTATTGGTCAATGAATTCATCTTTGCAATGATTCGACCGGGTTTTTCCGGTGTACTTTGGTTGATTTCATTTTGAATGAGCGCAAGAAATTTGTCTTTGAGTCCATGTGGTGCCGTACAAATCTCTTTCCACGAGGGTACGGACGACGGTTCTCTGCAGCCTGTGAGAAAATTAAAGAATGCAGTCGCATCGTCGCCAATGTCCTCTCGAGCGGTAAACATGCTTATGTCTGTATAGATGCGGGCCGTGGTATCATTGTAGTTCCCTGTACCTAAATGGACATATCGCCGGAGGCGGTCTCCCTCTTTGCGAACCACAAGTGCAATTTTGCTATGGGTTTTCAGTTCGACTAAACCATAAATGACGTGGCACCCGGACTCCTCTAGTCGCTTGGCCCATTCGATATTATTGGCTTCATCGAAACGCGCCTTTAATTCTAAAATCACAGTGACCTGTTTGCCATTTTCAGCGGCTCGCTTGAGCGCACTCACAATGGGGGAGTTTCCGCTCACTCGGTAGAGCGTCTGTTTGATGGCGAACACGTCGGCATCGTTTGCAGCTTGGTGGATAAATTGAACCACTGGATCAAATGACTCATAGGGATGAAACAGCATAATATCCCTTTGCGCAATGGCTTGGAAAATATCCTGTACACCGAGCAAATCTCGTGGAATCTGAGGTGCAAGCGGCGCGTATCGAAGGTGGTCACAGTCGGGAAGGTGATAGAGTTCACCAAAACAGGTTGCGTCGATTGGGCCATCGACAGCATAGATGTCCTCGTCCGTGAGCATGAGCCAATCACGTAACGTCATCTGCATGGTGTGACTCATTTTGTCCTCAATTTCTAACCGGACGATATCTCCCTTTTTTCGACGATTCTTGAGCTCCTTTTGAATCTCTTTCAGAATATCTTCAACGTCTTCGTCCAAAGTGATATCGGCGTTCCGGGTGATTCGAAAGCAGGCGGCTTCTACGACCGCACTATCTGAAAATAGCAGAGCGATGTGTTCTTTGATGACGTCCTCGAGCATGACGAATGTTCTTTCTCCACTTGTTGCAGGCAACGCAATGAAGCGAGGGAGCATCGAAGGCATTTGAACGACTGCAAACAAGTCCTCGACACCGTCTTCGCCATCTGTCGACTCCAGAAGCACTGCGAGATTAATGGTCCTATTCGCCACCTTTGGGAACGGGCGTGTAGAATCAATGGTGATTGGAGTTAAGATAGGGAATATGTTCAGAGAAGTAACGTGCTAAAAAATCACGTTGTTCCCGTGAGAGTCTGTGGGGATGAACAATTTTGATCCCCTGACGACTCAGCGCATGCATACACGATTTCGCAGTTGCGTAGAGTTTGGCGACGTGATTGTGAGCCCTCTTGGAAATTTCCATTAGCTGCTGAACAGGCGTCATCTGCGTCTTGTTTTCAGGATGGTTCGATCCTATCTTGACTTGGTCCTTCAGCCCAGCAACGCGAACCATGAAGAATTCATCTAGGTTCGAAGCCGCGATGGATATGAATTTGAGCCGTTCAAGCAGAGGATTGCTTTTATGAATTGCTTCAGCAAGAACTCGCTCGTTAAACGCTAGCCAGCTTAGCTCACGGTTGATGTAGTATGATTTGCTATCTAAATTGCGCATGTCCAACTCCATCCAATTCACACGGCCGTAAATTCGTTATTTCAACTTGGTGTCGAAGCGCACATCATTGTCGGTCGACAGGTACGATACGAGAGGTCTACATGATAGCAATCTTTTATAAAATTTACGTTAAGAATATGTGAAAACTGTCGAAAGATGTATTTTTCGAGGACCATCGAAGTGGAACACGTATATAGGAGAGAGCGTCAATAAAATTGTTAACAATTATGTTGACGTAAATTCGAGGGCGGAATATAATTCATATCACACAGATTACTCATACGTTTTGCCGCGAAGTTCATGCATCATAAAGTTTGATTTCTGTACGGTTTACGTAGGGAGGGGAAATAGTGGCGAACATTGTGTTGGGGATAGGCTCATCGCACAGCCCTCAAGTGAGTAGTCCAGCAGATGTCTGGCCTATGCACGTCGAGCGAGACAAAATCTACCTTGGTGATACCTTTCAACAACGGGAGCGAGAAATTGCCGCAACGATACAGGAACAACTGAAGCCTGAAGTGTGGCAAAAGAAATATGAGGCATGCCAAGTGGCCGTCGAACATCTCAATCAGGTGATAAAGGATGTAGACCCGGATATTATCGTGGTGGTTGGAGATGACCAGGAGGAGTTGTTCTGGGATGATGTGAAGCCGACCTTTGGCGTGTTTTGGGGCTCAGAGTTGAAGGACCTCCCACACCCTCCAGAAAAGGAGCACCCGTCACTAAGACCCGTGCTTTGGGCATGGCACACGACCGACGAAACGGATCACTACCCCGTACAAAGTGATTTGGCCCACCATATTCTCGAATGCATGATGACCGAGGGATTCGATGTTGCGCAGAGTAAATCTCAATTGGAGGAGCGCTCATTAGGTCATGCGTACACGTTTGTGCGGCGACGATTGGTGACGCACCGCGTCATTCCGATGGTCCCTGTGTTCGTCAATTGCTTCTACCCGCCGAACCAGCCGACCCCTGCGCGTTGCTATGAGTTAGGCCGCGCACTTCGTCGCGCTATTGAATCGTGGGGTGAAGACAAACGGGTAGCTGTGATAGGCTCGGGTGGGCTTAGCCATTTTACTTTGGATGAGAAACTGGATGAACTCGTGATCGAAGGGCTCAAAAATAAAGATGTGGAGCTTTTGAAAACGCTACCAAGAGAGCGGCTGCAGGGAGCTTCTGGGGAAATTCTGAACTGGGTCGTGGCTGCAGGCGCCTTGGAGCACCTGGATGTAAATTATTTGGAATATGTCTCTGGTTATCGTTCTCCAGCTGGGACCGGCGTCGGCATGACGTTTGCCGTATGGCAGTAAATCACGGGACTATGCAAGGGAGGTGGGGCTTTGGAGAATTGCGCGACGATTCGTGAACGTCAAGTTACTTTGAGCCATGGAACGACGCATTATTTGGAAGCTGGGCAGGGAGAGCCAGTGATTCTGCTGCATGGGGTTGGCTTTTTTAGCGGTGGAGATTACTGGATTGCCAACATGGCCGACTTGAGCCGTCAGTTTCATGTGTTTGCCCCCGACTTTGTGGGGTGGGGAAATGGCGATAGGCTGGATGTTGAATATTCCTTCGCCTATCTCGTCGATTTTGTGCGAGAGTTTCAAGATGCCATAGGGGTAGACGCTGCGCATATTGTCGGGCACTCGATGGGCGGGTGGGTGGCCGCACTGTTCGGATACGAAAGCCCCAATCGCGTTGAAACGCTGACGTTAGTCGGTAGTGGTGGCGTGTCTACGCGTACACTCTCGACGATGACCGCGTTTGTGTCGCCTACGCGCGAGGCGATTTTGGCGCACGTCAAGGAAACGATGCACGCGGACGAGGTGAGTCCGGTAGAACTGGCGGATAGCTGGTATCAGCGCACGCAGTTGCCAGGTGCCGTCGAGTCGTACCAGAAGATTTTGAACCATATGAACAACCCAGTGCATCGCGCCAGGTACCATTTGCGTCGCAGGTTGCCCTACATTCGTCGGCCCACGCTGATTATCTGGGGGGAAGACGACAAGCTGAACGACCTCAGTATGGGGCAAGAAATGCAGTCGCTCATACCCAATTCGGAATTGGTCATTATACCGGGCGGTCATTTTTGCCCAAGTGAAACGCCAAAGCAGTTTAACACCCAGTTGATTCAATTTTTGCAGCGGCATCCGCACCGCACTGTCGATTGAGGGTTGGCACTATCAGAGGTGTGAGCGGAGAAAATTTCGTATAAAGGGGGAGCCGGAGATGGTCGATACGAATAAGACCATTACAGTTGTGAGTGCACATTCCGCAGATTTTGTCTGGCGCGCAGGAGGCGCCATTGCATTGTATCACGATCTCGGCTATCGCGTTCGCGTCCTCTGCTTATCGTATGGGGAACGCGGTGAGTCCGCCCGTCTCTGGAAGGATGGGAAGACGCTGGAGGAAATCAAGCAAAGTCGACGCGCGGAGGCACAGCACGCAGCGGAAATTCTAGGTGCTGAAGTGCGCTTCTTTGACGCCGGGGATTATCCACTGGAAGTGACGAAGGACCTGCAAGATGCGCTCGTACAGGAATTTCGGGAGTATCGACCAGAGTTGATTCTGACGCATTCTCTGACGGATCCGTACAACGCAGATCATCCTCGAACCACCGAATTGGTCATGGAATGTCGCATTTTGGCGCAAGCGCATGGCTATCCTTCGGATTTACCGGTGATTGGTGCACCGCCGGTTTATTTGTTTGAACCCCACCAGCCGGAGCAGTGCAATTTCCAGGTGGATGTCTTGTTGGATATTACCCCTGTATTTGAGCGTAAGCGTCAAGCGATGGAATGCATGGAGGCGCAGGAACATTTGTGGGAGTACTACACGGATGTGGCGAAGCGCCGGGGTGTACAGGCAGGGCGCAACGCTGGATCAAGCATCAAATACGGGGAAGCGTACCAACGGATATATCCGTATGTTGGGAAGGTGTTTGCATGAGTTCGGTGATTGTTACCCATATCGAGCGAGCGAATGCGAATGATGTACAGGCGCTGAGCGCCTTTGGAGTGGCTACGGTTCACGAGGCAATGGGTCGAAGAGGGTTGATGAATCCATACCTTCGGCCTATCTATGACGATGCGAAAGTCTGTGGCACGGCGGTAACGGTGTCCTGTCACCCGGGTGACAACTTGATGATTCACGCCGCGATGGAGGTTTGTCGGCCTGGGGATGTCCTAGTGGTGACTGTGACTTCGGCGTCGACGGATGGTATGTTTGGCGAATTACTTGGTGTGTCGGCGCGCGCGCAGGGGGCACAGGGGTTAATTATTGACGCCGGCGTGCGGGATACGGTTGAACTGACCGAGATGAGATTTCCCGTGTGGGCAAAAGCCATCTCGGCGAAGGGGACGGTCAAGGCGACGGCGGGATCCGTCAATATTCCTGTGGTTTGTGCCGGATGTATCGTAAACCCAGGCGATATTATTGTCGGTGACAGGGATGGCGTCGTGGTGGTACCGAAGGCTGAAGCGGCACAGGTTGCACTGGCTGCGCAGGCGCGCACGGACAAAGAGGCGAATGTCAGAAATCGTTTGGCGCAAGGGGAATTGGGGTTGGATATCTACGGACTGCGTGAAAAGCTCAAAGCGCTGAGCGTCACTTATGTCTCCAATTGATATCTGACAGGAGATTTCGATTGTTGCATAGGGTTATCCGGTTTATTTGAACGGATGCTGCTAAGGATGGCTGTCCGCAAGCGACGAAAGGGCGTTTCGCTGGTCACATGAGGATGGACCATGTCGTGGACGACCGTTTTGGATTGTGGATAGTCGTCTATGTGTGGCATCAGTTGTTATGCGCTTAGGCTTCGCGGTCGGTAGACGCGTAGGCACAAGATCTCAGCGAAGAGGTGTTACGATGCAATATCGAACATTAGGAAGTACCGGTGTGATGGTTTCTAGGCTGCGCTTGGGTACGATGTCGTTTGGACGTTGGATAGATGAGCGAGATTCCGTCGAGATATTGGATTGTGCGCTCGACGCAGGCGTCAATTTGATTGATACCGCAGACTACTATGGAACGGGACAGGATGCGGCTTTGCCCTATGGAACTGGGGAGTCTGAGGAAATTCTTGGGCGTGCGCTCAGGGGGCGACGGCACCATGTGATCTTGGCCACAAAAGTTGGGTTCCCGATAGGGAGTGAATGAGGCGGGATCGTCCCGTGTACATATGATGCGTGCAGTGGAGGCGTCTTTGACGCGATTGCAAACGGATTATATCGACTTGTATCAGATGCATCGGTTCGACCCGAACACGCCGCACATTAGATGACTTGGTTCGGCAAGGAAAGGTGAGGTACATCGGATGCTCTAACTACGCTGCGTACCAAATTGCTAAGTCACACGCCATTAGTCATCAGCGGGGGTGGGAAAAATTCGTATCCGTCCAACCGCAGTACAATTTGTTCGTGCGCGATATCGAGCGGGAGCTATTGCCATTTTGTGAAGAAGAGAATCTGGGCGCGGGGAACGAGTCATTCATCGGCTGTTTACACCACGCAATTTTCGGATCCTTGAGCAATTGCGTCCGATTGCGGAGGAAGCGGGTATGCCGTTAGCCAGGTTCGCGTTGGCGTGGGTTCTTCATCATCCGGCAGTGACTTGTGCAATTATTGGTTCCACGAAAAAGAGACATCTGCTGGATGCGATAGAGGCCTTAGACGTCAGGATATCGGATGAACAATGTAAAACCGTTGATGAAGTCACGGCGAAAGTGGACGGTTTGGTATAAAAGATGTCATTGCCTGATAGAGGACGAACCTGTCAGTGCATATGTGTACTACCCTGGAAAATCGCTTGCCCGGAGATTTCCCAGGGTAGGTGATGATGTCTATGTGCATTTCAACTTCGCGCCATGCACGGGCGAGGTTTTTTGTGCAGGTGTGTCGGTCAATATAATCCTTGCTTAGGCATTTTTCGCAGCGTCTCTGTGACGCTCGTCATGTGTTTTTGCATGGCCGCACCAGCGGCAACTGGATCTTTGGCGCATACGGCGTCAACAATACCTTGATGTTCTGCAAGAGAGACATCTGTCCGACCTGGCATCAAAGATGCGCGAAACTGATAGCGCACAATTTGGGCTCGCAAGTTCACAATCATCCGTTTCGCTGTTTCATGTCCTGCGATGTCGTACAACCTTTTGTGTAATGTGCGGTTCAATTGGGAGTATTGCGACAGGTCTGCGTTCGCTTGTGCCTTGGTCATTTGGTCGATGATGGCGCGTAGTTTATCCATTTGTTGTGCGGTCACACGCTCTGCGGCCTTCTGTGCAACTAAAACCTCTAACAATGCGCGCACTTCTGTGATTTCAATTGCCTCTTCCAGGCTAATTGCGCGCACACGAGCTCCGCGGTTCGGTTCACGAACGACCAGGTATTCCTTTTCTAGCTCGGCCAGCGCCATGCGCACCGCTGCCCGTCCGACTTGGTATTTCGCTATCAAATCTGCCTCAACCAATCGCTCATTAGGCAGAAACTCACCGTTGAGAATGGCATCTCGAATGCGATCCACGACGTCGTATTGCACGCTTTGTTTGGTGTTGGTGTCCAGATGCATCCCCTCCTTCTTACAGATCTAATATAGCGAAATCAATTTGTGATTTCCAAACAAAATCGCATGAAATATTGTTGACATAATCGTTCGAGAGTAACGCATCAAATGTTCAAAAAATTATTGACAGAATAATGTTTGGATGATATGGTAATCACACTAATCCGATAAGGATTATGGAATGACAATTTCGCTACTGTTGATTGAAACCGACCAGGCATCTGGAGGTCCCGTGCGACTCAACATGGAGTCCATTGGGGCCTTTTTGTGTGACCGCAAAGGAGGGGGTGACAGTAATTTCGTTCCAATCGAGCGGCCCAATACGGAAAGTCGTTATTCACTGAATCATCAATCAATTTTTGAGGATGTGGGGGAAGACTGTGTCTGTAATAGAGGAGCTTGTCATTCGCGATTTAAGTAAAACATTTATCTCCTCACAAGGTGCGCTCAGCGTGTTACGGGATATTGACATGCAAATTCCCCAAGGGGAATTTGTTACGGTCATCGGTCCGAGTGGATGCGGCAAGAGCACACTTCTCAAGATTATCGCAGGGCTCGATGCTCAACATGAAGGGGATGTGACGCTCGACGGGGAACCCGTGCGCGCGCCAGGTGTTGACAAGGGATTTATCTTTCAGGAACATCGGTTATTTCCGTGGCTCACGGTCGAAGAGAATATCGCTGCGAATTTGTCACTGAAACATCGCGAGGTCAGAGATAAAGTCGATAAGATGATTCATTTAGTCCATATGGACGGTTTTGCAAAGACCTACCCCCGTCAATTGTCGGGTGGCATGGCACAACGGGTGGCGATTGCGCGGGCGTTTATTCGTGATCCAAAAGTTCTCTTGATGGATGAACCTTTTGGGGCATTAGACGCGTTTACGCGAGCGCACATGCAAGAAGTGTTATTAGATGTGTGGCTTCAGAATCAGACAACCGTCATTTTGGTGACACATGACATCGACGAAGCGGTTGTACTCGCACAGCGGGTGGTCGTGATGAGTGCGAAACCTGGGACTATCCGGACCATTGTACCAATCGATTTGCCATACCCACGAAAGCGTTCGAGCACGGCGTTTCTCGAATTGCGTCGCGAGGTGCTCAATCAGTTGGAGGCGCACATGGTGGAAGCACACGCCGTCATCTCTGCGCCTTTAAACGATGAAGGAGGTCGATGAGGATGGCGGGAAGATGGGTTGTGAATAAATGGGCGTGCGGCGTTGCGTCGCTGCTGATGGCAGTGGTGCTGGCTGGGTGCGGCGTGAGCACAGGACAGGCGAACACAAGTCTCAAGGGTGGGCAGAATGAGGCAAAGCCGACGTCCTCAGATGCGGGCGTCACGGTCAATATTGGGACCCAGTCCCTGATGGGCCCGATGTACCTGGCGGAAAAGAAAGGGTGGTTTGAACAGGCGTTTGCCCGCGTCGGCGCAAAAGTGAAGTGGGTACAGTTCACCAGTGGACCTCCGTTTTTTCCAGCCATTGCTTCCAATCATATCGATTTTGGCCAAGTGGGGAATACCCCCGTACTGGTTGGGCAGGCGGCGAATGTGAATTTTACCGAGATCGCGGTGGATAGCAGCGGTAAAAACGGGGATGCCCTACTCGTGCCAAAGGGCAGTTCATTGCACAGTTTGCAAGATTTGAAAGGTAAAAAGGTGGCGGTCGCGCAAGGGAGTTCCGCCTATAACCTGCTATATAAAGCTCTCGCGAAGGCTGGACTCACCACTTCAGACATTCATATTGTTCAATTGCAGCCGAACGAGGCACAGCCAGCCTTTGAGTCGCACGCAGTGGACGCTTGGGCGACATGGGAGCCCTACATTACGGAGGAAGTTTCCTTGCATGGCGCCGAGGAACTCGCAACCGAGCAATCTTTAGCGTCGGCTGATCCGGGATTTACGATTGTCCGGAGCAAGTTTGCGCAACAGCACCCCGATTTGGTTGTACGATTTCTCAAAGTCTATCAGCAGGCACTCGATTATCAAAAAGCGCACATGGATGAGGCCATACAGCTCTACGCAAAATCCACGCATCTGAGTCCATCCGTCATTCGGCAAATGCTCGAGAATGAAGACGATGAAAATGCCCCAGTCACCGATGAAGTGGTAAAGGAACAGCAACAAACCGCAGATTTTCTCTATCAGCAAGGGGCGCTGAATACCAAATTGGACGTTTCGAAAGTCGTAGATAACCAATATATCGAGCAAGTCGCGAAGCAAAGTCCGTAGTGAGGAGGGATATCTGGTGCATCCAATTCACGTGGAAACAGCGAAGGATATTCAAAATGTGAACCGCCGTACGAGAGTAACGCCGATGGCCGTCCCCCCCGTCAGGAGAAAACGGCTGCCCTTTGTCGGGTCATATTTGCCTATCGTCGTGCTTGTGATTTGGCAGGCGGTATGTAGTCTACAACTTGTGATACCCGCCATTCTCCCGTCACCGCTGGAAATTGCAGTCGCCTTCTGGCAATTGGCTCGTTCCGGAGTATTGATTTCGGACTTGAAGATAAGCCTCATTCGGGTGGTCTTCGGGTTCTTGCTCGGAGCAGGTTTAGGTCTTATCACAGGGGCATTTGCTGGTCTGTACAAACGCTTTGAAGATGTCGTCGATCCCTCTGTACAAATGCTGAGAACCGTTCCTCATCTCGCGATTACACCGCTTTTCATCCTATGGCTTGGCCTTGGCGAATGGTCAAAGGACGTGCTCATTGCCACAGGTGCGTTTTTCCCAATGTATATGAATACGTTCATGGGTATCCGCAGCGTTGACGCAAAACTCTTTGAAGTGGCTAGGGTGTTGCAATTTAACCGGGTTCAGCAATTCACGAAACTGATGTTGCCCGCTGCGCTGCCAAATGTGCTGCTGGGGCTGAGATTGGCGATTGGCGTGTCGTGGCTTGGATTAGTGGTTGCTGAGATGCTCGGATCAAGTTCTGGCGTGGGTTATTTAATTTTGAATGCACAACAGTTTTCGCAAACGGATGTCGTCTTTGTCGGCTTGATTATCTTTGCTTTGGTAGGGAAGCTTTCGGATTCATTCGTCCGTTTGCTGGAGCGGAGACTTCTTCGTTGGCGCGACAATTATACAGGGTGAAGGGGAGAAATGGGCATGACGACTGAAAGACAAATGCACCTGAATTTGTTCTTGACACCGTTTGGTCATCACGAGTCAGCGTGGCGTCACCCTGCGACGAACGTCGACAACTCACTGGACTTTCTTCACTACCGTCGGCTCGCTGAACTTGCGGAAAATGCAAAATTTGATTCTATCTTTTTGGCTGATCGATTGTCGACGTCGCCCCAGGCTGTGGTACATGGGGCTGTGGCGGGATTTGAACCGCTGACATTGCTCTCAGCGTTGGCCGTGGTGACTAGCCGCATTGGACTCATCGGCACCGTTTCAACGACATTTAATGAACCGTTTAATTTAGCGAGAAGATTGGCCTCTCTCGACCATCTGAGCCACGGGCGGGCCGGATGGAACATTGTCACTTCCGGGACGGATGCGGAAGCCCAGAACTTTGGCTACGATGCGATTCTGACACATGCGAAACGCTATGAACGCGCAACGGAATTCGTTGATGTGGCCACTCAGCTGTGGGACAGTTGGACCGAACGCGCGTTAATACGCGATCAGGAATCAGGTGTTTTTGTGGATGCCACTCAGGTGCGCGAACTCAATTATCGTGGCGAGCACTATTCGGTGCGCGGTCCCTTAAATATCCCTCGTTCACCACAAGGAAGACCGCTTTTGGTACAGGCTGGCTCATCCGAAGATGGCAAGGCGTTCGCGGCACGATATGCGGAGGCCGTCTTTACGGCACAACAGTCGTTTGCGGATGCCAAGGCGTTTTACACAGATCTCAAAGCGCGGGTTCGGCGGGGTGGGCGTGATCCAGAAGGTGTCAAAGTACTCCCAGGCGTGTGCACGGTGATAGGGGCCACAGAATCGGAGGCGCGGGAAAAGGAGGAGGCTTTACACGCTTTGACCACACCGGAACACAGTCTGCATCAGTTGTCTAACCGCGTCGGCTATGATTTGTCTGGATGCTCGCTGGATGAACCGCTCCCGGACTTTGTCAATCCTCAGCATGTAGAAGGACATCGCAGTCGAACCCAGTTGATTGTCGATATGGCTCGTTCGGAACAGTTGACCATTCGACAGTTGCTACTTCGGTTGGCTGGGGGGCGTGGACATAAGACCATTGCCGGTACGCCTACTCAGATAGCGGATTATATGGAGGCCTGGTTCGTCGAAGGCGCAGCGGATGGGTTTAACGTAATGCCTCAGTTGATGGCTGGGGGGTTAGAGGATTTTGTCGAATACGTGGTTCCTGAGCTACAGCGGCGCGGTTTGTTTCGAACGGAATACACGGGCACCACACTTCGTGCGCACTACGGGCTGGAAGTGTAGCCTCATTGCACTTAGGAATCGGTTAATATATACATTTTGGCTCACGAACTTTGAGGTTCGTGAGTTTTTTGATGTGCCATGAAACGCCGAGTGTGGATTGCTTTAGAGATGAATTATGGAACCGTGAATAAAAATATATAATTCCGATGAGGTTTGTTGTATATTTGTGTTATTGGTTATTGTCATGACGACGTTACTTGTTACAATCATTTCAGTATATTTAAATCGTTTGCCTAGGGATGGCGAAGCAGTATGAAGACGAGTGTACCTTTATATCATCAGTTGAAAAGTGATTTGATTCATGATCTTCAAAGGAATCGTTGGCACCCAGGTGAACGAATTCCATCAGAAGCCGAGTTGGCGAAAGAACACGGCGTGAGTCGCATTACAGTCCGGCAAGCACTATCCGATTTGGTGTCCATGGGGTACCTGGAAAGACGTCAGGGTGTCGGGACATTTGTTACAAAGTCGGAGCGAAATACACAGGCTGTCTCGAGACTGAAGGGCTTTGCGGAAGAGCTTCGGTTGGCTGGAAATGACGTCGATGTATACGTTAAGAGCATTGAGAAAGTTGGTTGTTCTGAAAAGATTGCCATTCAGCTCAATGTTGAAGAGGGGACCAGTGTCGTGAAAATCTGTCGCATTGCCTCTGTATCGGACGTACCGATTTTTCGGGAAATGTCGTATCTCTTAGTACCGAGGAATGTGACGTTTGACGAGTTGAAAGAGCAATCCCAATTTCACAATCACATCTATGGCTTTTTCGAGCAGCATGGTGTGAAAATTGCGCATGGTAGCCAGAAAATTTCCGCCGAGCGTTCGACCTATGACGACGTGCAAGAACTAGGCGCAGGCCTGGACGAGCCGATTTTGGTTATCCATCGCGTGACTTCGGATGACACTGGAACGCCGGTTGAGTTTTCCGAGGTACGTTATCCATCCAGTCGCTATCAATATCATATCAATCTGACTCGCACTGGCGATCCTATCCATTAAATCCCACATCAAGAAGATTAGCAGCCCTTGTGGCTGTTTTTAATTGAACTTGTTATGACATCATATAAACCAAATGTTATTTATCGGGTTTATATGTGTTTGTCGTTGACTCACCGTTCAAGCCTCCATATAGTGTTTGTCAGAAGACGAACAAAGTCTATGGATATAGTCGGTTTTGATTGGGGCTGAAAATTGAATGAAAAAACTTGGGGTCATCGGCGTTGCACTGTTTGGTACGCTTTGCACCGTCGGATGTGGTACGGAGCATGGCGGTTCAGCAAGCACATCACCAGCGGCCAATGCATCGAGCACGGGAGCAGGTTCTTCGAGTACGGGCAAGACCGTGACACTCAATTTTGGCTCATATAGTGTGACGCAAAACGTGTACGAAAATCAGTTGTTCCCTGCCTTTCAAAAATATTGGAAGCAAAAGACTGGGCAAACGGTGAAATTTAACGCGTCGTTTCAAGGTTCCGGTTCTGAGGCACAAGCCATTGCAAATGGTTTGCCGGTAGATGTAGCAGCCCTTTCTTTGGAGGCGGACATCGATAAGATTCAGCAGGCAGGGCTTATTACACACAATTGGAAAGATACACCTACAGGTGGTATGGTCACTGACTCAGTGGTAGCGATCGGCGTGCGCAAAGGCAATCCAAAGCACATTGAGACGTGGGCTGACCTTGCAAAACCTGGGGTCGTGGTTGATTTGCCAAATCCATCGTCATCGGGTGGCGCGAAGTGGGACATCAACGCTATCTACTATTCAACGCTTCGGCATGGGAATGCTGATCAAGCCAAGTCATTGCTTGAGTCCATTTTAAAGAATGTTGAATCTTTAGATAAGTCCGGTGAAGCTTCGATGGCCACTTTTACCAACGGAACAGGGGATGCGGTCGTCAGCTACGAGAACGAGATATTGGAATCGAGCCATAATCTGAAATCTTTTTCCGAAGTGCTTCCAAGCTCGACCATGTTGATTGAAAACCCGATTGCCGTCGTCGACAAAAATGTAGATGCAGATGGTACGCGTCAAGTGGCGGAGGCCTTTGTCAATTGGTTGGAGGGTCCAACTGCTCAGAAGATATTCATGGAGGCGGGATTCCGTCCAGTGATTCCACAGCTACACGCACAGTCGAAAAAGCAATTTAAGACGCCGTCCGACCTATTTACCGTCAAGGAATTAGGGGGTTGGTCGACTATCAATAACACGCTCTATTCTAGCAATGGTATTTGGACTCAGGTGCTTGAGAGCAGATGATTCGGCAGATACGTGCACGGCTCGCCTTTACAACGGTATCAGGTTACCTGTTGTTATTGATAGTCCTGCCGGTTGGGGCGATTTTTACACAGGCATTTTCACACGGTATCGGCGACTTTCTGAGTGCAATCACGCAACCTATAGGCCTTGCAGCACTGGGACTGACTGTGCGAATGGCGCTGATCACTGCGGTAATCAACGGGATTACGGGCACCATTGTGGCTTTTGTGCTCGTCCGGTTTCGTTTGCCCGGGAGGCAGTTGCTTAACGCGATTGTCGATTTGCCATTTGCCATCCCGACGACAGTGAGTGGATTGATGCTGATTTTCCTGTATGGGCCTACCTCTCCGCTGGGGACGTGGCTAGCGGCACATGGTGTCAAAATTATTTATTCTCCATTCGCTATTTTATTGGCAATGGTCATTGTGACATTCCCTTATACGATCCGTTCTGTACAACCCCTTTTGGAAGAGTTAGATCCGCGGATGGAGGAAGCGGCATGGACATTGGGGGCACAGCAGACGAGAGTCTTTCGTAGTATTCTGCTGCCCGTGATGTGGCCGGGTATTACCACAGGTTGTTCTCTATGCTTCAGTCGTGCGCTTTCCGAGTTTGGAGCGGTGGTGATGGTCGCCGGGAACATTCCCATGCATACGCAAGTTTCCGCGTACTATTTGTACGGGTTGCTTGAAAACTATGATTCACAGGGCGCGGCAAGTGTATCTGTCGTATTGCTAGCTATCTCGTTTTTCGCACTGTTGTATCAACTATTTGCCACAAGGCGAGTCACCAGAAATCAGAGCAAACGAGTACGGCTTGGAGAGTTGGAGCTAGGGAGGTAACACGGTGCGGAAAATAGGACTGTATGGGTTCGTTTATGTATGGTTCGCGATTCTCATTGTTCTCCCAGTGCTCGGCCTAATCGTTGGTGCGTTTCGGGACGGGGCAGGTGCGTTTGCCCGACAACTTGCGAACCCTGAAGCGGTATTTTCCCTTAAATTAACGTTCGAGATTACGGGTCTCACCGTAGTTATTAATGGGGTATTTGGCGTTCTCGCCGCACTTGTCATCGCGAGGCGTCGAGCGCGTGGGTGGCAGGTGATAAACGCCATTGTGGATTTGCCATTTGCCGTTTCTCCAGTGATTGCGGGTCTCGCACTCACTTTGGTTTATGGCCCAAGAACGTGGATTGGGGCGGGGTTCGCATCCGCGCATATAAAAATCATTTATGCGATGCCTGGTATGGTTCTTGCGACGCTGTTTGTTACATTTCCGTTTGTCGTCCGGGAATTGGTACCTGTTCTACGTGAAAAGGGCTTTGCCCAAGAGGAGGCCGCAGTGACGCTCGGCGCATCTGCATGGACGACGTTTTGGCGCGTTACATTGCCCGGCATGAAATGGAGTCTAGCGTATGGATTAGTGCTTACGCTAGCTAGGGCACTTGGTGAATTTGGTGCCGTACTCGTGGTCTCGGGTGCTGTGATTATGTTGACACAATCCGCCACACTCTACGTTTATCAAGCCACCGTAAATAGCGATTTACAGGCGGCATATGCAGTTTCACTCGTTCTGGCGGCGACCTCCTTCGTCATCTTGATGATTCTGCAGTTGATTAAAAAAAGGCAAGGGAGGCATCTCGTATGAGTATTGAACTGCGACACATCGCAAAGTCGTACACCGGAGAGGCGCTCGCATTGGACGATGTCAGTCTACAGGTAAAGGAGGGTGAGATGATAGGGTTTCTTGGACCGAGTGGAAGCGGAAAGACCACGCTTTTGCGAATTATCGCTGGGCTCGAGAAACAGTCTGCCGGTGAAGTGCTGATTGGAGGGAAGGTTGTTGACGAGTTGCCTCCTCAAAAGCGCAAGGTGGGCGTAGTCTTTCAAAATTATGCGTTGTTTAAACATATGACTGTGTATGAAAACATCGCGTTTGGCTTGAAGGTGCAAAAGCAAAGTAAGAAGCACATTCATATGCGGGTTATGGAACTGCTGAAATATGTGCGCTTGGAAGGACTGGAAAATCGATATCCCCAACAATTGTCTGGTGGTCAGGCACAACGTGTGGCCCTCGCTCGAGCACTTGCTCCGAAACCCAAGATTTTATTGTTAGATGAACCGTTTGCTGCGATAGATACAAAAGTTCGGCGCGAACTTCGGCAGTGGGTGCGTGACGTACATGACGATATCGGCATCACGAGTATTTTTGTCACGCATGATCAAGAAGAAGCGCTGGAAATTGCAGATAGGGTGCTCGTCATGAATCGTGGGAAAATCGAACAATTTGGAACGCCAAAAGAAGTGTACGAAGCGCCGAGCAGTTTGTTTGTTGCGAATTTTGTCGGCGAAGCAAACCACATTTATGGAAAGACGGTAGGTAATCGCGTCGCAATTGGAGAGATATCTGTCGATGTACCGGATAAACCCGATGGGACGAATGTGCATGTCGTCATTCGCCCAAAAGATATTAGAATTCGCGAGATTTTGTCGGATGATGATGTCACAGGCGAGATCGTCCGCGTGTCCTACAAGGGTGATTTTTACGGCGTAGACATCGCAACCAAAGATCTACGACTGCATGTTTATGTGCCGAAAGAACAAGATTACCTGCTTGAAATCGGGCGAAACGTAGCTTATGAGCTGACGGATTTCAAATTGTTTGAAGAGCGACCCATGTCCATAGCGTCAGAAGTAAATCCGTACAGCATTGAGATACGCAAGTCGAGCTAGACCCGATAGGTACGTGTCGGGAGTCATGATTCGCTGATTGTGAACTACCTGTATGGGGGGATTATCACCATGAAACAGCGTAGCACGTTGCCGGACGATGTGATTCAGCGTATTTTGCGTGCTCTGGACGGGTTGGAATATGGTTCAGTCAATATCACGGTTCATGGAGCACAGGTTACGCAAATTGATCGGGTTGAAAAACAAAGGTTTCCTCTGACATCCCACAACGAACGAGTGGATGGGGAAAGAAGGCGTCCGTGATTTCGCGAGATCTCGGACGTGTTTAAAATGGTTATGAAATTTACTTGGGTCCATTTTTTGATTCTTCTTTCATATCAGAGGAGTGTGTGTGATGGCGAAAATTACAATTATCAGTGGCAGCCCCTCCAAAAACTCAAGGACAGAAAAATTTATCCGTTACTTGGAAACGAAGTTACATGCAAGTGATGCACAGATCCATAGGATATTTGTTCGAGATTTTTCGTCTGATGACTTGGTATACGCCAATTTTGAAAGTGACGCGATTCGAGACAGCATTCAGGAGATTGAGGAATCAGACGCAGTGGTAGTTGCGACACCGGTTTATAAGGCAGCATATACAGGGTTATTGAAGATTTACCTCGACATGTTGCCCCAGGGGATTTTCACGTCAAAAATCATTTACCCTCTCGTCGTTGGTGGTTCACCAGCACACTTACTCGTGATTGATTACGCGCTAAAGCCGATTCTGTGCGCACTTGGAGCGCGCACCATTCTACCGGGTATCTATTGCTTGGATAGCCAGGTGTCAGAGGATGGGCAAGGGGGCATCAGCGTGCAAGGGGACCTGAAGAAACGATTCGACAGCGGCATTGAGGAGCTGTTGAATCGAATGCTTCCGAATCAGACAAATGAGCAGCTGTATGTAGGGGGGAATCGTTCGTGACAGGATGGTACAAAGGTGTACTTGGGTTTGCTGCTGCCGCCACCGTGTTCGCGGTTTCCGGTTGCGGGAATTCTACTACTACGGGCAACACGGGCACGGGGGCAGCAACTTCAGCAACGGACAAAGGGACGATTCGAATTGGTTATCAATTGTACGGAACGTCCGGAGTGATGATGGATAGGGGGATTTTGGATAAACAACTGGAAAAACTCGGATACAAAGTCCAGTGGATTCAGTTTCCTGGAGGACCGCAGTTACTGCAAGCGATGAACGCCGGCGCGATAGATCTCGGTGAGACTGGTGATACGCCGCCGATTTTTGCTCAATCTGCGGGGACACCGCTCGTCTATCTGGCGCATGAACCAGCAAGTCCTGAGGCGGAGGCCATTTTGGTTTCCTCTCAATCGGGTATCAAAAGCGTCAAAGATTTAAAGGGAAAGACAGTGGCGATAAACAAAGGTTCGAACGTCGAGTACATGTTGGTTCAGCAATTACAAAAGGCTGGATTGACTTTTCAGGACATTACGCCTGATTACCTCACACCGGCTGATGCACGGGCTGCGTTTCAATCGGGCAAGGTTTCTGCATGGGCAATTTGGGATCCGTATTTGGCCTCCGCACAAGATGCGACAAAATCCACAGAGATAGCCAGCGGCAGTGGTGTCACAAACAACTATCAATTCTATTTCGCGACAAAGACATTTGCGCAAAGTCACCCGGACATCGTCCAAGATTATCTCAACGCATTGCAGCAGACGGACACGTGGGTGAAAAACAACAAGGTTCAAGCTGCCAAGTTTTTAGCACCGAAGATGGATATTAGCGTAAAAGCACTTGAAACTTCGTTAAATCGGCGGGCTTACGGCGTGGAGCCGATTACCAATGATGTCGTCGATGAACAGCAGAATATCGCAAATCTGTTCTACAAATTAGGCCTGATTCCAAACGCAATTACTGTCAAAGACGACGTTTGGTCAGGGAATGTTGGGAAGGGGACGAATTAATATGCAGGTATTTTGGTTTATTCCGACACATGGGGATAGTCGATATCTCGGCACAACAACTGGGGCGCGGGTCGTAGATTATTCGTATATGCGGCAAATTGCCCAGGCAGTGGACACACTTGGTTTTAGTGGCGTGTTATTGCCGACGGGGCGGTCCTGCGAGGATGCGTGGATTGTCGCTTCGTCACTCATTCCGGCGACGGAGCGGTTGAAGTTCCTTGTCGCGATTCGTCCAGGGCTGATGTCACCAACTGTTGCTGCGCGGATGGCGTCGACATTCGACCGGCTATCTGGTGGGCGGTTACTGATAAACGTGGTGACGGGCGGGGATCCATTAGAGCAAGAAGCAGATGGATTATTTCTGAACCACGATGAACGGTACCACGTGACAGATGAATTCCTTTCGATTTGGCGACGCGTGATGGAAGGGGAAACGGTGGATTACGATGGAGATCATTTGCGCGTCAATGCTGCAAAACTTCTGTATCCACCTGTACAGAAGCCATATCCTCCGCTGTATTTTGGTGGCTCGTCCGATATTGGCCAAAAGATTGCAGCGAAGCATGTGGATGTGTATCTGACCTGGGGAGAACCGCCAGCACAAGTCAAGGAGAAAATTGAACGCGTTCGGGAACTTGCACAACAGGCGGGGCGTGAGGTTCGGTTCGGTATTCGCCTGCATATCATCGTTCGGGAAACAGAAGACGAAGCGTGGGCGGACGCTGAAAAGCTCATTCAATATGTAGATGACAAAACCATAGAAGAGGCACAGAAAGTATTTTCGCGAATGGATTCTGTCGGTCAGCGCAGAATGAGTGAATTGCACCGAGGAGACCGCTCAAACCTCGAAATCAGTCCCAACTTATGGGCCGGTGTCGGACTCGTTCGGGGAGGCGCTGGCACGGCATTGGTGGGAACGCCGGATGTGATTGCAGAGCGCATGCGGGAATACGAGGAACTTGGCATTGAAACCTTCATCCTGTCGGGCTATCCACATTTAGAGGAATCATATCGCGTTGCGGAACTTTTATTTCCGAAGTTGAACCTACAACGAGAATCAAGACAAGGCAAAGATCCGTCTTTTATCAGCCCATTTGGAGAAATGGTTGCCAATGAAATACCTCCAGCAAACGTGGAGAATCAGGCCTAAGCAAGGGGGATATCTGTGAGAAAGTCACTAAACGCGATGCTTCCTTTTGCCGTGCCTGCCCTCGTTGTCATTGGGTGGCAGATTTTGGGTCAATCCAGGTTGATTTCCACGCGCATTTTGCCAACGCCTGTGGCAGTCGTTCAGGCAGGTATTCAACTTGGTAAACAGGGTATCCTCTGGCAATACATTTGGTCGAGTACGGAGCGGGCACTGGCAGGGTTTCTCATCGGAGGTTCGGTGGGCTTCGTTCTAGGACTGTTGAATGGACTCTATCGGATCTCGCAAAAGTTGACGGACACATCCATCCAGATGCTGCGCACCATTCCGCATTTGGCGCTGATACCATTGGTCATTGTGTGGTTTGGTGTCGGCGAGGAAGCCAAAATATTTCTCGTTGCACTGGGTTCTGTGTTCCCCATCTACGTGAACACGTTCTTTGGAATCAAGTCGGTGGATGCTGATTTGATTGAGATGGCTAAAGTGTATCGACTACCTTGGTTAAAGCTGTTTTGGAAAGTCATATTGCCAGGGGCTTTACCGTCGATATTGGTTGGTATCCGATACGCTTTGGGTGTGATGTGGATGACACTGATTGTCGCGGAGACGATATCGGAGAACTCGGGCATTGGCTATATGGCGATGAATGCGGAGGAGTTCATGCAAATGAACGTGGTTGTGCTAGGCATCGTGTTATATGCGCTACTTGGCAAAATTTCAGATTGGATAGCAACCACGATGGAACGCCGTTTCCTGAGGTGGCATCCGAATTATCTGTCGAATCACTAACGTAATGGAGGGAATAGGGTGTCTGCCCCATTAGGTCTGCAGTTATCGATGCAGCAGGTGAACAAGCAATATGGAAGGAAAACGGTTCTTCAAGGCGTCCAGCTTGATATCTCTCCAGGAGAATTCGTAGCGGTCGTCGGGCGCAGCGGCTGTGGAAAGAGTACTTTGTTGAGATTGATTTCTGGACTAGAGCCTCCAACAGCGGGAGAAATTTCTGTTGACCATGAACGAATATCTGGGATTCACCCAGATATTCGAGTCATGTTTCAAGAAGCGCGCTTATTGCCATGGTTAAAGGTTGTGGATAACGTAGCCATAGGCCTCGGCAAAGAGGAGAAGGACAAAGCGGTGTCGGCGCTGCGTCGCGTTGGGTTGGAGACGCGCGCGCGCGATTGGCCCGGTGTTCTTTCCGGAGGGCAGCGTCAACGCGTCGCGTTGGCACGAGCACTTGCATCGGATCCGAGAATGTTGCTGCTTGACGAACCACTGGGCGCTTTGGACGCGTTGACGCGCATTGAAATGCAGCAATTAATTGAAGAAATCTGGTCGATACAAAAGTTTACCGCCATGCTCGTCACACATGACGTGAGTGAAGCCATCGCCTTGGCGGATAGGGTGATTCTCATTGAGAACGGACAGATTGCGTTTGAGGTGCCTGTGAATCTCCCTAGGCCACGTGAGCGGGACCATCATTTTATCAGGCTGGAGCGCCTCGTCCTCGACAGAATACTTAAAAATCATTCCAACGGCGTGTCGAGCCAGTTGCCGTATGAGGCCGCCCCGCAGCTCATTTGAAGCCTGAGGCGGCTGGCGGGTGAGGCCTCGCTGTCAGCCGGATGGTGCGTTACGCGGTGACGCCTTGCTCCGTCGTCTTCGCAATGGACTCTTTTACCACCGTAACGATGTGGTCTAATTCGTCGTCGGTGATGATAAATGGCGGGCACAACGTCAGGATATTGTTGAAGTTGCGAACGGTGTCTCCATTTTTCCCGATGAGGACTCCGCGTTTTTTACATTCTGCGATGACAGCTGCCGTAAATTCCGGTGAAGCCGGTGCTTTTGTTTCCTTATCGGCCACTAGCTCGATGCCCGCAAGCAGTCCAAAATGCCGCAGATCTCCGACATGCAGGTGATTCGCGAGGGGGGTGAGTTTTGTTTTCAGTTGTTGACCCAGTTGCGCTGCACGATCGACCAAATGTTCTTCTTCCATGATTTCCAGGGTTTTGATTGCTACAGCACAGGCAACTGGATGGCCGCCGAATGTGTTGACGTGCCGCAGGTGCGCGTATTCACTGTCGTGGCGGAATACGTCAAACAGTTCATCGCGGATTGCCGTGGCGGATAAGGGAAGATAGCCACTGGTAATCCCTTTTGCCATCGTCACAATGTCCGGTGTAATGCCGTAATTCTGGTGTCCAAACGGCTGACCGGATCTGCCAAAGCCACAAATCACTTCATCGACAATCATTAAGACGCCGTAGCGATTGCAGATTTCCCGAACACGTTGCAAATACTCCGGTGGTGGCACAAACACTCCGCCACCGCTGATGACTGGCTCAATGATGATAGCCGCCACCGTTTCAGGTATCTCCCAGTTGATGACCTGCTCGTAGTAATTGGCGCATTCGTGCTGACATAGACCAGCCTGATGACCAAAGGGACAGCGATAGCAGTCCGGTGGCGGTACGTGGAGAAAGCCTGGGGCGAGGGGTTCGTATTTGTACTTGCGCTGAAATTGACCCGTTGCGGCGAGTGCGCCCATGGTGTTTCCGTGGTAGCCGCGATAACGCGCGATAATTTTCCAGCGATTAGGTTCTCCCATTTGCTCGTAGTATTGGCGAGCAATTTTAAAGGAGACCTCATTCGCCTCCGACCCGCTGTTTGAATAGACAATTCTGTATGATCCCTGTAACCACTGGTTCAATTTTTCAGCCAGTCGGATTCCAGGTTTGTGCGTATGCGTGAGTGGATAATATGGCATTTCCAGCATCTGTTCTGATGCCGCTTCGGCCAGTGATTTTTGGGAGTACCCAAGGTTGACGCACCACAGACCAGACATGGCATCTAAGTAGCGGTTGCCGTCTTCCGTGGTGATATAGGGTCCTTCCCCGTGCGCCACGACCATCGGTTGCTGACTGGCGGAATAGGGCATCATTGGGTGCCACATATATTGCCTATCCAGTTCAACCAACGACTCTTTTCCTACGGCTCGAATGTTTTCACCGATAGACATGATGATTACAATCCCTCCGATACGTGCCGATTTTAGATATGACAAAAAGCGATGCCATGTGGTCACTGCACATGAAAGAAAACTTCACGCAGCAAAACATCTGATAATTTAGATAATTATCGTATAATCATTCCTAGAAGTAAAGCCTTAGAGTTCACTTGTTTTTCACGGGGATACTTGCATGAACAAGCTTATGGGCGCATAATACGTTGGTGGGAAGGGGGAATATGGCGTGCAAGATGAGAACCGTCTTATTGCGCAATCGTTGAGTTATCGACTTGCTACCGCGTCCCGTTTCCTCATTAATCGACTAAATCGGAACTTCAAGGAAAATGATTTGTCCATTACCTATGAACAATTTCGAATCATGATTCGTCTATGGAAAGAGGATGGTCTTACACAAGGGCAGATTGCGGCGCTGACAGGTAAGGATGAACCCTCGGTATCGAGGTTAATCAACAACATGATTAAGCGGAATTTGATTAAGCGGCTCCCGCATCCGGAAGATCGGCGAACGAATTTAATCTTCCTCACCGAGGAAGGAAAAAACATACAGCATGAATTATATGTGCAATATCGTAAAACCACTGAGGAGGCACTACAAGGGGTCAGCGCAAGTGAGCTTGACACCTGTTTGAAAGTGCTTGATACAGTGACAAAAAATCTAGCTTGATCCTTCTTTTTCGAACATACTTGTCGCGACAACTTTTATCGAACGGGATCGGCGAACTGGAAGATAGAGGTTGGTCCTGTTGATCTGGAAGGATCAGATTGGTGGAGGCAACTGGCATGGAAGCGGCACAGAAGATAGCGTTGACTTCAAAGGACGACTATTTGGAGTTCGATGACCAATGGGTTCATTACAAAGAACGGCAGTGGCCTATCGATCAACTGGCGCTATACCCGTCGTCAACAGGTCATCGTACGAGCTTGCTTGGCAGAGAGTATATTTTGAGAGATTTGCGGGGCGATGTCATTTCCACGATACACATTAGTTCCTATAACTATCACGAAGTTCGGAGTCTGCTTGAGATGATTCGCCAATGTCACGAATCATAATAGACGGGGGATATATGAACGATGACGGACACACAGGAAACGCTTCGCAATCAATTGTTTGCGGATTTGGCTTACCAAATTTTGCTGACCCAAGGCCTATCCCCGATGAAGGTCGCTGGCTTGCCTTCATGTAATCAGTTACTTGTCCTGAAGGAATTGGATGAGGTTGAACGCATGCGCTTGACCGATTTGTCTGCGGCACTGAAGTTAAGCCCCAGTACGATTACTGGGATTTGCGATGTACTCGAGCAGAAGGGATATATTCGCCGGGATAGGGATTTGATAGATAGAAGAATTGTCTATGTCTCTTTAACCGCACACGGCCGCACGTGTTTGAGAAGTACCCGAGATTCGATGATTGCACGCTTGGGATCCGTTGCGCACACGTTTAAAGAAGGGGACTTAGAGACGGCCGTTGCCGTATTGAACGCGATAAACCGTTCTTTGCACGGTGGGTTATCCTGACCGAAAGTAGTAAGTATATGCGTTGTGGCGCGTGATGAGAACCTTTGCGCACTCGAAAACAAGGTGAATTCGGAAGAGCAAATTGACCAATTTGGCTATAGGAACTTGGCGAATTCACCGTTATGATGTGGTTGTATGTAAGCGATAACATAAAGCGTGAGCAAAGGAGGTTCAAAGTATGGAGAATTATGTATTGGTTGAGAAGAGGTTAGACAAACGGCGCGATGAATTCGCATTGCCAGAGGGCTACATTCATTCATCGGAAGAGGCGTCCCCTTGGGTCCCATTTTTGGAGAACGTGTGGATCCGCCATTTGACATTTGATATCCGCAACAACAGTGCCACGAATGTTCTATGGGTAGAGGCTGGCGGGAAGCTAGGGAGGCATCGTCACCGCGGGCCTGTGAACGGCTATGTCCTCGAAGGAAGTTGGCGTTATCTCGAATACGATTGGATTGCAACCCCCGGCGATTATATTCGTGAAAGCCCAGGGCGCTGCCATACCTTGGTTTCGGAGAAGGGGATGAAGACGGTCTTTCAATTGAATGGCGCACTGGAGTTCCTCGATAACGATGAGCGAATCATCGAGACAGTCGATGTGTTTTGGTTTGTCGATCACTATTTGAGCTTTTGCGAAAAAAATCAGCTGCCAATCAACCAATCTCTGTTTTTATAACGGGCGGATATGTAAAGCTCGTTTCCGGAGGGGGCGGTAAGGAGGATGACCCCCCCACTGCTGTCATCCTTCACACGTACGTCTGTACCGTAAATCTCTGAACGGTTTTGTAACATCGGCGTTACAGTTCAACTTTTCCTGCGTACTGGAGAATCTTCAAAGCTAGGCGCGCGTCAAAGAACGCACTCGAACGGGTCAAATCGATATTGCTGATTTCTTCAATGCGTTTTAGACGGTACTTGATAGAACCTGGTGACATGTTCATCATGCGGGATGTCTTGAGCACGTTTCCTTGGCACTCGAGATAGGAATGCATTGTCTTGATGAGTTCAGAGCGATTCTGTCTGTCGTAATGAATGAGCTTGTTGAGTAGGTTGTAGGAGAATTGAACCATATCGTCAAAGTTGTCCCCACTAGCGATATGGGGGATGAATCCCAAATCCGAGAAGGACACCACGTTGGATGTGGAATGATGAAAATCAGAAAGTTGAATGGCCTTTTTGGCTTCTTCGTACCCTCTTCGATAGTCCTCGATGCCCTCGCATTTGGAACTGATACCCACGGTGATATGGACATCCTGATATTTCCTGGAGAATGTTTCGACGATGAATTCAGCCATGTGTTGGGGGTCGAGATGTTCCATGTTTTGCATCTGCGTTGGAATGAGCGCGACGATTTGATCTAATTTGCTGGATATGAGCGGTGTAGACTCAGATTGTTTGAATTGTCCGGAAATAATGGACGAAAGCTCCCGTTTGATCTCATCCATATCTCGATTTGCGCGTGCATACGCCGAGGACGCGAGCGGCGCAAATTGGAAGACTAGTACGTAATGGGATCGATTTAATGGATACCCAAGTACGTTCATCTGTCTGGATAAATGGTCCATGCGGCCGTCGCCAGTCAGGATGGCATCTAGAAACTCTCCTTTGATGCGCTGTTCCGTTTCAAGAGAAATGCGTTCGTTGAGGAGCTGTATCGCACAAATGGTTGCAGCGCGTTCGAGACACATGATGTCCATTTC